>JAUNVT010000240.1 GCA_030540655.1 Rhodobacterales bacterium
CTAACGCAGTTCTGGCTGTTTGAAGGCGTCAGCGACCAATTAGTACAGTCTCGCCCTTTGAATTACCGCAAACGCTTTTGGATGCACAGGTGGATGCACAGGCGCAGCCTCGGCGTTAGGCTTACGATTCAGAGACTTGCGAGTGTCAGGTTTTTGATGGCGTCACGCACAGCGCCTGCGGCTTGCTTCCATCATCGAGACCGGCAACAGGTCATACCGCTTCGTGCAGAGCAAAAGCCGCAGAGAAAAACAACCGCACTGCAAGCAAAGCCCCCAGACGGACTCGCTACATGAGGGCGGCCCGCCTGGGGGCTTTGCCATCCAAACGGTGGGTCAAGATCAAATGCTGAAGCCGGGTCAACTTTGACCGCTCATCCCCTCTGTCAGAAGGGCGGCCGTCAATGGCAACTCCGCCGCCGCCAGTGCGCGGATGTCCATCGACCGGGGATCACGGATCGGCAAATGACGCGTCACTGTCATGTGCGTTCCGCTGCTTTATCGCTTTGCTGATCATCCGTTTGAGCGCCTTGTCCCAAGAACTCTCGAAACAGGTTGACCGGCATGGGAAAAACGATGGTCGACGTCTTGTCCGACGAGATGTCAAAAAGCGTAGAGAGATAGCGCAGCTGCATCGCCTCGGGCACCTTGGCCAACTGTGCCGCAGCCTCGACCAGCTTTTCGGCGGCCTGCTCCTCGCCTTCGGAGTTGATGATACGGGCGCGGCGGTTGCGCTCGGCCTCGGCCTGGCGGGCGATGGCGCGCACCATGCTTTCGTCGATGTCCACATGCTTGATCTCGACATTGGCGACCTTGATGCCCCAGGCATCGGTCTGTGCGTCAAGGATGGCTTGCAGGTCGTCGTTGAGCTTGTCGCGCTCTGCCAGCATCTCGTCCAGCTCGTGCTTGCCCAGCACCGACCGCAGGGTCGTCTGCGCAAGCTGGCTGGTGGCGTCGCGGAACTCCTCGACCTGGATCACCGCGCGTTCAGGGTCGACCACGCGGAAATAAAGCACCGCGTTCACCTTGACCGAAACGTTGTCGCGGCTGATCACGTCCTGGCTGGGAACATCCAGCACGATGGTGCGCAGGTCCACCCGGACCATTTGTTGCACCAGCGGGATCAGGATGATGAAACCCGGCCCCTTGACGCCGGAAAACCGGCCGAGGGTAAAGACGACGCCGCGCTCGTATTCGCGCAGGATCCGGAACATGGATATGAAAAACGCGGCGATGATGACGGCAATGACGCCGTAGGCAATCAGATCAAGGGGTAACATTCAATTCTCCTTTGCGACTGGGCCTGCTTCCGGTTTGACGTCGAGCGTGAGATCCTTTCGCCCGGTGACGCGCACGCGGGTTCCGATAGCGGGCGGCGTTCGGGACCGGGCGTGCCAGCGTTCACCATGGACATGTACCGTCCCTTCCTCACCAGACCAGGACAGAACGGTTGCTTCGGCGCCGATCATTGCCGCATCGCCGCTTACCACGCGCTGGCGATGCCCCCTGAGGGCCGTCGCAAGAACCACGATCAGCAGCACCGCACTTGCAGCGGTGGCCGCAACGATGACGCCGGGTGACAGATGAAAGCCGGGCACATCGTCGAACATGAAGAACGAGCCGAGACCGAAGGCAACGATACCGCCGATCCCCAACACCCCGAAAGAGGGTGCGAAGGCTTCGGCTGTCATCAGCGTGATGCCCAGCAACACAAGGCCGATCCCGGCCACGTTCAAGGGCAGCGTATTGAGCGCGAAAAGCGCGAGAATCAGGGAAATGCCTCCGATCACGCCCGGGAAAAGGGCTCCGGGATTGATCACTTCGAATATCAGCCCGTAAATTCCGACCAGCATCAGCATGTAGGCCAGCGTCGGATTTGCGAGGATTCCAAGCAGTTGGGCGCGCCAGTTCGGCGGCACTTCGACGATCTCCAGATCGGCGGTTTTCAACACCACCTGCCGCCCGCCTAGGTTGACCGTGCGGCCATCCGCCTCGGCCAGCAGGGTTTCCAGATCAGGCGCGACGATCTCGATCACGCGCAGCTTCAGTGCTTCGTTGGCGGGCAGGCTGGCGGCCTTGCGCACGGCATCTTCGGCCCAATCGGCGTTGCGCTCCTGAAGATCGGCGAGCGCGCGGATATAGGCGACCGCGTCGTTGACGCTCTTGCTGGTCATTGCGTCCGCCGGCGCGGTCCGGTCCTCGCTCTGGTCCTCGTCCTGATCATTTCCCAAGGGTTGAGGGGCGCCCCCCATCTGCACCGGTGTCGCAGCACCAAGATTGGTGCCGGGAGCCATAGCAGCCAGGTGACTGCCATAAAGCATGTAGGTTCCGGCGCTGGCGGCACGCGCACCGCCGGGCGATACGTAGGTCAGCACCGGAACCGGCGAGGCGAGGAACATCTGCACGATGTCGCGCATGGACGTGACCAACCCGCCCGGTGTGTCGATCCGCAACACGATGACAGCGGCCCCTTCCGCGCTCTCGAACTCTTGCCGGAGATACTCTGTCGTGGCTGGCGCGACCGGCCCCCGCACATCAAGTACAAGGGCTGTTCTTGGAGCTGGGGAATCCATCGCTGCGGGGTTGCTCACCTCTGCATCAGCTGACTTGCCAGCAAAGCTGAGGGCAAGGACGCAGGCGAGCAAGAGTTTCACGATCTTTGTCATAAGGAGTTATCGGTTGCGCCGCATCCGGCGTAACCCCTCTTTAATACAAACCGCGTGCAGTTTTGATATGTAGTGCCCGCATCGCGAGATGCTATAATCATGGCACAAGTTGGTGCCTGTTCAAGCGTGAACGCGTTTCTTCTTTTTGTCATGGAAAGGCAGGTCCTCCACAGTACCCCCCTGAGCGTCGGTCTTGTTGCCGACCGTCAGCTTGGCACGCTCGGTCACATCCGGATCGAGACAGGCAGAGGCGAGCGATTGTTTCATTCGGTGCGACTAGGAGGGGGTGACGATCTTGCCCACCTTCGTGCCGGCGCGATACAGTTTTTCGTCGCCTCAAAAAACGGCTTGCCCGACGCGCAGGAAACGTCGCATGTCTTGAAGCACTCTTGACCCTTTTTGGCCAGAACGGCATCCTTCCCGACAAAATCATCCTTGCTCTTGTCGATGGTGAACCCAAGGCCAACTTTCCAAGGAGTCGTGTCCTCGTTCACGCCAAACGATGGAACAACAGGCTCGCCTCTACACGGAGCGGGGTCAGATTGATCCGGGTTGAATTCCATGTTCCTTGCCGGCTTGCAACAGGCTATGCCAGACATGCGGGGCATCTTCAGCCTGCGCGTAGATTTCATAACCCCGCTCGCCGGAATATCCAACGCGCGCAATCATCACGTCGCGATCGAACAGCTTCGACTGCATGTGCTGAAAGAACTTCAACCCGGCCACGTCCCTTAGCATTCGGGGCCAGAATATCAACTGAGCACCTCG
>JAUNVT010000241.1 GCA_030540655.1 Rhodobacterales bacterium
GCGAGCATCCGGGAATGTGTCAAGCTTGCGATACCAGCGCCACAGGGGGCCAGACTGTGCTCTTCACCGGCGCGATGGAACTGGTGGCGAGCCTAGCAAAGGCGCAGACCGAGAACCGCCTAGAGGAGCGACTGACGCACTACGCAAGCCCAAGCTGCTGATCTGGACGAACTCGGCTACCTGCCATTGGAGTCCGACACGGCGCATCTGTTCTTCCGACTCGTCTCTCGGCGTTACGAGCGCGATGCGATGCTGATAACCTCGAACAGCGCCGTCGGTGAATGGGGTACCGTCTTCGGCGATGTTGTCGTCGCAACGGCGATCCTCGATCGCTTGCTTCACCATAGCCATGTCATCACGATCCGAGGTGACAGCTACCGCCGCCGCGAAAAACGCCGCAGCGGGCTTCTGCAAAGTCCGCTGCGGCATCTGAAACCACAATTGTATCAAACTGAAGGTGGGCCAGTTCTTCATGTCGCCCCCGGGCCAGATCCGGATGTCGCTGGACACATGTTGCATGAAGGTTTCCTGCGGCGACTGCTCGCCATGCATGATCACCGACAGACCCGACATGCCCTCAAAGCCAAAAAGACCGACTTCCGCATAGTGGCCATTCTTGCCGTATGTCACCGTCGATCCGATACCGGAGATGAGGAAATAGACCGAATTGACCCGGGTGTTGGCCTGCTCCAGCACCTCAGCGGCGGTCAGGGTCACCGGTTTCAGGTGAGGCTCGATCAAATCCCGGTCAGACCCAGGCGGGTGCAAATAAGACTGTTCCGCCCCAAGAGGCGGGGGAGCTTTCTCAGCATGAGGAGCTCTTGTGGCTGGGGCAAGAACGCAGCGACCGGAGTCTCTTGGCCGGCATCGCCCCAACAGAAGGACAGCCGATACGGTTCCCATATCATAGCTCCACCCATCTGCGCCAAAAGAGCCGCCATTGTACGCTATAGGGATGGCCGTCGTCTGTCAGCGTGATTGGGCAATAGCGGCGCTCGCCGGCGTTGCGCCGATGACCGGCGACTCTGGGGCCATGCGGGGCCGGAAGATGATCCGTAGCGGGAGAATGGCCGCCCCAGCAGATGCCGTCGAATGGGAAATCCTGACGTAGGTCGCTTGGTTCAACACCCGCCGCCTGCTTCAGCCCATCGGGGAACGTCTCGCCGGCTGAGGCCGTAGAAAAGCCTGTGAACAGTGCAACGAGTTCAATAAAGGCGCGTGAAACGGAGTAATCAGCCTCCGAAAGATCCGGGGCGATTCATGACGTCCCTGGGGATCATGTTCGCCCACCGCCTGGCCATCGCCACAGAAACCAGCCAGCGATGAACATCGTGGCTCCCCAGATCAAAAAGCCGGTGTCCCACAAGATCCATTGCTCGCGCGGGACGGTTTCGTTGACGTGGTGCAGGCCGAGCAGATGATGGTCGACCACACCTTCCACAAGGTTGAAAAGACCAAAGCCCATCAACAATGTGCCCGCGAGCAGGCGGGTCGACCATTGCAGATGTCTCCGCCGCGCCGATCGCCACAAGAGGATCAAACCGACAATGACGAAGATGTAGGTTGCCGCGTGGAAAAGGCCGTCAAAGAGCGTGTTCCAGCGGAGCCCCTCGACGGTCTGCGTTGAATAACCGGCGCTGCTGGCCATGTGATGCCACTGGAGTATCTGATGCAGCACGATCCCGTCAAAGAACCCGCCGATGCCAAGACCGAAGAGGATGCCCGCAGCGGTCGGAAAACCGCGGCGGGTTTCTTTGCCTTCCATTGCTCAGAGCGTTTCTGCGGTGCGCTGCATCCAGTCGCGGTGGCGGCGCTCATCCTCCAGTGCCTTCTCGAAGAAGGTGCGCGACTTGTCGACGGCGTCCTGATGCGTTGACGCCCGCTCGTAAGCGGTGACGGTGTCATCCTCGTTGGTCTTCATCGCCTTCAGGATGGCGCCATCCCCCATCAGATCGGCCAACACGACCTTTCCGGTAGTCAACATCTGCTTCATATCGCCTTCAGCAGGGGCTTCGGCACCGGTTTCGGCGGCGATTTCCTGCAGCACGTCGAGATGCTGCAGGTGGTCCTGCCTGAAGTCTGCCACTTGGGCGCTGAGTGCGGTGTCGGACAATCTTTCAATTGCACTCTCATATGCGGCGATTGCGTCATGTTCCAGGAGGATCAGGTTTTCCACCAAGTCCTGAATGGTGCTTTCAGTACCGACTGTGGTTGCCATTGCATTTTCCTTTCCTTGCCAAGCGTTTCAGGATCGTACAATTTGCGAACATCGCTCCATCCGGAAAGTTCCACTGTCACATGCGGACAGGATCTGATCGCATGCTTCCTCTAAGACATGCATGAAAACCGCAAGCAGGGCGCGGCTCGCTGCTGCCTCTCTTGCAACACCGTTCTCGGCATCAAACCTGCGGAACATGTAAATGGTGGTACTCAATCTTCAGCTAATTGATCCGCATCCCAGATAAGCCAAAATTACATTCTGGGCGTAACTGGCGAGGTACATTCAGGGTTCTCTGAGACCTGCGATAGCCGCGCATGTTGTAATATTAAGGTGCGCTTCACCAGCCGTTCGACCATCCGCGCGCCCGGAACGACGATGCGCGCAGCTTTTAGAGCGTCGATCACCGCCAGAGCGATCGGCTCGCCCTTTTCCGTGGCGACCGCGCCGACCGCGCCCGCGCGGATGCACAGACGGTAATCGCGCTCGTGCATGGGCCGCAGATATAGCCGCGCCATGATTTCAGCCAGATGCTCGCACCGCGTCTCGTCGCGTCGGGCGTAGAGATCGAACACGATGGGATCCATGCCGATCTGGTCGGCGACTGTATCGAGAACAGCCCCCGGTATGGTTTCACCCAAGCGCAACGGTCGCGCGAGATCGCGGACCGATGCCAACTGTACCGCGAAACTCAGATGCTTATGGGATCGGCGACGCCGTCTGGCAACGCGACATCCTCCGGCGTGAGGGCGTAGCGCGCCAGCGCATCCTCGTGCGTGTCGGGAGGTTCGAACAGGAGCGCTCGCGTTTGGGCGTCCAAGAATGCCATGCCCGCGACCCGCGCCGTCAGCCGGTGAGCGAGGGAGTGTCGGCCGTCCCAAGCCTCGAACTCGACGGACAGAGCATGCGAAAAACCAAACTCAAAACTGGTGACGAAAGCACTCAAAACTGATAACCAAGACCTCAGGCCTCGCAGCCGCTAAACAAGGGCGGCAGGATGCCCCGGTTCAGGTGGCCGGATGTTATCGGAATGACCGGCCGGATGCACCGTGTGTGGACGCCGCCGGAAATGCAAGTGTTTTTTGGCTAGAGCGTATCGGCCCTGATCGGATTCGGGATTCCCAAGGCTTCTTTCTGTGATTCCCTTCTGCTGAGGCAGATATGGGGTCAAAAATGGGCTCTGATGATGTGACCGCCCCCCC
>JAUNVT010000242.1 GCA_030540655.1 Rhodobacterales bacterium
CAAGAGGTGAATCCCACCTCCAGCATCGATCCTGCCCTCAGCCGCAAGAGGTCAACCCAGGTAGTCAGGGCCAACTGCGATTCCCCTGCCTGTAGAGCGACGATGCCGCTGCAATGATCGCAAGGCGGAAAAATAGATGTTAATTCGTATTTCTTGTAATAATACAGATTTTCTGGCCTGCTGTCGGCAATGGTTTTAATCGGTCATCAAATCGTCATTTTCTTATAGACTACGTGGCGAAGCCTGTGACTTGGGAGGGAAAATGCCAAAGGTTGGATTTCGGGAGTTTTACGCGGTTAGCCGCGTCTTGGCGCATGGGCAGCTATTGCGCTATTCAAGGGGAGAGCGCGGGTATACGGCCCGTTTCGAAGCGCAGCTTGCTGACAAGATTGGCGTCGATCACGTTCTCACGGTTAACAGCGGAACCAATGCCCTGATCACCGCCTTGGCAGCCGCGGGTATCGGGCCGGGCGACGAAGTGCTTGTGCCAGCCTACACTTGGGTTGCGACTGCGCTCGCGCCCCTTGCAGTTGGCGCGGTTCCGGTCCTGGTTAATATCGATGAAAGTCTGACGATTGACCCGCTCGATATCGAGCGGCAAATCACGCCTTATACCAAAGCCATCCTTCCGGTTCACATGCTGAACCTTGTCTGTGACATGGATGCGATCATGGACATCGCAAAGCGCCATAATCTGCTGGTGATCGAAGATGCCTGCCAAGGCGTGGGTGTTCGGTACAAGGATCGCCGCGTCGGTTCAATCGGCGACCTTGGAGCCTTCAGCTTTAACCATTTCAAGAATGTGACATCCGGTGAAGGTGGCGCGGTGCTGACCAAAGATGAGCGGTATTTCGTTCGCGCCCGCATGTATCATGATCCGGGCAGTTTCATGCGTGGCCACGACAGGTCGAACGAACCATTGTTTTCTGGGATGAATTTCAGGGTATCCGAGCTGACCGGAGCCGTGCTTCATGCCCAGTTGTCCCGGCTCGACCCGCTTTTGGAGCGGATGCGCGTCCGCCATTCGATCATCGCAGAAGCATTTGAAAATTTGGACCATTGCCGCTTATCGCCACATAATGACCCCGAGAATGCAGTCGCCTTGAGCGTGATCTTCGATACCCCTGAACAAGCGAAGGCCTTTGCTGAAACTCGTGGCGCTGAACGGCTGATCGACACCGACCGACATGTTTTCACCAATTGGGAAGCGGTGTTATCGAAGCGCTCCTTCAACCCAAAGATGAACCCGCACGATTGGGCGCATAGAACCATCGAATATAACGCGGAAGACTATGCCAGAACTCTGGATATTCTCAGTCGGACCTGCCGAGTCGCACTTGGTGCGCAATTTCCTGTTCCGGTCATGCGCTACCGAAAAAAAGTTCTGAACAAGGCCGTCAGCGCTTGTGGGAAAGAGGCGCGGCTGGCCGCAGCTTAACTCAGGTCTTGGAATGATCCGAAAACATTACAAGGAACCCGAAATCGTAAACGCAAGCCCGGCGTTTCTGGAGGCTGAATGGACGGCAAGCTGAATATGATGGATCTCTCGGAGGTCAGAAGCGATGTCTCTCTGTCCTGCGACGTTCTGATCATTGGGGGCGGCCCTGCCGGGTTGACGGTTGCCAAAGGCCTGGAAGGATCGGGGCTGGACGTTCTGGTGCTCGAGAGTGGCGGGCTGGAGGAAACGCCGGAGGCAGAATCGCTGAATGAGGTGGTAGCCGATCCAGAGACCTGGACAGAGGCCCAGATCCAGCGGCGGAAGGAATACCATGCATCGCAGGCACGATTTTGGAGCCACGACATCCAGGAGTACGGGGTCAGTTGCCGCGTGCTGGGAGGGTCAACAGCAGCCTGGGCCGGTAAATCTGCGGCTTTCGACGAGATCGACTTTGTAAAGCGGCATTGGGTGCCCAATAGCGGTTGGCCGATTAGCCTTAGTGATCTCACGGATGAATTGCACCGTGCGGCCATCAGCCTCAACCTGAGCGATAACTGCTATGATGATCGCCTTTGGGATCTGATGCAACGAACACCGCCGGAGCCCCGCCCCGATCCCAATGTCCTTGGTTCGTTCTTCTGGCAGTTTGCGAGATCAAGGGTAGATCCTCTCGATGTCATGCGCTTCGGCACGGAATTCACCCATGCGCCGCCCCGCGGTTGCCGGGTCAAGCTGGGGGCCACTGCCGTCGAAGTTCTGACGGATGGAACGGGAAAGGTAGTTACAGGTGCCCTTGTCACCAACACATCAGGCGCGCGGCGAGTCGTGGAGGCCCGTACGGTTGTTCTCGCTGCCAGCGCGGTCGAGAATGCCCGGCTTTTGCTGAACTCGCGAACTCATCATCCCAACGGCCTTGGCAATGACCATGACGTTGTGGGGCGGTATCTCATGGATCATCCCTGCGCCGTTGTAGCAGAGTTTGAGGGTCCGGCCATTGCAAAAATGGCACGAATGTTCGGATTTTACGGACTCAAGACATCTGCGGGTATCAACATGTATATGCGCGGGCTCGCCCCTACCGCAGCAGTCCAGGAGGCGGAAACCTTGTTGAATTGCGCCGCCTTCATGCCCGGAGAGCGCGCCCCTGACGATCCGTGGGATGCCGCCAAGCGCATCTTGAAGCGCCGCAGTGACAGCTACATCTCAGACAGTATTTCAATCCTGAAATCGCCCGGTCTGGTTGCAAAAGGCACCGCTCGCCTTGCGTTTCAAAGCCAGAGATTCCCCAAGAGGCTATCGCGTTTCATTGTTGATCAGGTTGTTCGCTTCAGGCCTGACATTGCTGTGGAAGAATTTCAGACAGGGGGTGTGCCGCATAAGTTGACCGGGGTGTCGATACAGGTCATCTGCGAACAAGTGCCGGAACGTGAAAACCGCGTCACCTTATCTGATCGTCAGGATCGCTTTGGAGTGCCCCTTCCAAGAGCTTCTTGGAGACTTGGTCAATTGGAAATGCGGACAATCTCGCGCTTTTCGGAAATACTGCAACAACAATTCATAAATGCCGGTTTGCCCGCGCCTGTTCTGGAGGAGTGGATCAGCCAACCCAACGCTGAAAGAGCTGCAATCATCGACATGGCCCATTCAGCAGGTACCACACGCATGTCTTCAGGTCCCAAAGACGGTGTCGTTGATCAAAACTGCAAGGTGCATGGTGTCGACGGTCTTTATGTAGCGGGCGCTTCGGTTTTTCCCACCAGCGGCCACGCGAACCCAACATTGATGATTGTTACACTCGCTTTCCGCCTTGCCGACCATTTGAAAGAACGTTTCAAGCGGTGACGAAGCAATTTCGAAGAGGTTCTATTCGTCACACCCGAAAGAGGTCACCTGTCAACGGCGGAAAAAATCGCTTCTTGAATCGCCCCGGGTCTGTCGGAGACCGTCAACTCAAGTAAGGCTGACGGTTATGACAAAAG
>JAUNVT010000032.1 GCA_030540655.1 Rhodobacterales bacterium
GGCTGTCCGCACATGTTCCGAAATCATCGTCAGTTCCAGATTGTATGATGCAAATGTTTCGGCTGATCGCCGCCCCGCGCTGCCTGTAGAAACACGTCACCTGCACGAAAGTGATGTCAGGATGGATCGTTCTGACATCTTGGCTCGTTCCATTTCTACGATGTCAATTTGAGGATGGTTCTATGGCACGCCGCGCACTCTGGAAGGGTCAGCTGAGGCTGTCTCTCGTCTCGATTCCCGTCGAACTTTATGCCGCGCATGATTCCTCATCCCGCGTCTCGTTCCGGCAAATTCACAAGCCAAGTGGCAAACGAATCCATTACGATAAATCCGTGACCGGCGTCGGCCCTGTCAAATCGGAAGATATCGTCAAAGGTTACGAGGTTGACGGTGGCTATATCCTGCTTGATCCCAAGGAGATCGACGCAATCAAGCTGGAGACGAAGAAGACGGTTGAACTGGTGCAATTTGTCGGCGCCTGCGAAATCCCGCCGCTCTATTTCGACAAGCCCTATTACCTCGTGCCCACCGACGATCTGGCAGAGGACGCCTACCGCGTTGTCCGGGATGCGCTTCGCGCCAGTGAAAAGATCGGGCTGGGCCAGATGACCATGCGCGGCAAGGAATACCTGGTAGCTATCAAGCCCTGCGGTGACGGTCTGCTGCTTGAAACCTTGTTCTATGCCGACGAGATCCACGAGAGCGAGCCGATGTTCAACGAGATCAAGGATGCCAAGGCGGACGAAGAACTGCTGGATCTTGCTACCGCGCTGATCGAGAAAAGGACCGCGCCATTTGATGCGCAGAATTTCACCGACCATTTCGCGAAGGCGTTGACCGAGCTGATCGAGGCGAAGAAAAAGAACCGGAAAACGCCCCGTGTCGCCGCGGATGAGGAGGACCGGCCTGGCGGTGAAAATGTCGTTGATCTTATGGCGGCGCTCAAGAAAAGCCTAGGCAGTGACGGGCCGAAAAAGAAGGGTAGTGGGAAATCGGGCAGCGCAGCCACCTCGAAAAAGCGCAAAAAGGCATCCTAGATGCCCGGCGGCCGCGACAAGCTGTCTGATTACAACGCGCGTCGCGATTTTTCGCGCACGCCGGAACCTGCGGGCACGTCTGCGCAAGGTAGCCGGGCCGGACTCCGGTTCTGGGTGCAAAAGCATGACGCCACCCGGCTGCATTATGATTTTCGGCTGGAATGGAAGGGCGTTCTGCTCAGTTGGGCGGTGACGAAAGGACCGAGCACGGATCCCTCGCAGAAAAGGCTGGCGGTGCGGACCGAAGATCACCCTCTGGATTATGGAGATTTCGAGGGCACGATCCCCAAAGGTCAATATGGCGGCGGCACTGTGATGCTCTGGGATCAGGGCACATGGCTGCCACAAGGCGATCCTGACGCAGAGCTGGAGGCAGGCAACCTCAAGATCGTGCTGCATGGGGAGCGGATGCGCGGGGCATGGGCGTTGATACGCATGAAGCCCCGCAAGGGTGAGAAGCGGGAGAACTGGCTGCTGATCAAGGAACGCGATGCGCTGGCCACCGATGATCCCGATGGCCTTACCCAAAACCATCACAACTCAGTCCAGAGCGGCCGGACGATGGCGCAGATTGCCGCCGGGGCCAAGCCGATGCCGCAGCGCGGTAGCGGCTACAGGGGAACGCGTCCGGCCTTTGAAAAACCTCAGCTGGCCAAATTGTATGACGCCGCACCCGAGGGCGACGACTGGATCCACGAGACGAAATTCGATGGGTATCGCTGTATGGCCGCCTTGGGGAAGGGTGGCGTGCGGCTTTACACGCGAAACGGAAACGACTGGACCGAGAAATTTTCCGGCCTTGGCAATGTTCTTGAGAGTCTGCCCTGCAAGTCGGCGCTGATCGACGGCGAGATCATGGCGGCGCGTATCACCGGATCGGCGTTCTCGTCCCTGCAGCAGGCCCTGACGGATGGAGGGCCCCTGGTGTTCTATGCGTTTGATCTGCTGTCGCTTGACGGGGAGGGTTTGACCAGACTTCCGCAGCTGGACCGCCGCGCCCGGCTGTCGGAGTTGCTGGCCGGCGTGCCGGATGGCGGGGCATTGCGCACCAGCGAGTTTGTGCAAGGGAATGGGCCTGAAATTTTTGCCGCCGCGTGCAAGGCGGGTGGTGAGGGCATCATCAGCAAGCGCGCCGATGCCCCCTATCGCAGTGGCAGGTCAGCAGACTGGCGCAAGACAAAATGTACCCGCAGACAAGAATTCGTGGTTGGCGGCTATACCCCGTCGGACAAGGGGGGAAGGCCTTTTGCGTCGCTGTTATTGGGGCAGTTTGAGCCGGACGGGCTGCGCTATCGCGGGCGTGTCGGCACCGGTTTTTCAGATCCGGATTTTGAGGTGTTGACCAAAGCTCTCCGCATCCGGGAGACGAGTCCCTTTGACTCTGTTCCCGGCAATATCGCGCGCGATGCCACTTGGGTTGCAGCCGATCTGGTTGTCGAGGTCGACTTTGCCGAATTTACTGCGGATGGCCATATCCGCCATGCCAGCTATCTGGGCCTGCGTGAGGACAAGCCTGCCCGAATGGTAACGCCCGAAGAGCCCGTCAGCGACAGCCCGGTGATCGGCGGCGTCAGGATCACCAGCCCGACCCGGCAAGTTTTCGACAGTGCTGGCCAGACCAAGCTGGCCGTCGCGCGCTATTACGAACGTGCGGGCGAAAGGCTGACCCGAATCGCCGGCCACCGGCCGCTTTCCCTGCTTCGTTGCCCTGCGGGCATCGAGGGCGAATGCTTCTTTCAAAAACACGGGGGCGGATCCATTCCCGCCGCCCTTCAACGGATCGCGATCACGCAAAGCAATGGCGAAAAGGCCGATTACCTCTATGCCACGCGCCCACAATCCTTTGTCGCGGCCGCGCAGATGGGCACAATCGAATTTCACATCTGGGGCGCGCGTACCGACAGGCTGGAGCGGCCTGACAGGCTGGTTTTTGATCTCGACCCGGATGAAGGGCTGGGATGGGCGGAGGTGCGACAGGCCGCTCTGGATTTGCGCGGATGGCTCTCTGATATCGGGCTGGATAGCGGAGCGATGGTGACGGGGGGCAAGGGCATGCATGTCTGGGTGCCGCTCCGCAGGACGCAAGGGTGGGACGCGGTGCGCGGTTTTGCCAAGACTCTCGCGCATGTGCTGGAAACCAAGGAGCCGAACCGCTTTGTCGCGACCATGTCGAAGGCAAAGCGAAAAGGCCGCATCTTTGTCGACTGGTTGCGAAATGAGCGCGGTGCAACGGCGGTATCGCCTTGGTCGCTGCGGGCGCGCAAGGGGGCGCCGGTGGCGGTGCCGGTCATGTGGGACGAATTGGCCGGGCTGAAGGGGGCATCGGTCTTTCATCTTGGTAATATCGAAGAGCGGCTTGCCGCGCCCTGTCCGTATCTGGCGCAGATGAAACGCTTGCAGTCCATCGACATGGATACGGCAGCCCGCCTGCAGGACTGGATTGACAGCTAGGAGTGCCGTTGAGCGCTGACGACTGCGGGTGTCCAGCCTGTGCCGCCGCAGCGCGGACAAGAGGGCGGCGTGGTGCCCCCACCTTCGCAAACCATGCCGCATTCGCAGCAAGACAGGGGTTTTATGATCTGCGTCCCCGGGCCATATTTGGGCGGAGGGGATACATCCCATGGCGGCTCAATCGGCAAGCCGGTGCGGGGCGGATGAATGCGGAAAAAGCTGAAACGCCCTGAGGATTCCAGATAGGCGCGCCGAACCTCTCCCAATTGCACATAACCCTGTTCGCGAAGGCTCTCGAACAGCTCGTTCTTGCCTATGTTGCTCGCGCGCATCGTCCTGGGATCGATGACCCCGTCAACGATCATCTCGGCGGAGCCGCCGTCAATCGCCTTTTCCAGAGGCTTGAAGCGGAAAATCAGGATATCGAGGCCCTTGTTGATTGCAACCACGCAGGTAATGACGAGCATGGCGTGAAAAAGCGGCACTTCGGGATAAAACATGGCGTCGCCAACTGCCGACCCCAGCGCGATCACCAGAAGAAATTCGACCACTGACATCTGCGCAATGCCGCGCCCGCCGACCCAGCGGATCAGCAGGAGAGAGTATATATAGATGACAAGCGTCCGGAAAACGATTTCCAGATAGAAAAGCGCAGGATCGGTTCCCAGAAACATCCGCGTCAGGTCGAACGGAACTACAGGATCTTCCACGCTGAATTAACCTTTGAACTTTGGCCGTCGCAAAGAATGGGAGGGGAGCACAGGTGCCCGCCATCCCGACGTCTTCTTACATTTCAGGACTGCCAGATCAATGCGGCCGGAGCGTCGCCGTGCGAAATAAAATGCCGGGGTTTGTCGCGCTCACATATCCCGGCCGCTCCTAGTGTTCGTCGAAATATCTGATGCTCTTGACCACAAGATCGGCAAGGTTCGTGGCGCCCAGTTTTTCGCGGACCGTCAGGCTGACATTCGATACGGTCTTGTAGCTGATGCAGGCGCGGTCGGCGATTTCGCGATAGGATAATCCGTTGGCTATCATCCCCAGAATCTCCTCCTCCCGCGCGGTCAGGCGGCTGTTCTTGCCGGCATTCCGGACATCCATCAGCGCGATTTGCGTCGCCAGCCGGTGCTCTACATAGGTGCCGCCCGCCATGACATCGGTTGTCGCCTTCAGGATTTCCGCCGGAGGGGAATCCTTGTTGACGATCCCGTTGGCGCCGACGTGCAGTGCGCGACGTGCCAGCACCTGACTGCGATGCATCGTGAAGACAAGGATGGGCAGGTTCATGTCCAGCATGCGCAACCGCTCGATCAGCTTGATCCCTGCAACCTTGTTGTCGCCAAGCGTCAGGTCCACCACCACAAGGTGAGGCTGAACGCTGCGCCAGGCGCGCATGCCCTCAAGCGCGGAGGTGGCAAGGATGACCTCGCAATCCAGATGCGCGCAGACAATACGGCGCCAGCCTTCGACCACGACGGGGTGATCATCGACAATGACGATGCGCCGCCGGGCTTTGGCCTGCATGGGGGAGGGAGAAGCAAGAAGGTTCATGGGAGTGGCACATTCAACTCGGTAACTGTAATCTCTCCGTCGCGGTAGGGTGGCAGGTATTCAGCGCCCAGCGCGCGGGCGCGGTCTTTGATCCCGATCAGCCCATAGCTCTCAACCGGCACCTTGCCTGCGAACCCCCGGCCGTTATCGGTGATACGGGTCTTGACAAGGCCGGGCGCGGCGTTGTCGCAGTGCAGGGTGATGTCTATCCTGTCCGCGTTGCCGTGACGTATTGCATTCAGCACGCTTTCGCGGACAAAGCGATAAATCGAAAGCTCGACCAACTCATCTGAACGCATATCGCAGGCGCCGTCCAGCCGGATCGTCGCCCTGGGCGCAATATCAGCGAAATCCGCGACCAGATCCTGAAGCAGGTCGGTCAGGGAGCCATGCCCGATCAGCATGGGCCGCAGATCGCAGATGGCGGTGCGGGCGCTGTCACAGACAGATTGCGCATGTCTGACGGAAGCGGCCAGGGCGTCTTCCAGTTGCCCCCGTCCCTTACCCTCGACATCGTCCAGCGCGACCTGCGCCTGTGCAAGAGCGGCATTCAGGGCGAAAAGCTGCGGACCCATTTCATCATGCAGATCCGATGCTATTATTGCGCGCTCGGATTCCGACAAGCTCAGAAGGCGATTGTGCAAAAGATCATTGTCACTGCGTTCGGCCTGAAGATGCTCGGCAAGATCATTCACCCCGTCGGCCAGAACTGCAAATTCCACCAGATTGTCGCCCGGTGCGCGGCGCGCCACATCGCCTTGCCGGATGGCGCCGATCGTGTCCTGTATCCGTCGCAGCCGCCGAAGGATCAAATTGTTGATGGTCAGCGTAAAACCGATCATGGCAAGTCCCGCCACGGCCAGCAGGGGTATGATGGCACGGAAATCCTGCCAGATTTCCGCGATCTCATCGCTTGGATCGCTGGAAATGCGAATATGCGCCCCCACGCCAGGATCGTTGGAAATGGGAAACAGACCGGTTTCGATCTGGGGGCGCAACAATCGGGCAAACCATTGGGGTGCGTGAGGTGGGGTGTTGGCTTCGATGATGCCTGGTTGCGGTTGCCCGGTCGCGCTGGGCACAGCGGTGATATGTGCCGAGACGTGCCGCAGGGCGTCGATGCCTTGGGATAAACGTAGTGCGCTTTCCAACGCCCGGGGCCCGGACAAATTCAATGCCAGCAGGTTCTCGGCCGCACTCTGTGCGGATGCGAAGGCTGACGCAGCTTCTTCCCTGATCGCCCCGCGCGCGTTGGCGACAAGAATCCCGGCGATGGCAAGGCACAGGAAAATGCCAAAAGCCGTCGACAAGGCTGCCACCAGACCCAGAAGCGAAAGGCGGCGCGGCGTCCTGGCACTGGCATGACCAGTCGAAGTACTCGAAACAAACGTCATTGCGCGTTTGCGGCCGCGCCAGAGATGGCGGTGGCATGATCCTGTCCTTGAGTTCGCAAGACCCTGTAGCGCTGGATCACTGATCCCAGACTGTGTTCGGCTGCACCACTGGTCGTTGTAAGGTCATCCAGCAGCGTTACCATGTCAATCTGATCTCCATCTTTTTCCCTGATCTCCTGCCATAGCTGCACGGCGCGGTTGGCAATCATGCGCGGGCTTTCGCGATAAAGCGCGGATGCACGCTCCAGTCCCGGCGCGAGCCTCTCGGCTGGCGTGTCTGTTACGCGGGCCACGAATGCCAGGGGCTGTTCGTCATCGGTGGCGTCGAGCCAAAACCCGGATGCAGCGGCTTCCGGCGCTTGGCTCTGCACCTCGTCCTCGGCGGAGATGGTTTCGTCTTCCGACTCGTAGCAGCCGGACAGCGCAATAACGGCAACAAGACCCAGCGTTCTTGCGGCCCAAAAGGCTCTGCGGACGTTTTCTCCCATCGATCCTCATAAGTGCAGCGGTGTGATTCGCACGTTCATCATAGCAGGGGAGATGCACAAATCAGGGAACGAATTCTTGATCTTGGATGCTCGGCGGAAAAGCGTGCAGTTGGGTTGAGTGACGTACACGAAGGATAATTTGACGGCTCGCGAACCGATACCGCATCTGCAGACAAGACGCTCACGCCTCGTTCCCGATCAGGTGGAACCGCCATGCGGGGGATTTTCTGACAGCACCGGGTGAAATCCCCCGTCAATCTCGGGGCTTTGTCCCCGCAGACAGATGACAAACCATGTGTTCCTATAAGTCTTGCGCCGGCTCGCGGCCGAAAAACAAACCAGATCGAAAAGCGTTCCGGGCCAGTGGGGTCAGTGCCTGATATCCGGTCATGGCCAAGCGCACAACAGGGAGAGGATCATATGCGAAACAGACTTCGAAAGACGTTGTCTCATGCCTCGCCACTGGCTTTGGCCAGTGCATTGGCGATCAGTGCTGCCGGAATGCAGCCAGCGCTGGCAAACGACAAACTGGTGGAACTGGCCAAGGATCCTGCAAACTGGATCATGACCGGCAGGGATTACAACGCCCGCAACTATTCGGAAATGGACGAGATCAACAAGGAAAACGTCAAAAATCTGCACCCGGCCTGGTCTTTCTCGACGGGTCTTCTGCACGGCCATGAGGGCACGCCTCTGGTGGTTGACGGCAAGATGTATATCCACACGCCATTTCCCAATACGACCTTTGCCGTGGCGCTGGACGATCCGGGCGAGATCCTGTGGCAGAACAAGCCCCAGCAGAACCCGACAGCGCGAACCGTCGCCTGCTGCGACATTGTCAACCGCGGCCTGGCCTACTGGCCCGGCGATGACGAAATGGATCCTCTGATCTTCCGCACGCAGCTTGACGGGAACGTCGTCGCGATGGATGCGGCAACCGGCGAAACCGTCTGGATGATGGAAAATGCCGATATCAAGGTCGGCGCGACGCTGACCATTGCGCCTTACGTGATCAAGGACAAGGTGCTGATCGGCAGTTCTGGCGCCGAACTGGGCGTTCGCGGTTATGTCACCGCCTATGACGTGAAGACCGGCGCGCAGGTCTGGCGCGCATTTGCGACCGGCCCCGACGAGGAAATCCTGCTGGCCGAGGACTTCAATGAGCCGAACCCCCATTACGGGCAGTTCAATCTGGGAACCGAAACCTGGGAAGGGGACGCGTGGAAGATCGGCGGCGGCACCAACTGGGGCTGGTATGCCTATGACCCCGAGGAGGATCTTTTCTACTATGGCTCGGGCAACCCCGCGCCCTGGAACGAAACGATGCGCCCCGGCGACAACAAGTGGACCATGGCCATCTGGGGCCGCGAGTCCGAGACGGGCGAGGCAAAGTTCGCCTATCAGAAGACCCCCCATGACGAATGGGATTATGCCGGCGTCAACGTGATGATGCTGTCCGAGCAGGAAGACAAGGACGGCAACAAGCGCAAGCTGCTGACCCATCCCGACCGGAACGGCATCGTCTACACGCTGGACCGCACCAATGGCGATCTGATCTCGGCCAACAAGATGGACGATACGGTAAACTGGGTGAAGGAAGTGCAGCTCGATACCGGCCTGCCGGTGCGCGATCCTGAATTCGGCACGCGCATGGATCACAAGGCACGCGACATCTGCCCGTCGGCCATGGGTTATCACAACCAAGGCCACGACAGCTATGACCCCGAACGCGAATTGTTCATGCTCGGCATCAACCATATCTGCATGGACTGGGAGCCGTTCATGCTGCCTTACCGTGCCGGACAATACTTTGTCGGTGCGACGCTGAACATGTATCCGGGGCCGAAGGGCGACCGTCAGAACGGTCTGGGTCTGGGCCAGATCAAGGCTTACAACGCCATAACCGGCGAAATGGCCTGGGAGAAGATGGAGCGCTTCTCGGTCTGGGGCGGCACGATGGCGACTGCCGGCGGGCTGACCTTCTACGGCACGCTGGACGGGTTCATCAAGGCGCGCGACAGCGACAACGGCGATCTTCTGTGGAAGTTCAAGCTTCCTTCGGGCGTTGTCGGCCACCCGATGACCTACAAGCATGACGGCCGCCAGTATGTGGCGATCTACTACGGTGTCGGCGGCTGGCCCGGTGTCGGCATGGTGTTCGACCTTCAGGATCCCACTGCGGGTCTGGGTGCGGTCGGTGCATTCCGCCGCCTTCAGGACTTCACCCAGATGGGTGGCGGCGTGATGGTCTTCTCGCTGGATGGCGAGGGCCCGTACTCCGACCCCAGCGTCGGCGAATACCCCGAAGGTGACGACACCTGATATCGACCATGCGGCGGGCCACAAAAAAGAGGCCCGCCGCCTCAAACCCATCATGATTTACCGGAGATGACTATATGAGGACAGGGATGTCTTGCCTGCTGATCGGCGCCACCTTGACGATCCTTGCCCCCGCCTATGCGCAGGAGGCGGAGCAGACGTTGCGTGTCTGCACATCTACCAAGGATGCACCCTATTCCAGCGCCGATGGCAGCGGATTTGAGAACAAGATCGCTCAGGTCATCGCGGATGAGGCGGGAATGACGCTCGATCTGGTGAAGATCGACAAGGACGCGATCTTTCTGGAGCGCGACGGCATCGCCAAGGATCTTTGCGATGTGCTGATCGGTGTGGATGAGGGGGACGAGCGGCTGCTGACCAGCGATCCCTACTACCGCAGCGGCTACGCCTTCGTCACCCGCGAGGACAGGAATTTCAACGGAGACAAATGGCAGGATCTGGATCAGGAGGGGTTCACCACGATTGCCTACCGCTATCATTCTCCGGCCGAGACAATCCTGAAATACACGGGCCGTTACGAATACAATCTGAACTATCAGGCTTCGCTCGTCGATTTTGAGGATCGGCGTAACAAGTATACGCAAGTTCCGGCGGACAGGGTCGTGTCAGAGGTGGCGAGCGGGGATGCAGATATCGGCATCATCTTTGCCCCCGATGCAGGCCGGTATGTCCGGGACTCCCGCACCCCGCTGAAAATGACCCTGATCACGAACGAGATCGAGCGCTCGGACGGAGTGACCATTCCACTGCAATACAACCAGTCGGTCGGAGTATCAAAAACCAAGCCCGATCTGTTGCCCAGGATCAATCAGGCGCTGTCTGATGGAAAGGACAGGATCAAGGCAATTCTGGACGAAGAAGGCATTCCCACCCTGCCGATGGACAGTTGAGGTATAAGGAAATTCAATGAGATATCCAGTTCTTGCGGCAATCGCCATCCTTACGGTGCCTTCTTACGCATCTGCGCAACCGCAATTTTACAACACTGTGGACGGGTCGCCGCTGGATTTCGATCTGGCCATGGAGGAGGGCCGTGACACCGAAGCCGTGAAGGAATTCATGGAGACAGGCGTGAACATCTACAATGAGGACCCTGACGCCCTGAAAAAGGGTGAGGAGCTTTTCGGTCCGATGTGTTCTGGCTGCCACGGCCACTACGCCGAGGGCAAGATCGGGCCCGGCCTCAATGACAACTATTGGACGTATCCCCGGAACGAGACGGATGAGGGGATGTTCTCGACGCTGTACGGGGGTGCGTCCGGCCAGATGGGACCGATGTGGGGCAGCCTCACGCTGGACGAGATGCTTTTGACCATGGCCTGGGTGCGCCATCTGTATATCGATGACCCCAAGACCGCGACCTGGCTGACGCCAGAGCAGCGCGAAAAATTCACACCTTTCGTACCACCAGAAGACAGCGCGGATCAGTAGGTACGACCGCGCCATCCAAGGCCGCGCGGCCTTATCGCCAATCCGGCACACACCCGAAGAGAAGGAGGAGACACACCATGAGACTAATTTCGCTCGGCATCATTGCGGCTTTTTCGCTGGCGGCACCCGCCTTTGCCTATGACGGCACAAATTGCAAGGCCCCCGGAAATTGCTGGGAGCCAAAGCCCGGATTCCCGGAAAAGGTAGAAGGCTCGGAATACGATCCGCAGCACGATCCGGCCGAAGTCTCCAAACAGGGCGACTCGCTGGCCGCGATGGGCAACCGCAACGAATGGCGGATCTGGAACAAGAAAGAGACCGGCGAATTTGAGTATGACGTGAAAAAGATTCCCGGTTTCGAAGAGGGTAAGGCTCCGCCTTCCTGATCGAACCGGCGCGTGCCGCGCCTGAGCTGTCATCAAGGAACACGTTCCGGCGCGGCACATGCCCGCAAAGTTTTGGTACCCAATGCTCCAGCAGAAAATACCCTCGCACGAATGGCACGCGCGTTTTGACGAAGCGGGTGCCGAACTAAACAGCATCATCCTAGGGCAGCGCAGGGTGATCCGCCTTATCCTCCTATCGGTGCTGGCCCGCGGTCACGTGCTGCTGGCGGGTGATGTCGGAACGGGAAAGACCACGCTGCTGCGCGCGGTCGCCCGCGCAATCGGAGGCCCGTTCTCGCGAATCGAAGGGACGGTCGATCTGCTGCCCAGCGATTTGATCTATGACGCCCATCTTGACGCCGATGGCCGTCCGCGCATCGAACCCGGTCCGGCGCTTTTGCATGGCGAAGACCTGTCGGTGTTTTTCTTCAACGAGATCAACCGCGCGCGTCCGCAGGTTCATGCCCTTTTGTTGCGCCTGATGGCCGAACGCAGCCTGACGGCCTTCCGCAAGGAACACCGCTTTCCGCATCTTCAGGTCTTCGCGGATCGCAACCAGATCGAGCGGGATGAAACCTTCGAGTTGCCCGCGGCTGCGCGCGACCGCTTCATGATTGAAATTCCCGTACTGTTGCCGGAAACGCGCGAGGACCGCACTGCGCTGGCTTTCGAGACCCGGTTCCACGATACCGATACATTGATCGCGGGCGTGACCGAAGGGCTGCTGCCCTACCGGGATCTGAACGCGCTGGGGCGGGACATCCAGAATAACATTCATACAAGCGACGCGTTGCAGCGCTACGTGTTTGACCTGTGCGACGCACTGCGTGATCCGCAGGGCGCGGGTCTGCTCATCGAGCAGGCCGACATGGCGACATTGGTGCGGGGCGGGGTCAGCCCGCGGGGGATGCAGGCACTGGTGCGGGTGGCGCGGGCGGCCGCCTGGGCCGACCGGCGTGAGGCGGTCCTGCCACAAGACGTCCGTGACGTATTCGAGCCGGTGATGGCGCACCGCACGTTTCTGGGTCCGGCCTACGAGCCACGCCGCGACATCCTTGTGCCCGCGCTCATACGGGCTGCGCTGGACAAGATCCCGGTGCCTGCGGAATGAATGAAGCTGGCGACGAGCTATATCTTTTCGATGCGCTGGCTTGGCGGCTGGCGCATAGCCTGCCCGGACTGATGGAAGGCGCCCATCGCAGCAGGATGCGCGGCGCCGGAGACAGCTTTGCCGATATAGCGCCTTTGCTGGCCTTTCCCGATCCGCGACGTCTGGATCTGCGCCGGTCCATTACCGATCCATTCGGCGGGTTCCATGTCCGCCGGTTCGAGCGCCGGACAGATCTGGTCCTGCATATCCTGCTGGATGCGTCGGCATCTCTCGCGCCTTCTGCGACCTCTGACAGGCGGGGCCTTGCTGCATTGCTGGCGGGCGGCCTCGCGCAGGCGGCGCGGCGCGGCGGAGATCGCGCGGCGCTGCATGCCATTGGGGGTGATGCAGAACTGGCGTTCCAGCCTGCATCCCGCCGCCCCGGACTGGGCGAGGATGTCCGCCAGATGGTTCTTGGCGTTGCCCCGGCAGGGCAGGGCGTGGATGGATTGGCGCAAGCCGGTGCAGCTCTTCCCCAGCGCCGCATTCTGGTTGTGCTGATCTCCGATTTCGCGTTGGCCTCGCCCGAATTGAGCAGGTTGCTGGATGCGCTCAGCCCGCGCCCGGTGTTGCCGATCTGGTTGCGCGACACCGGGCTGGAGGAGCCGCCAGAACGTTTCGGACTTGCGGAGGCGCGCGATCCCGAATCCGGCCGCCGCCGCACCGTCCTGACGACGCGAAAATGGGCCGCGCGCCAGCGCGAGGCCGGCGAAATCCACCGCAGTGCGTTGAGGGGAGTATTCCTGAACCACGGGCTGCGCCCGATGGAAATTCGAGACAGTATCGATATTGATCAGCTTATTTCCGCTCTGGGCGAGGCAGCGTTGTGAAGTGGCTGATCGCCATCTTATTGATCGCGTCCGCCCCTGCGCTCGCGCAGCCGGTGATCCGGGCAGAGAATCCGCATGGCTATGGCTGGTGGCTGGGCGATGAGTTGGTTCAGCGGATCCGGATCGATCTGCCGGATGATGTGACGCTGGACAGGGCCAGTCTGCCAAGGCCGCGGGCGGTGGATTACTGGCTGGACCTGCGGGATGTCGAGGTCAAGGATATCAAGGGCGGCGTCGAGGTGACGCTGCTGTGGCAGAATTTCTATTCGGCGCTGGAGCCGAAGCTGCGCGAGGTGCCGCCGTCGCCGCTGCGGTTTTCCGACGGGAGCGAGGCCGCGCTGCCGGGATTTTCCTTTGTCACCTCGCCGATCCGCCCCATCACCGCGCCCTCGGGTCCGGACCAGTTGCAGCCTGATCCGCCATTCCGCCTGATTGATCCGGGATTTAACAGGATGGCGCTGGGTGGATCGCTGCTGGTGTTGCTGGGCGCGTTGTTGGCTATGGCGTGGCATCAGGCATGGGGGCCGTTCCGCGCGCGCCCTGCGCGGCCGTTTACCCGTGCGGCACGCGGCATGGCGCATATGCCGGATGTGGCGCAACGGCGGCGCAGTCTGCACCGTGCCTTCGATGCAGCCTTCGGACGCGTTCTGATTGGCGCCGATCTGCCCGATTTTCTGTCCAGACGTCCCGAATTCACTCCGGTTGCGGACCGTCTGGCCGAGTTCTTCAAAGCGTCTGACGCGGCTTTTTTCGGCGTCGGGCCTGTGGCGGGTGACGAGCCGGATGCCTTGGCCCGCGATCTTGCGCGGATCGAACGGGGGCAGGGATGATGGGTCTGGGCTTGCCGCTGGTATTGATCGCCTTGCCGCTGGCGCTGCTTCCGGTCGTTACCCGTTGGCTGCGCGCCTCCGATGTGCCGCGTCTGGACCTGCGGCCTTCAGATGGTGCATCAATCGCGATTGACCGCATCCTGACAGGCGCCGGAATCATTGCCATCGCTGGCCTGATCTTCGGAATGGCTGATCCCTACCTGAAGGGCGGCAGCGTGACCTACCGAGGCGAGGGTGCCAATCTGGTGCTGCTGATCGATCGCTCGACCAGTATGGACGATACATTTGCAGGCCGTACGCCAGACGGTGAGAATGAAAGCAAATCGGCAGCGGCGCGCCGCATTCTTCAGGATTTCGTCGCCCGCCGGCCAGACGACCGTATCGGCATCGCGAATTTCTCGACGGCGCCGATACAGGTGTTGCCGATGAGCACCAATCACGTCGCCATCGCCGCCGCCATCGACGCGCAGGCCGAGCGCGGGCTGTCGCAGACCGATGTGGGACGCGGCCTCGCCCTTGCGATGGAAATGATGCGCGATGCCTCGTCGCTTGGGTCCCGGGCAGTTGTCCTTGTTTCGGATGGCGCGGCCGTGATTGCGCCGCAGGTGCAGGATCAACTGCGCGAAATGGCGGTAGAGCAGCAGGTGAATCTGTACTGGCTTTACCTGCGCGCCGTGGGCGACAAGAGCATTTTCGAAAAGCCCGCTCCCGGCAAGGCCGATACTCCCCAGACCCGGCCCGAACGTCACCTCCACCTGTTCCTGCAAAGTCTGGGCACCACATATCGCGCTTACGAAGCGGAAAGCCCCGAGGCGGTTCAGGATGCGGTGGACGCGATCGCCAAGATGGAAGCAAAGCCCATTCTGGTCGAGCGGAGCGTGCCGCGCCGTGATCTGGACTGGATCTTCTACCTGATCGCCGCGCTTGCCGCCGCTGTTCTGACCGCCGCACGCGGTTTCGAGCGGCCCTACGCCGCGATCGGGCCTGTCTCGCTGATGAGGCCGCGATGAGACGGTTCGGGTTTATCCTTTTGTCTCTCACACTCCTCTGTTCGGCGGTGGCGGCGGGGTGGTTCGGCTATGCGGTCTGGGGTGACTGGCGCGACAATTCCGATATTCGCGCGATGGCGGCCGGGCGCAATGCAGTGCCGCGCGACAATGCGGATACGCGCGCGGTTCTTGGGCGCATCCTGTTCCTTGCGCACCGCGACAAGCTGCTGGAGGCGCAGGATGTGCTGCCCCTCATGATAGGTGCGCCTGATGTCCAGATGGCAGAGGCGCAATATGCCATCGGCAACGCCCGGATGCGCGCCGCGTTCGAATTGATCCAGACGGCCCGGCTGAACGATTCAATTCCCGAAGTAAGCCTTGCCAAGGCAGCGTATCGCGATGCGCTCCGCGCCGATCCGGCCTATAAGGATGCCAAGGTGAACCTTGACCTCGCCATGCGCCTTGTGCGGGATCTGCCGCGCCCCGAGGCCGAAGGCGACAGCGATCCCGAGAACCGCCCCCGCCGCCTGTGGACCGATCTGCCGGGTATGCCACGAGGCGCGCCATGAAAAGCCACATCGTCGAAAGAGTGTTGCTGCCTGCGGCCGTTACCCTGCTGGCGCTGCTTTCAGCCTTTGGTATCGGAACGACGCGGCAGCGCCCGGTAAATGACGCGCTGGTCGTGATCGATATCACGCGATCGATGAACGTGCGCGATATGGATGGTGTTGCCCGGCTGGATTACACAAAGCAGGCCATGCTCGACTGGATTACCGCGCGTCCTTGCGGCAGCCGCATTGGTCTTGGTCTGTTTACCGAGCGCCGCAGCGTGACGCTGTTCGAGCCAATCGAGGTCTGTGCCAACTTTTCTGCGATCAAGGGCAGCCTTATGGGGCTGGACTGGCGCATGGCCTGGGATGGTGACAGCATGATATCCAAGGGGCTGGACTACGCGCTGGCGCGGGCAGAGGACTTGGGCGTTTCGCTGATTTTCATCACCGACGGGCAGGAGGCGCCGCCCTTGCCCTTTGCCAGCGCCCAAAAGCCCGGCCAATCAAGCCCCGGCGGATTGATCCTGGGGGTGGGCGGCGATACCTCCGCGCCGATCCCGAAATACGATGATCTGGGCCGCGAGACCGGCTTTTACGGCGCTGAGGATGTGCAGCATGTCCCCACCCGCAAGAGCCACTCGCCGTCAGGCGGCCTCGACTCCTCCGCGGATGCCGATGGCGAGGAAAGCGCGAGCGAACATCTCTCCAGCCTTCGCGCAAGCTATCTTCAGCGGCTGGCCGAGGATCGCGGTCTTGGATTTCTGCGCCTTGCCGCAGGGCGCGCTGCAATCGACCGCGCGCTTGCGCAGAACGCGCCGACCAGAATGGTGACAGCGGCGCGCAGCCTGTCACCTTTTCTTGCGGGTGCGGCGCTTATCATGCTGTTGTTCTTGTGGGCCACCAACCTGCGGGCGCGTCCCGTATCAGAAAGGAGATGACATGAATATTCGACAATTATGCGCGGCGGTCATGCCAGTCGCGATGTTGGCTATGCCAGCCTCGGCGCATGGACCCACCCCCCAACAGGCCGAGCACAGGATCGAGATAGCGGCCGCGCCGGAGGCCGTCTGGGACATCCTGCGCGATCCCGCAACGATTGCGGTCTGGCATCCGGATATCGCATCGGCCGAAATGGAGGGCGAAGGGCAGGGTGGCAAACGGACAATTACCTTTGCGGAAGGCGGCAGCGTCATCGACGGCATCGACCGTATCGACGATACGGCCATGCACATCCGCTGGCGGCTGTCACACGAAGATCCTGATTCGTTTCCAGTCAGTTACTACACGAATGATGTCACCGTTGAACCGGTTCCTGACGGGGCGGAAGTGGTCTGGAAAGCGAGCTTTTACCGCGCGGACACCACCAACGAGCCGCAAGACAGGTTCAGCGACCAGGCTGCCATCGACGCGATGAAAAAGTTCATCACGGATGGCTTGGAAGGGTTGAAGACGCAGGCCGAGACCAGCCCGGAAGGCTGAAAATCCCGCCGCTCGGCGCGGCCCGGCAGGGGCATTTGACCTCGCGGGCCGCACGGGCAGCGCGTGGGGGCACGAATATTGAAAAGGGTAGATCTTTGAACCGCAAATTGGCTCGCCGCGTGGACGATGCGCCTGAAGCTATGACTGCGGGTCATGGTATCACCCTGCGGCGCCTTCAGATTTTCTCTGTCGTGGCGCATAGCGAAACCTTGACCAAGGCCGCCAAGCAACTGGGGGTGGCGCAACCCTCGCTCTCTCAACAGATTTCACGGCTGGAGGGGTCGGTCGGTGCGCAGCTGTTCGACCGCCGGTCCAACCGGATGATCCTGACCGAAAAAGGGCGCAGTATTCTGCGCTTGGCCGAACGTGTGCTGAACAGCATGCAGGCGCTGGAGGACAGCGTGGAGGCGATGGAGAAAGGCGCGCGTCAGACCATCCGCCTCGCCGGTCTCAGCTCGATCCTCAACGTACTCCTGCCCCGGGCGCTGAGGGCGGTGCATGCCGTAACTCAGGATACCGATTTCGATATCCACGACAGCGCCCCCGCGGACGTGATGGATTTGCTGCATGGGCGACACATCAATCTGGGGCTGACAGTGTCGGACAGCGCCGAACAGCCCGGTCCGGAATTGCATCAGGTCACCATCATGAAAGATCCGATGGTTCTGGTGGTGCCCGCGCGGTTGCAACTTGAAGACGTGCAGGATCAACCCATTCTGAACCGCACGATCCAGTTCTCGTTCGGGACATATAACAATGCGCGGGTGCAGGCGTGGTATGACCGCACATTGCCGCAAAACACGCTTTTTGCGCGGGTCCGCAGCTATGAAAACGCAATCTCCATGGTGCAGCAGAACCTTGGCATCTGCCTTGCCCCAGTGCTGGCCACGCTGAGTGGGGGCAAGGTGGCCAGCGACGTGCGGCTTTATCGTGTCGATCTGCAACCACGCAAGATCGTGGCGCTTCTTGCTCCTCAATATCTGCATCATCCGGCCTATGCAGCGTTGATAGAAGCGCTAAAGAGAGCGGGAACCGAATGCGAAACGCCGCCGGTCCATGATTTGCCGCGTTCCCTTCTCACAGAGATATAGGTTGGTCCTATCATAGATATAGATTGTATTTGGCAGGTCCGATATTAAGTTCAATGTTGCAGCATTGGGCTGCAAAAGGTGAAAGGGAGACAATTCATGGCTTGGAACGCACCCAAGATCGAAGAAGTACCCGTGGGTATGGAAATCAACATGTATGCCTGCGCGACGCAGTCATAAGATGTGACCTTCGCCCGCTGAATATTGCCGGAGGTGGCGCCTATGAAGATTGTCATTCTCGGCATCGCAGCGGGCGGGGGAATACCGCAATGGAACTGCAATTGCGCCGGCTGCAAGGCCGCGCGCGCCGATGGCTCACTTGCGGGTACGCAGGCTTCAATCGCGGTCAGCGGAGATGGTGAAAACTGGTTCCTGATCAACGCATCGCCGGATGTCCGGCAACAGATCAACGAAACGCCTCAATTGCATCCTGAATCGGAAGAAGTCCGCCACAGTCCTATTGCGGGCGTCATCCTTACCAACGGTGAGGTCGATGCAGTGACGGGGTTGCTGAGTCTGCG
Organism: Rhodobacterales bacterium; assembly: GCA_030540655.1. GTDB lineage: Bacteria > Pseudomonadota > Alphaproteobacteria > Rhodobacterales > Rhodobacteraceae > Roseovarius. The sequence goes on from JAUNVT010000032.1 coordinate 18,517, forward strand.
CGAAGGGTCGCCATTTACAATATATGGGCACGCTCGCGTTCTGTCCGTATTGGAGGATAACAGCATATTCAATGTCCTGCATCAGGAGCGCGTGCCGCGCGAGCGGGTGCAGACGGGTGTGCCTTTTGATCTGATGCTTCAGGATGGCACACGCTCAGGTCTGACGGCGGAGGCGTTTGATGTTCCAGGCAAACCTGCCTGGTATCTGGAGGGCACGCCGCAGGGCGCGGAGACGGCAGCCGGTGACACCATCGGCTTGCATATTCGCGAACGAGGGAGCGGTGCCGAGTTTTACTTCATCGCCGCTTGCGGTCAGATTACTCCAGAACTGAAGCAGCGCATCAAGGGTGCGCCGCTCGTCTTTTTTGATGGCACGCTCTGGCAGGATGACGAGATGATCGCCGCTGGGCTGAGCCACAAGACCGGGCAGCGGATGGGTCATGTATCAATTTCGGGCGAGGATGGCGCAATGGTGGGCCTGAAGGATCTGGATATCGGGCAGAAACTGTTCATCCATATCAATAACTCGAACCCCGTGCTGCGCCCCGGAACTCCACAGCGGCGCCAGATGGAAGAGGCAGGGTGGCGCATTCCGGACCCGGGCGAGGAGATCATATTGTGAGTCAGGCGAACACATCGCTGCCGCAGGGCGAGCCATTGACCAGCGCCGACGCGCTGGAGGAGCGGCTTCGGTCCATCGGGGCGGCGCGCTATCACAATCTGCATCCGTTTCACGAACTCTTGCATGGCGGTAAGCTGACCAAGGGGCAGGTGCAGGCCTGGGCGCTGAACCGCTATTATTATCAAAGCTCGATCCCGATCAAGGATGCGGTGGTGCTGTCGCGGTTTCGGGATCGCCGGACGCGCATCGAGTGGCGCCACCGGATCGAGGATCACGATGGCGACGTCGGCAGCGAAGGCGGGATTGAGCGCTGGCTGCAATTGACGACAGGCTTGGGGCTGGATCCGGCTTATGTGGAATCCACCCAAGGGATCCTGCCTGCGACACGCTTTGCCGTGGATGCCTATGTGAATTTTGTCGGCAGGCAATCGCCGTTGGAGGCCATCGCCTCGTCACTGACGGAACTGTTCGCTCCCACGATCCATGAGCAACGTATCGCGGGGATGCTGAAGCACTATGATTTCATCAACCCTACGGTCATGACCTATTTCCAGCGGCGTCTGGAGCAGGCGCCGCGTGATGCAAATTTTGCTCTCGACTACGTGCGCAGCCATGCCACCACGCCTGAGGCGCGAGAGGTCGTCTGTCAGGCGCTGGCGTTCAAGACCGAAGTGCTTTGGGTTCAGCTCGATGCCCTCTACCATGCCTATGTATCGGGTTTCACGCCGCCCGGCGCATTCCGGCCCGAGGAGGTGTAACCATGGCCATCAGGCATATGAAGCTGGAGGCCGGGACACGCCCGATACTGCCGCGCCATGTCAGGCTGAAATTTGACAAGCTGCGCGAGCGGTGGTTGCTGCTGGCACCGGAGCGCATCCTGATCCCCGACCCGATTGCGGTCAAGGTCTTGCAGATGTGCGACGGCGAGAGATCCGTGGCGGCCTTGATTGCCGAACTTGCGGGAATATATGACGCGCCTGAATCGCAGATCGGGCAGGACGTGACGGTGATGCTTCAGGAACTCGCGGATAAGGGGTTTCTGACCGAAATAAAGGAGACGGCACAGTGACTGAGGCGCGCGCGAACAGTATAGCACCGGACCGATCGACACCTTTTGGCCTTCCGCTTTCGGTGTTGGCCGAGATTACTCACCGCTGCCCCCTTCAGTGCCCTTATTGTTCGAACCCGGTCGAGATGGAGCGCGCCACTTCCGAGCTGACGACCGCGGAATGGCAGCGCGTCTTGCAGGAAATCGCCGACTTGGGGGTGCTCCAGATCCACTTTTCAGGGGGCGAGCCCACCGCCCGCAAGGATCTGGAGGAATTGGTCCAATGCGCCACCGATGTAGGGCTTTATTCTAACCTCATCACCTCGGGTGTGCTGCTGTCGCGGGCGCGGCTGGTCGCGCTTTATGACGCGGGTCTCAGCCATGTTCAGATCAGTTTTCAGGCCAGCGAAGACATTCTTGCCAACCGGATCGGCGGCTACAAGCGGGGCCATGCCAGGAAACTGGAGGCGGCCAGATGGACGCGCGAAGTCGGGCTGCCCCTGACGGTGAACGCTGTGGTTCATCGCCAGAACCTGCATGAGCTGCCGCAGCTGATCGATATGGCGGTGGCGCTTGATGCGGACCGGCTGGAGGTCGCGAACGTCCAGTATTACGGATGGGCTCTGAAAAATCGCGCTGCCCTGATGCCAAGCGAAGCTCAGATAAAGGAAGCAACCGCTGTGGTGGACGCGGCGCGCGAGCGGCTGGCGGGAATTTTGGAGATCGACTATGTCGTGCCCGATTATTATGCGCTGCGCCCCAAAACCTGCATGGGGGGCTGGGGGCGCCAATTTTTCAACATTTCGCCTTCGGGAAAGGTTCTGCCATGTCACGCAGCGGAAACCATTACCGGGCTGACCTTTGATTCGGTCCGCGATCACCCGATGGCGTGGATCTGGGAGCATTCGCCCGCTTTCAATCTTTATCGCGGCACCGACTGGATGCCCGAGCCATGCAAGAGCTGCGAGCGCAAGGAGATTGATTATGGCGGCTGCCGCTGCCAGGCCTTTGCCTTGACGGGTAACGCCGCCAACACGGATCCGGCCTGCGCCCTCTCCCCCCGCCATGAAGAGATATTCCGAACCGCAGCCCAAGAGGCCGCAGAAGGAACTACGCGGTTTGTCTACCGGAATTTTGTCGGCGGCACGCCCGAGCCGGAAACGGAGAGCGGCGATAAATAGGGCTGGCACAGATGAGGTGCGCGACGCGGACATCCTGACAGCCGGACACGTGCCTGTAGGGGATGGGCACGAGATCTATGTCGAGACCTCTGGCAAGATCGGTGGCACGCCGTTCGTATTCTTGCACGGCGGGCCGGGCAGTGGCTGCCAGACCGCGCATCGTACATTGTTTCCACCGGATGCCTATCTGGTGATGTTCGATCAGCGCGGGGCTGGGCGCAGCCTGCCGACACGCAGCCGCAAGAGCAATACCACCGATCACCTGATCGCCGATATGGAGGTGCTGCGGGCGCAACTCGGGATCGAAAAATGGATTGTCACCGGAGGCTCATGGGGGGCCACGCTGGCGCTGGCCTATGCGCAGCGCCATCCAGGGCATGTTCTCGGGCTTGTCATGCGGTCCGTCTTTCTGGGAACCCGGGCCGAGCTTGACGCTGCATTTTGCCGGACACTGCCAATGTTTTACCCGTCGCTCCATGTCGATTTTCTGAGCGTTCTGCCCGAGGAGGAGCGCGCGGATCCGTTGGGCGCCTATTGGGCGCATATCCTGAATGACGATCTGGTTCACAGTCGCCGCTTTGCGCTTGCCTGGCACGATACCGAGCGGATTCTCTCCGACATAGCGCCAGCACAAACCAGATTGGACCTCTCGCGCCTGAATGATCCCGCGACACCGCTGCCCGCGTCGCCCTTCATGGAAGCGCATTATTTCAGCCACGACTCCTTTCTGAAGGATCGTCCAATTCTACAGAATATGGCGGCACTTGCAGGGATACCCGGCATCATCATTCAGGCCCGCTACGATCTGCTGTGTCCGCCCTCGACGTCTTTCGCACTGGCGGCGAATTGGCCCGAGGCCGAGATCCGGGCGTCCCCCCAGGCCGGCCATTCCATAGGGGATGGGGAAACGATGAAGGCGATGAGAAGCGCGATCACCGATATGATCGGCCGCATCGTGCAATAATGCGTGACAGCTCCTTCGGCTTTACCGAGATTGCCAGCGGCCAAATTCCCGAACTTGCAACCCGCACAAGGCATTTCCGGCACAACAAAACGGGCGCCGACGCGGTGTTTTTGCTTAATTCCGACGCGGTGCAGAGTTTCGCCATTGCCTTTCGTACGCACCCGACGGATTCAACCGGGGTCGCGCATATCCTTGAGCATTGCGTTCTGTCGGGTTCCCGCGCCTATCCCTTTGAGAAGACGTTTGCCGAGCTTCTCAAAGGGTCCCTGCAAAGCTATCTCAATGCCTCGACCTTCGCCGATTTCACGATATTTCCGGCTGCAAGCCCTCATCCAGTCGATTTTGGAAACCTCGTGGATGTCTACCTCGATGCGGTGTTCTTTCCGCTTTTGACCCGCGAGACGTTCCGGCGCGAGGGATGGCATCGTGCGGCAGATGGCGCGCTGCAGGGAGTGGTCCTGAACGAGATGAAAGGCATGTATGCGTCGGCGTTTTACGTTCTGGCGGACCGCGCGCGCCGTTCGTTGTTTACCGCAGGACCGTTCAGCCATGACTATGCGGGCGATCCGGAGCGGATACCGGACCTGAGCCATGAGGCGATGAGGCAGTTTCATCAGGCGTATTATTGTCCGTCCAACTCATTGGTTGCCTACGCAGGCGTGGATGATATTCCTCGGGAGTTGAGCCGCCTCGACAGTGTTTTCAGCCAGTTCCCCCGCTCAGATGCGCCCCCGCAGTGCACAAGCGCAGTTATCGCATCTCCCCGAACCCTGATCCTCGGCCACGCCGGCGGCAGCCCGCCGCAGCTCGCGCTGGCCTGGCTTTTACCCGCGCCCGAGGATCGGCAAGCCTCGCTGGCTTACGATGTTCTTTGCGAAGCTTTGATCGGCCAATCCTTTGCGCCCTTGCGGCGCGGCCTGATTGATGCAGGCCATTGCACCGATGTTGCTGAGGGACGCTTTTGCGATGATACCTTTCCGCCGCGTCTTTCCATCCGGCTTGTCGGTGTCCGCAAAGGCCGGACCGCTGAGGTAATGCAATTCCTGCGCGCCGCGATCAGGCAAGTGATACGGGACGGCTTTGACAGGCAGATCATTGCAGCTGCGCTGAACACGGTGGATTTTCGTCGCCGTGACCGCGCCTCCTGGAAACGTCCGCACGCAGTCAGCCTGTTGCTTGACGTGGCGAAGGGGTGGCGTCTTGGCGAGGATCCAGTTGCCGGTCTGGCATTTTCCTCCGCGCTGGCGAAGCTTCGCCAAAAGCCTGCAGGCTTCTTTGAAAAAATGCTGACGCCGCTCTTGCTAGAGAATCCGCGCTTTGCGATGGTCTACTCAAGCTCCGACCCCATCAATCCGGATCTGCTGAAACGGCCCACGAGAGGGGAGGTGCCAGATACGCCACTTGGTGACCCGCCGCCGCCGCGGGTGTCCGCGAAAACGCTCGGGGTTCCTTTTCTTTCTCTTAAGGAGCTGCCAAGGGCGCCCGAGGAATACATCGTGTCGGTGGATTATATCGGCAGTCTGCCTGTTCTGTTTCATCACCGGCAGACCAACGGGCTGGCATATGTCGATGTCGCGTTCGACCTTGGGGGGGGGGCTGATCTTGCATCCGCCGCATTTTTCGCGCGGGTTTTGTTACGCTCCGGCGCGGCAAATCGGAGCGCCCGCGACATGGCCCACTGGATGGGCGTGGAAACCGGCGGAATCGCCTGTGAAGTAGTGAGCGCTCCATTGGCGCAAGAGCGCGGCGAGGCGAGCTACCTCGTGCTGCGCGCGCGGGTTTTCGCGGATAAGATATCTGATCTCTTCGCGAATTTGGGCGAATTGCTGAGTAGGTGGCAAATTCCCGAACGCGGGCATTTGGCGCAGATTGTATCCTCCGAACTGCTCCGTGTCAGGGGCCAGATCTTGCCCAAGGCACATGAGTTCATCGACAGGCGGTTGCGGCGTCACGTGAATGCCGCTGATCAAACAGATGGGCTATCCTATTTGCAATTCCTGCACGATTTTCACGTCTTGCTGGAGGATGACCCCGATCAGGCGGCGGAACGCCTTCGCAAGAGTCGCAATGCGCTTTTATGTCTCGCGCGACTCTCAATCGGCATCACTTCGGACAAGAGACCGGAAGCACACCTGAGTAATATCCATGAGAACCTGGTAAACGCTCTTCCTGTCGAAATACTTGGCAAGACCGGTGCAGATACAGCGGTCGCGCAGCCGTCCGAAGGGTTCATTGTAGCAAGTAACGCAAATTATGTCGGAACAGCGTTCCATATGAAGCAAAACGGAGCAATCGGTGCTTTGCCTGTTGCCCTCAAATATCTTGAAACAGGTTATGTTTGGCAAAAGATTCGTGAAGAGGGAGGCGCCTACGGCGCGCTTTGTCGCGGAAGTTTGTCCAGCGGTATCATAACGTTCTTATCCTACCGCGATCCGCATATCTTGCGCACAGTCGATGTGTTTGAAGCTGCCGTGCAGCACCTTGATGTTACAATGAGCGCAGAAGATTTATCCCGCGCAATTATTGCCACGATCGGAGCGCTAAACCGCCCCCTATCACCGTCCGCCAGTGGCCTGACCTGCCTGATCAACTGGCTTACCGGCTGGACAAGCACATACCGTCAGAGTTTATACGCTGGCGTCCTCGCGACGCGACAGAAAGATATACGAGATTTAGAGGATATTTTGCGGAATGCACGAGGCAGAGTTACGGTGTTTGCCGATCGAGATAATCTCGTTCACGCGTTGGAACGTCGTCCAAAGTTGTTTAACATGAGAACACTGCCTTGCCATGAGTGAGATCAAATCAGCCTTTATCATCGTCAGCGCATCAATGAGGCCAATAGGATAAGATTGACACAAGATTTCCTGTATGCATTACTGAGTGCGCTTGAAGTTCGTAGTGTTAGCGAAAAAGTAATCACATAGAATTTGTCTTCGTATTTACGGCGGATAAGAATAATTTGATTACTTTGTTCAGCTTATTACCTTCAAGCACGGGATCCAAACAGGGAAATATAAAATGACAGCTCCTATTTCTGGCGACGGCGTGTTCTCCCATGTAACCGTAGGCTCTAATGATATGGATGTATCAACTGCGTTCTACGATTCGGTCCTGGATACCCTGGACATGAAAAATTTGGGCCCTTTTGGTTCTGGCTGGGTTCTTTACGGCAAGGATAAGCCCGCTTTCATTTTGGTGCCCGCTGGAAACGGCAAGCCAGCCTCCAGCAACGGTGTGACCATCGGTTTTGCGGCAGCCAGCAGGGATATTGTTGACGCGTTTCATAAGGCGGGTCTGGCTGCGGACGGAACAGACGAGGGCGCGCCGGGCCCTCGCGATCACCTCCCGAATGCCTACGCGGCCTACCTGCGGGACCCCTCTGGCAACAAGATATGCGCCTATTGCTTCGAGCCAAAATAGGTGCTCCACGAATGTGTCGCGGCAAGGGAAGTGTGATTGTCTTGCGTTGAGTGGATGGCAAACTTGTCTTGGTTGGAGCGGCAACGGGTTGCGCTGGCGCGCCCGTTGCGGCTCGCACAATGTCGCTTTACTGCTGTTGGAAACGCTGGTGTGACACGGGTATCTAAGTGCAGATATTCCTTGCGCAGACTAGGGGTTGCTGACGTTCATCTTATCAGATGCCGCCACTTGCAGGTTTCCTTGTCGAACTCCGCCGGTAACTTGCGATCGGATTTCGGCGGTATGACCGGCGGGATGCCGCGATCCGGAAGGGCGTTGCGCAGCCAGTCGGCGTCGAAGGCTTTGTCGGCCAGCAGATGGCCGGTGGACAGTTCGCAGATCAGCGTATCGGTCTCGCGCAGGTCATGGGCTTGCCTTGGCATCAGGCAGAAATCGACAAGGTTGCCGAGCGCATCTGTCAGCGCTGGTACCTTCGATGTCATGCCCCCGCGAGAGCGCCCCCTCTCGGGCATTCTTTGAAAGCCCTGCCGGGGGTAATCCCCCCATTTTTAACGGGGTGCGGTCGTAGAGCTTACGCGGCCATTTTC
>JAUNVT010000243.1 GCA_030540655.1 Rhodobacterales bacterium
ACGCACATCTCCATCCTTGGCCATGGCCGCGAGCGGACAGCCCGCCAATATGCAGACAGGCACCACGCAAAGAGGAACCGCGCTGCCCGGTCCGGTCCTCCCGCCAGCGTCGACAGCCCGGCGTGCAAGGCTGACAGTTCAGGCATTTAGCGGCGCAGCGCGGCGTTGCACGCGACCAGATCCGGGCTCCTCTCATCGCCTTTCGCAATGAACCAGACTGGATATTCCGGTCAGCAGCGGCGCCAGCGGGCGGCCCGTTTCGGGCCGGAACCGCCTTCGCTATCGCGTTGAAGGTGAGGGTCAGATCTGCCAAGTCACAGATCTTTCTCGTTCAGAAAAAACCGGATCATCTCGGCGCTGGCATCGGGGCCTGCGGCATCGGCATAGCTGCCGCCGGGCTGCCCGCCAGACCAGGCGTGGCCCAGCCCCTCGACCGTCCAGTGTTCAAGCCGTGGCGCGTCGCCTGCCGCCCCGATGATACGGCGGGTGTAGGATCGCCCGGCGCGCGTTCCGGTCACCTCGCTCTCGATTGCCTCTTGGGCGCCGCCGGAGGTGACCTGCTGCGCGATCCGCTCGCCATTGACGGGATGCACGGTTGCGTCCTTGGTGCCGTGAAAGACGATACTGCGCGCCTGCACCTTGCCCGGCTGCGACTCCGGTGCGTTGCCCGCCATGGCGGCGAAGGCCGAGGGTACATCCCGGGCCGCGCCCAGCGGCAGGCCCGAATGGGCCCCTACTGCGGCAAAGACATCCCCATAGTTCGCGCCCAGGATCACTGCCATCGCAGCCCCGGCCGACAGGCCCGCAACAAATGTGCGCTCTGGCGGGACGTTGAATTCGGCCGCCACGCTCTGCACCATTCCGGCAAGAATTTCGGGCTCGCCGCGGCCACGCCGCTGATCGCCAAGGCTGAACCAGTTCCAGCAGGATTGCGCATTGTCACCGCGCGCTTGCTGCGGATAGATCACGATCAGACCCCGCTCCTCGGCCAGTGCATTCATACCTGTGCCGATCGCGAAATCCTCGGCGGTCTGCGTGCAGCCATGAAGCATCAGGATCAGCCCGTTGGCTTTGTCTTTGACTGTTGAGGGCACATAGGTGCGATAGCTGCGCGATCCGGCGGCGCTGGTATGCATCCCACTGCGGAACTCGGCACCGTCCGGAATCGGCACATCTCGCTGCGGCGCAGTGAGCGGCGAAGCCAGGCCCGACATCAGCCCCTCCATCGACGGCAGGGACATCGATCCCACGCCCTGCCCGTCGAGGGGCGAGGTCAAGCCCGACAGCAGCCCGTCCATGGAAGGCAGTGGCATTGTGCCAGTGCCCTGTCCGTCCAATGGCGAGGTCAGACCATGCTGAGCCAGGGTGCGCTGAACCAGATCATTGGCAGCGGCCATGCGCGCCTGGCGTGCGTCATCATTCGCGGGGCGCAAGGCGCCTACGTTGAAAGTCTTCATTTTCTCAGTCCTTTATTGAGTTTTCTTCAGGTTATACTATGCGACCGGCTAATGCCGCCTTGATCTCGGCGCTGGCTTGCAACGCTCCCAGGACGGTGATGGATCCGATCGTCGCCAGAGCCAGATCCGGTGTCACGTCCGAAGCGATACGGGCAAGGCCGACGACCTTGACATGCAGCACCTCACCCGCGCCCCGGATCGCCTCAAGATCGGCAACCGTATAGTCGCGCAGGCCCAGTTCCATCGTGTGACGCTCGATCGTTTTGGCAACGACATCGACGTGACTGTCCAACTGATTGCGGATTGCGGTGCGGATGAAATCGCTGCGATTCGAATAGAACCCTTCCTGCACCAGCAAATCGATCCGTCCCAGATCGACATAGCCGAGATTGATCGTTATCTTTTCGCTGTCGGGAGCCTTGTCCCGCATCTGCCTGACGTTACTCATCATCCATTCTCCATCTGTATGGATGGTATATGGACCCTCCGTAGCTCTTTGCAAGGGTTTTGTTGCGGTAAAAGATGCCTTGCGCCATGGTAGCAGCCGGTCGCCGTCAAACAGCGTGGCCAGCAGCAGATTGAGGATCTGGCGCCCGACCGTCACCGCGTGAAAGCTTTCCGACAAGCCAACGCGACGTAACGATTTCACAAATTCTCCGGACTGATCCACATATTTCACTACGATGTGGGGCAGCACCGCCAGCCCGATATCGTCGCGCGCCAGAAGGCTCGTGACTGTTTACCCATTTCGGTAACCAGATCAGGCAGAGCCAGCAAAATTGCGCAAGAATGTGACCGGCGCTGCCATCCGCAGCACCAGGCGAGGGCGGCCTGTCCGGATGAGCGTCTCGGTGAGATCTGCCTGCGCCAAATGAAAGGAGGCCATTATGACCAAACCGACATTTTCATCATAACGATCTTTGCAAAAAATGAATTTTCCTCAGCACTCTGACGTCGATTAATCCCGAATACGACTTTGGGATAGAAGCGTAACGCTACGAACATTTTCCGCCTTAACTCCCCTGCCTTCCTTGTCTGCGCAGCCTCACTTTGCCCATGTAGCGCGATCTGACGCACCTTCTGGCGCCACCAGGGTCAAGAGTACGTTTTATACACAGAGTCGGTTGCGGCAGTGGCGTTGCTGATCGCGGCCTTGCTGGCTATGGCACGACTTGGGGATGGGGAGATTTGGCGATTGATGCGGAGCGCTGTTATCGTGCTGTCGGCTCTGCAGGTGTCCGAGCAGGTCTCGTCACCTGCTGTCCAGATCGGATCGAAACCAGGACCTGCAGCAGGCTGGCCCAAATCAAACCTTCCGGCGTAATGGAGGGGAAAGTGGGGCGGTCTTCCTTGGTGCAGAGCGCATCGGACCCGGCGTCGGGCGCTGATGGCATCGGGCCAGATCCAGATGCGACAGGTCGATGGCCGGGAAACCCCGGCTCAGCCCATGGTCGCGATCAGCCTTGACCTCGCGGCTTGATCAGGCCCAGATCCCCATGCCCGGAAAACGCCGCCGGAGAATTTCCACCAGATTCGGGACACAACCCCCGCATCTGACATAATCGGCGCTCCATCGGTGCTTTCAGCGACATGGCATTTCGCGCTTGCCGGATGGCAGGGGTGACAAGCCAGAGCGGCAGCGGTTCAAGCGATATCCTGTCGGCTCCCCGGCAGGGCATTGCACGGCAATGTCCCGAGAGGAGGCTTCTTTCATATCGACATCCCCGAAGTTCAAACTTAACCGGCCGATTTGCCCTGCAGGTCCCCACAAGTCCCCGGTGATGGACTTTCCGCGATGCAGGCGCGCTCAACAAGACCGGCGAGCCGGGAGAGGCCGCGCCACATGGCGGTGGCCCCCGGGGGTGCATCGGA
>JAUNVT010000244.1 GCA_030540655.1 Rhodobacterales bacterium
GCGCAAGACACCGGCCTATGATGAACCGACCGAGCTGGTTGACGCCACGCTGCGCCGCCTGGACTGGGGGGTGCGTGAACTGGCCGCCATCGACCGGCAGCGCCTGCGCTTCCTTTCCGCAATGGCCGGTCCGGTTGCGACATCGGCGCCAAAGGCCGTGCCGATCCAGAAAGCCCGCGTCACCCCATTTCCAAAGGGCCCGTTTCGCTTCTTCGCGCTGGATGTCGAGACAGCGAACAATGACCGCGGGAGCATCTGCCAGATCGGCGTCGCCTGCGTGCGCCCCGACAATTCCATCGAGACCTGGATGACCTATGTCGATCCGAGGGTGGATCGCTGGGTGTTCACCTATTTGCACGGGATCAGCGCCCGCACGGTTCAGGGTGCCCCGACCTTTGCCGAGGTGCTGCCAGTCCTCAAGAATGCGCTGAACGGTGCGACGGTTTATCAGCACTCAGGCTTTGATCGCAGCGCGGTCGCTGCCGCCTGTGGAAGCTGCGGCCTGCCGATCCCGCAGTGGGGTTGGCGCGACAGCGTCCAGGTTGCCCGCGCCGCTTGGCCCGAGTTGCGGGGTAACGGCGGACACGGTCTTGCAAGTCTCAAGCAACACCTTGGCCTCGTGTTTGACCACCATGATGCAGGAGAAGATGCCCGCGCGGCAGCGGAGGTGGTGCTGTGTGCTGAGGGCGTTCAGCCTGTCCATGCGCATGTTTCAGTGCAGACGGGATCGGTCCCGAGCTCAGGCGATGAAGACTTCGATTTGATCGAGGATAACATCGGCATGGTGATCGCCGCCGCGCCAGAGCCCAAGTTGGCACCGACCCCATCGGGCATCACACAACGCCAGCATGCCGGGCGCCATATCGGTACGACCGAGATCACTCAGGGCAACATCGACCACAACCACATCTATCTAAGAGCTTTCTTCGACAAGTTCCCGGCCGATGCAATCGGCGGATCGAACCGTGTTTCCGCCGCCCAGCGTGAGGTTGTCGTCGACTGGGGAGGTGATGCGGTGGTCATGACCGACCTTGACGGTACCAAGCGGTTTTTCCGCAAGCGCGGCTGGATCCGGGAGTTCTTCGAGCGAAACCGAGTGCGAGTCGGTGATATGGTAACAGTCGAGGAGGTTGCGCCATACAGTTATCGTGTGGCGCTCCTGAGCTATCGCTCATAAAGGTGGATTGCGTTCCGAAAGTTCACGATTATCAATGCCGAAGCTCGCCATATGATCGTGTGTCTCTTCGTCGCGGGACATTTGCGCGAATATTGGCTTCATTGCAATGTTTTCAAAGGGACAGGCACTGCGGCTGTGATCGACGAACCAGATAACATATCCGGCCCTATCAGTTCGGTCGCCAAGGGGCGAAGCGGCCAGAAACAGCCGCAAGATGTAGTTTATGAACCGTTACGACATGCAGACGCTATCGATTCGTGGCAGGAGAAGCGGTGGGCTGCGTGTGCATTCTGCCGCAGCAAGGATGCCGAATTGCGAGAACTGGTACGGGCTCGCATAGCCGTTCTGCCAACGAAGAAGCTGATTAGAAAAACATCCACCGAAAGGCAGGCTCTCGAGCTGAAAGTCCGTGAAGGAATTCATCAAGTCGAGGCCTATTTGGCAAACGAACTAGAGCACATCCTGACCGCAGATCTGTCCAGTGCGAATGCCCTGACCGAATATATCGGCTTGACAGGGCAGGGCTTTGACAAACCCGCTCTAGGCGGCAGTGGGCCACCTAGACTGGCGACTATTGCGGTACGCGCGTCTCCAGGACGCCTCGGGATGATTGGCCTTGGTGTTGCCGCAGCGCTCGTGACGCCCATGGTAGTTACGCTTGGCGCCGCTGCCTTTTCCTTGTCGACGGCCACAATGGCACGTGGAAAGCGACAAGACTATTTGACGTCGATTCAGAATCGTGTGACGCAGTTGCTCATCGCACGGGATTGCGCGGATGGGTCTGTTCTGAGCCGCCACTTGGAGCGACTTGACCAAGTATACGGGTTTAGTAGTAAGAGCGCATCGTGACCTATTCCTTTGACGTCCCCCCAGATCTGCAGGCAATGTGGGAGTCGGGAAAGCTGATCCGGAAAGGGGCGCTGCTGATCAATGCGCATGGTGGTGGCATTGTGGCGCATCTTCAGGAAACGGGTGCGCTTTCAGCCATCCAGCCGCTGGGCTCGGTTCTTTCGTCTTTGACAGGCGTTACCTCGGCTGGTTCCTTGTTCACCGGCGCTGTCAGTGTTGTCCAGAATGAACAGATCAAGCGCCGTATTGACGCAATGCAGTCGACGCTCGGCGCCATGCACAGCTTGCAGGTAGCGACTCTGGTGGGATCAATCGCGAGTCTTGGCGTCAGCGCTGCGGGAACTGCGATAGTCGTTCGGCGGCTCAACAAGTTGCGCTCGGATGTGCAGTCCACACATGATAGCGTTCGCGCCTTCCGGGACGAATGGCGCGCAAACGAACTTCAACAACTCCTCGAACGGGCCACCAACCGGATTGAACGCGTCGACGGCGCCAAGGCGCGCGTTGATCGAAGGCCGCTCCTGACCGAGGCTGAACAGGTTCTGCACGAAACCTTTGATGCTATGCACAATAGGGTAACACTGCTCTACACGCAGGAAGCAATTCCCATCGACAGCCTCAGATTACTGCTCGACGGCATGGCGGTCACCGGCGGCGCTCAAATCAAGGCTCTGTTCCTTCTTGACGAGCCGATGGCGGCAAAGGATCAGGCATTGCGCCAGCTTCAGAAACTCACGCGCTTAACGACGGAATTGCCCGCAGACCGGCTGGCTGAGCGTCTGGGCTGGACGGAAGCAGCCGAACAGAACGCACGCGATGTGGCGCTCACGCTCTCTGAAACTCGCCATCGTGTTGCTAGCCTGCCCAGCCTCGTGGACCATCTGAATATGAAGGGCATCTCCGCCCGCAGCCATCTCGAGGCGGCCGAGGCCGAAGGTGACGCACCGTTGATGGTCATGGAGGTCGATAGGCCGCAATCCTGAACGATCCCCCGATTGTTCTCGATGGCCGTCGATCTGTGGTTCGTATCGCGAGGCGCCACTCCGCCTTGAGGCGTTGCGACTGCGGGCTTCGAGCTGGCTTTGCGTGTGAATCGGCGGCAATGCCGATGTACGCGAAGTTGGAAATGACGCCAGAACAAAGGCTTATCACGCTAGCGATTGATTTTGCTAACTTATTGGATTTGTTATTTATTTGGCTCATAACCTGAAGGTCATAGGTTCAAATCCTATCCCCGCAACCAAAAATACCTAAAAGATATCAA
>JAUNVT010000033.1 GCA_030540655.1 Rhodobacterales bacterium
CCAGCCCTACGTCGAAAACGTCAAAGTCGCAGCTTGACTTGTCCATTAGGCTGCCGCCTCGCGGAAAGTGGTCAGGAACGCCTTGGCATTATCGGCCAGCGATGGACCGAGATATCCACCCTCCTGCACCAGCACCGTCGGCAGGTCCAGCGCCGCCAGCCGACGCGCCATTTCGGCAAAGCCCTCGGGATAGACCTGAACCGCCGCAAGCGGATCATCTGCGGCCATGTCAAAACCCAGCGAGACGACCAGCGCACCCGGGGCAAAATCCCGTATTGCGACCAGGGCGCTGTCCAGCGCCTCCAGCACCTCATTCTGGCCCGCGCCCTGCGGCAAGAGGACATTCAGCGATTTGCCGGTCCCCTCGCCCTCGCCCGTCTCGTCGGAATGGCCGAGGTAGAAGGTGGGGTAGGTCGCGGGATCGGGATGCAGCGAGCAAAAGAAGATGTCGCCCCGGTCATAAAGAATATCGAGCGAGCCGTTGCCCGTATGTACGTCGATATCTATCAACGCCACGCGCTTGAATTTCGACGTCAGGTGGTGTGCCGCGATACAGGCGTTGTTGAAAAAACAAAAGCCGTTGGCGCAGTCGCGCATCGCATGATGCCCGGGCGGCCGGCACAGCGCATAGGCGGCGCGTTCGCCCGACAGCACCTGCTGTGCAGCTTCGATCGCGGTCTGGGCGGACCAATAGATCGCATCCCAGGTGCCCGGTGTCAGCGGGGTCGAGGTGTCGGTCATCCACCAGCCAAGCTGGCCATGGATATCCTGCGGCTCCTTGCCGCGGCGCAGGCCGGGATGCATCGTGGGTATGGAGAGCGCCTCGGCTCCTGCGCTTGCGACGAAGCGGGCATGGGCATCGGGCAGGAAATCGACGTAATCGGGGTTGTGAATGGCCTTGATGGGGGCCAGCCCGTGATCCTGCGGCGGCTCGACTTCAAACCCTTCGCGCAGCAGCATGTCGCGCAGGATTTCTGCCCGCTGCGGCTGTTCCTGATGCGGCATGGCCGCGCCCCGGCGAAAGTAGATCTGCGGTGCGTGCCCAAGCTGGCGTTCGTCGAAGAAGCATTTCATCCGGAGTTCCTTGATGCCTGGCACGGTGGGCAAATCATCGCAGTTTTGATTTGCCGGATCAATGACATTGATGCATGATGCATCAAAACAGGCGCGGAAAATACCCGCCGAATACACGGGGAACGATGAACCAGATCAGCCGGGAATCGCTGGGGAACACCATTTACGACCGGGTCAGTCAGGATCTGGTACGCGGCAAGTTGCGGCCAAATGAGCGGATCACCATCCGCGGCCTCGCGGCCGCGCTGGGCACCAGTTCAACCCCGGTCCGCGACGCGGTCCAGCGCCTTCTTCAGGACGAGGCACTGGTGCAGCGGTCCTTGCGCGATGTGCGCGTGCCGGTGCCGTCCGCGGCGCAATATCTGGAGATCGCCAGCATCCGCCGCGAGCTTGAGGGGCTGGCTGCGGCCCGCGCCGCCGAGGTGGCCACGCCCCGCGACGTCGCCCGCATGGTCCGCCTGACTGCGCGCAACGAGGAGGCGATTGCCGCCGCGCGCTGGACGCAGGCTGCCGAATTCAACCAGCAGTTCCATTTTGCATTGGCGGAAATCGCCGGGATGCCGGTTTTGCTGGGCGTCCTCAGCCGTCTGTGGCTGCGCATGGGGCCGCTGATCGCGGGCTATTACAGCGGGGCCGAGGTGGACATGATTCACCAGCACCACGCTCTGATTGCAGCGTTCAAGGCGCGTGATGCATCCGCCGCCCGGTTGGCAATCTACAATGACATCGACGAATCGCGTGAGGGTATTGTCGCCTATATCGACTCGTTCGGCGCGGGTCCGTGAACTGACCAACAATAATAAAACAGGGAAAAGCAACATGGCGAAGTTAAGAAATATCGCAGCGGCCATGCTGGCGCTGGTGCTGGCGGGCCCATTGACGGGCCCCGCCTCCGCACAGGAGGAGGGTGATCCGCAACAGGGCGGCACGCTGAACGTGGTGATCCAGCCCGAGCCGCCCGGGCTGATGATCGGCCTGCTCCAGAACGCGCCCACCCAGATGGTTGCGCCCGACATCTATGAAAGTCTGCTGCGCTACAACTTCGATCTGTCCCCTGAACCCCAGCTGGCCGAAAGCTGGGAAATTTCCGAAGATGGCAAGACCTATACGTTCAAGCTGCGGGATGGCGTCAAATTCCATGACGGCGAGCCGTTCACCTCCGCGGATGTGAAGTTTTCCATGGATGTGTTCCTGCGCGAGACCCATTCGCGCATGCGCGTCTACATGGAACATGTCGAAAGCATCGACACGCCCGACGATCTGACCGTGGTATTCAACCTGAAGCAGCCGTTCGGCCCGTTCATCGGCATCTTCGAGCCGGGCACCGCGCCGATGATCCCCAAGCATATCTATGAGGGCACCGATTTTGCGAATAACCCCGCAAACAACACACCGATTGGAACCGGGCCGTTCAAGTTCGATGAATGGATCAAGGGCAGTTACATCCATATGGTCAAGAATGACGACTATTACATGGACGGGCTGCCCTATATTGACGACATCTATTACCATGTGATCCCCGATGCCGCATCGCGTGCGGTGGCCTATGAAACCGGTCAGGTCGATCTTCTGCCCGGCGGTTCGATCGAAAATTTCGATGTGCCGCGCGTCCGCGAAATGGACAATACCTGCCTTACCGAAAAGGGGTTCGAATATTTCGGCCCCCTTTCATGGATCTGGGTCAACCTGAACAACAAGCCTCTGGATGATCTGAAGGTGCGGCAGGCCATGATGCACGCCCTCGACCGCGAATTTGCCCGTGACGCGCTCTGGAACGGGCTGGGCAAGGTTGCGACCGGCCCGGTATCCTCATCCACCAAGTTCTATTCCGCCGATACGCCCGACATCGGCTATGATCCCGACAAGGCCAAGGCGCTTCTGGCCGAGTCCAGCTATGATGGCGAGACGATCCGCCTTCTGGGCCTGCCTTACGGCGAGACATGGAGCCGCTGGGCCGAAGCGGTCAAGCAGAACCTGACGGAAATCGGCATGAACGTCGAGATCGTCCCCTCGGACGTGGCGGGTTGGAACCAGAAAGTATCGGATCGCGATTTCGATCTGGCATTCACCTATGTCTATCAATACGGCGATCCGGCGCTGGGCGTCTCACGCACCTATATGGGCGACAATGCCGAACCGGGATCCCCGTGGAACAACGTGGCCGATTACCAGAACCCCGAAGTGGACAAGCTGTGGGACGAGGCCGCCTTGATGGCCAAGCCCGAGGACAGGGCCGCCGCCTACAAGATCATTCAGGACCAGATCGTGTCGGATGTACCCAACCTGTGGCTGCTGGAGTTGGGTTTTCCCACGATCTACCGCTGCAATATCCATAACCCCGTCAACACCGCGTTCGGCGTCAATGACGGTTTCCGTTTCGTGTGGATCGAAAAGAAATAAGCGGCACTGCTCAAGGTCCGGGGCGCCGCGGCGTCCCGGACGAAATCGAAATATCAATTCGGGGCAGATAACTTGACACGGTTCATCCTGGGCAGACTGGTCAAGGCGGTATTCATCCTGCTGGCCATCCTGGTTTTCAATTTCATGCTGATCCATGCGGCGCCCGGCGATCCTGCTGCCGTCATGGCCGGCGAGGCAGGCGCGGCGGATGCGAAATTCCTTGCCGATCTGCGCACGCGGTTCGGATTGGATCAGCCGCTTTACGTGCAGCTCTGGATCTATATCAAGGGGGCGATACAGCTCGACCTCGGCTATTCTTTCCGCCAGCAGATGCCGGTGGCGGATCTGATCATCGACCGCCTGCCTGCCACGTTGCTGCTGACCGGAGTTGCGTTCGTCCTGTCGCTGGTGCTGGGCGTGATGGCCGGTGTTGCCGCCTCGGCGCGGCAGGGAAGCTGGGGCGATACGGTTATCTCCACCCTTGCCCTGCTGTTCTACGCCACGCCGCTGTTCTGGGTCGCGCTGATGGCGGCGCTGGTGTTTTCCGTGTGGCTGGGCTGGCTGCCGGGATTTGGCTATTCCAGCATTGGCGCGGGCTATACCGGGCTCGCGCATGTGCTGGATGTGGCCAGGCATCTGGTCCTGCCGGCAACGACACTCGGCCTCTTTTTCACCGCGATCTACATGCGCATGACGCGCGCCTCGATGCTGGAGGTCAGCCGCCTCGATTTCGTCAAGACCGCGCGTGCCAAGGGGCTGAAGCGCGGCGTGATCCAGCGCCGGCACATCCTGCGCAATGCCCTTCTTCCGGTCATCACGCTGGCCGGCTTGCAGGCGGGGCAGATCTTTGGCGGCGCGATCCTGACGGAAACCGTGTTTGCCTGGCCCGGCATCGGCCGCCTGATGTTCGAGGCGATCAACCAGCGCGATTACAACGTGATCCTCGGGGTCTTCTACATCTCGGCGGCGATGGTGCTGCTGTTCAACCTGATCACGGATGTCGTCTATGTCATCGTCGACCCGCGCATAAGGCTGACGACATGAAGGATTTCTGGAAACGCTTCAGCTATAACCGCGGGGCAGTCATCGGGCTGGTCATTCTGGCGCTGGTGGTGCTGACCGCCATCCTTGCGCCTTTCGTCTTTCCGCAAAGCCCGTGGAAAATGGTACAGCGCCCCTTCGTGCCGCCCTTCACGCAGGATGGACTGCCGCTCGGGACCGATGCTCTGGGCCGCGATGTGCTGTCGGGGCTGGCGCATGGCGCCTATGTCAGCCTTCTGGTCGGCCTTGTATCGACCATCGTCGCGCTGGCCATCGGTGTGCCGGTGGGCGCGATGGCGGGATTTTTCGCGGGCCGCGCGGACGATGCACTGATGCGCTTCACCGAGTTCTTCCAGACCATCCCCAGCTTTGCGCTGGCCATCGTTCTGCTGGCGATCTTCCAGCCCAGCCTGACCTTCGTGATCATCGCCATCGCCATCGTGTCATGGCCGCCTGTCGCGCGTCTGGTCCGGGGTGAGGTGCTTTCGCTGCGGACCCGTGAATTTGTCGAGGCGGCGACGCTCTCGGGCCTCGGCAACACACAGATCATCCTGCGTCACATCCTGCCCAACGCCCTGCCCCCGATCATCGTTCTGGCTTCGCTGATGGTGGCGCAGGCGATCCTTCTGGAAAGTTCGCTGTCCTTTCTGGGCCTTGGGGATCCCAACATCATGTCCTGGGGCTACATGATCGGCGCCGCGCGCACCGTGATCCGGACGGCATGGTGGCTGTCTTTCCTGCCGGGGATGGCGATCCTTCTGACCGTGCTGGCGCTGAACCTGATCGGCGAGGGCCTGAACGATGCGCTCAACCCCCGTTTGACGAGGAAATCCGAATGAGCCTGCTGCAAATCCGCGATCTTGCCATTGCCCTGCCCGAAGGGGCCGACCGCCCTTATGCGGCCAAGGATATCAGTTTCGACCTGAGCGCGGGAGAAATCCTGTGCATTGTAGGGGAATCAGGGTCGGGCAAATCCATGTCGGCCAATGCGGTGATGGGTCTGTTGCCGCAGGGGGTGAAACCGGTCGCTGGCACGATCACCTTTGATGGCAAGCCCATCCTTGGCCTGACCGAAAGGGAAATGCTGAAGCTGCGCGGCAGCCGCATCTCGATGATCTTTCAGGAACCGCTGAGCGCGCTGAACCCGCTGATGCGCGTCGGTGCCCAGATTTCGGAAGTGTTCGAGGCGCATGGCGCCCTGACCGGCACCGAGCGCCGCGCCCGCGCCCTGCAACTGCTGGAGGAGGTCGGCATCCCCGATCCGCAGGCCGCGATCCGCGCCTACCCGTTTCAGCTTTCGGGCGGGCAGCGCCAGCGCGTGATGATCGCCATGGCGCTGGCGCTGGAGCCCGATATCCTGATCGCGGACGAGCCGACGACGGCGCTGGATGTGACCACGCAGGCGCAAATCCTGAAACTGATCGAGGATCTGCGGCATAGGCGCGGTATGGCCGTCATTTTCATCACCCATGATTTCGGCGTCGTGGCGGATATAGCCGACCGCGTCATCGTCATGCAGACCGGCCAGATCGTGGAAACCGGCACCGCCGATGAGGTGCTGCTGAAACCGCAGCACCCCTATACCCGCGCACTGATCGACGCGATTCCCCGCCTGACCCGGCGCAGGGAGACCGCGGAGCAGACCCGCGCACCTATCCTGAACGTCGAGGGGCTGACCAAGACCTTCTCGACCGGTTCGGGCAGCTTTTTCGGCAAGCGCCGGGTGGTGAAGGCGGTGCAGGATGTCAACTTCCAGCTTTATGCCGGGGAGACCATCGGCATCGTTGGCGAATCCGGGTCGGGCAAATCGACTGTCGGTCGCTGCATCGTGCGCCTGCTGACCCCTGATGCGGGGCGGGTCATGGTCGATGGCGCCAATATCGCCGAAATGTCGGGCGCTGATCTGCGGAGCAGACGCCGCCAGTTGCAGATGATATTTCAGGATCCTTATTCATCGCTGAACCCGCGCGCCCGCGTGTCGCGCATCCTGACCGAAGGGCTGATTGCCTATGGCACGCCCCGCCGCCAGGCACAGGACAAGGCGCGCGAACTGCTGGAACTGGTCGGGCTGGACGCCTCGGCGATGAAGCGTTTTCCGCATGAATTCTCGGGCGGGCAGCGCCAGCGTATCGGCATAGCCCGCGCGCTGGCACTGGAGCCGAAGATCATCATCGCGGACGAGGCGGTATCGGCGCTGGATGTGTCGATTCAGGCGCAGGTGCTTGACCTTCTGGCCGATCTGAAAACCCGGCTGGACCTGTCGATGCTGTTCATTACCCATGATCTGCGGGTGGCCGCCCGCATCTGCGACCGCATCATCGTCATGCAAAAGGGCCGTATCGTCGAGGCGGGCGCAGCGGGCAAGGTGCTGCATCAACCCGATACCGAATACACCCAGTCCCTGCTGGATGCGATCCCGGGCCAGGAATATGAACGCGCGCTTGAAGCTGCGCGCTGAGCGGCATCACTGCGGCGCGAGGCGGTGAAACCACGGGCGTGCCTGCTCAAGCTGACCAGCAAGACGGAAAAGGATGTCCTCGCGCCCGAAATCGGCCGATAACATGACGCCGACAGGCAAGCCGTCCGCCCAACAGAGCGGCACGGACATGCTGGGCGCGCCAGTCATGTTATAAAGCTGCGTGTAAGGCGTGAACGCAGCCAGCGCGGCGCGATAGGCAGGAATGTCATCCGTATCGGTACGGTGCACGCCCAAAAGCGGCGGCGGCGCGGCGAGCGTCGGGCAAAGGATCACGCCAATGCGGCTGTGCAGATCGGCCATGCGGCGGCTTTGGGCGTGGATCTGATGGAGGGCCTCGGCATAACTCTCGGCCGTCATGCTGCGCGCTTCCTCGACGGCGCTCCAGGTCACGCGCTCAACCTCTTCCTCCGTGACGGCGCGGCCGCGATACTCTCCGATGGCGCGGATACTGCGCGCGACATTGCTGGCGACCAGCACCCAGATCGCCCGCGCCAGCGGCTCGTGGCATCCGGGCAGGGTGATCTGCTCCACCTCGTGGCCAAGCGCGGCCAGCAGACGCGCTGCATCCTCGGCGGCGACGCGGCAGGGATCCGCGACGGCGCCGCCACTCATAGGGGCGATGTGCCAACCGATCCGAAGAGGCCCCGGATCCCGTCGCACCTCCTCGGCATAAGGGCGCAGCCGGGGCGGGGCGCAGTAGGGATCGCCCGGTGCCATGCCTTGGCTTGCGTCCAGCATCGCCGCGCTGTCGCGCACAGACCGGGTCAGCACATGTGCAACAGACAGGCTGCCCCAGCCTTCACCCATCAGTGGACCGGAGGAATTGCGCGCCCGCGATGGCTTCATCCCGAAAAGCCCGCAGCAGGATGCCGGAATGCGGATGGAGCCGCCCCCGTCGCTGCCATGCGCGGCAGGCACGATCCCGGCCGCCACCGCCGCCGCCGCCCCGCCCGAGGATCCTCCCGCGCTGCGCGCGAGGCTCCACGGATTGCGCGTCGCGCCGGTCAGCGATGTTTCCGTCGATGCGGCCAGCGAAAATTCCGGCGTCGCCGTCTTGCCGAAAATCACCAGCCCCGCCGCCTTGTACCGCGCGACAAGAGTTGAATCGCCGCCCGCAGCTGCGCCCTTTGCCAGCAAGCGCGCGCCATTGGCGGTGACGTGGCCCTTCAGCTCGGCCGAGGCATCCTTGAGCAGGAATGGCACGCCGCGAAACGGACCTTGGGGCAGACCTGCGGCAATCGCGGCACGGCCGTGATCGAACAGCCGTTGTGACAGCGCGTTGATTGCGGGGTTGCGGGCCTCGGCACGCAGGATGGCGGCATCCAGCGCCTCTTGTGACGAAATTTCGCCCCCCGCGATCAGCGCGGCGAGGGCGGTGGCATCATGGGATGCGTAGTCATCCATCATTGCCAGCCATGAAAGAGCAACGGGCCAAAGCCGATGACAAGATAGACCACGATCAGGATACCCATGTAGGGCAGCACGGCACGGGTGATCTTCTCGATTGGCAGATTGGCGGTGGTGGAGGCGACGAAAAGGTTGATCGCCACCGGGGGCGTCACCATGCCGATGGCAAGCCCCACGACGATGATGATGCCGAAATGCACCGTCCCCAGCCCTAGTTGCAATGCCAATGGCAGCAACATCGGCGTCAGGATCACCAGCGCCGAAGCGGTTTCCAGAAATACGCCGGAGATCAGGATGATCAGCATGATGACCAGCAGCAGCATGTAAAAATTGCTGGTCAGCCCCAGCGCATAGCCTGCGATTGCATTTGGCACTTGCCAGCTGCTGAGCGCCCAGCTGAGCACCGAGGAAGCGGAGATGACGAACATGATCACTGCCGTCGTCACGCCCGCGCGAACCACGATGCGATAAAGCTGAGCCAGCGTCAGATCGCGATAGACGAAAAGAGACACGAGGATGGCGTAGTTGACAGCGACCACCGCCGCTTCGGAGGGGGTGAAGATGCCCGAGAAGATGCCGCCAAGGATGATCAGCGGCGCCATCAGGCCCCAGAGGGCCGACAGGAACGTACGCCCGATCGTACCAGGGTTCCACGCTGTCCCGCGCGGATAGGCGCGCCGGTGGCCCTGGATCAGCGCCACGAGGATCAGCCCGATACCCAGGGCGACGCCGGGGATGAACCCGTTCAGGAACAGCTTTGCCACGGATTCCTGCGCGATCACGGCGTAAATGATCATCGGCACCGAAGGCGGAATGACAACGCCAATGGTGCCCGATGCCGCGATCAGCGCTGCGGCGGCGGCCGGATCATAGCCCTTGCGTTTGAGTTCAGGCACGAGGCTGGCTCCGACAGCCGCCGTGGTCGCGGCGCCCGATCCGGAGATCGCGGCAAAGAACATGCCCGCCAGCACGGATACGATGCTGAGCCCGCCCTTGATGAAGCCGAACATGGAATCGGCAAAGGCAACCAACCGTCTTGAGATTTCGCCCTGCGCCATCACATCGCCGGCCAGAATGAACATCGGCACGGCCACCAGTGCAAAGCTGTTGATGCCGGAAAACATCTGCTGCGGCACCACCATCAGCGGCACGCCCGAAAGATTCAGCGCGCCCATTGTCGCCGCGCCGATCACCACCGCGATGGGGATCCCCATCAGCAGGAACAGGATGAACAGACCGGCGAGAACGAGGCTCATCTCAGGCGTCCCCCGAGGGGCCGCGCGGGTCGCGCCCGGCAATCAGGCGGATCAGGTCGATCACCGACAAGGCAGCCATCAGCCCCGCTGCGATGGGCATGACTGCATAGACATAGCTCATGGAGAGGCGCAGGGAGGGGGATTTCTGAAAGCTTTGCACGTTCATGTAGCGGATGCCGATGACAGCCAGCGTGACCATGAAGCACAGGCTGACCAGAATGGCCAGCCCGGTGGCGGCGCGGCGCGGCGCGCGGGGCAGGCTGGCGCGCAGAAGCGCCACCGCCAGATGCCGCCCCTGCTGCCAAGCCAGCGCCGCGCCCAGAAAGGTAATCCAGATCAGCAGGAAACGCGCGACTTCTTCGGTCCAGGACACCGAAGTGAAGAACACGCGCGAGACAATCTGCAAGGTGATGACTGCCGTCAGGGCGGCCATCCCGAAAAATACGACGGGCGTGAGGATAGTGCCCAGAAGGCGGTCGATCCGGTCCAGCCCCGCCAGCATGTTACTGCGCTGCGCCCGCGCGGATCTGCTCCTGAATACGGGGCAGGTAATCACCGAACCTCGCGCCGTATTTCTCGTAAACGGGCGTCACCGCTTCGGCAAAGGCGGCCTGATCGGCATTATCGTTGATTGTCATGCCCGCGTCGCGCAGCGCCTGCATCTGAGCCTCTTGCTCCTCGGCGTTCAGCGCGCGCTCATAGACGGCGGCCTCTTGAGCGGCCTCCTTGATGATGCCCTGCACGTCTTCGGGCAGTTTTTGCCAGACGGGCAGACCCATGACGAAGATTGCCGGCGCATAGCTGTGCCGCGTCATGGTCATGTTGGTCTGCGTCTCGCTCAGCTTGAAGGAATGTACCACGTTGACCGGGTTTTCCTGCCCGTCGATGGTGCCCTGCTGCATCGCGGTCAGGGCCTCGGTCCAGGCCATGGGAATGGCATCGGCGCCCAGTTCAC
Source organism: Rhodobacterales bacterium (assembly GCA_030540655.1). Lineage (GTDB taxonomy): Bacteria > Pseudomonadota > Alphaproteobacteria > Rhodobacterales > Rhodobacteraceae > Roseovarius. Next base: position 10,613 of record JAUNVT010000033.1, read on the forward strand.
GGAATGTGTCGATATAGACCGGGTTTTCCATGACGCGGATGCGCATGCCCTTCATGTCGGCGGGGGTATTCACCGGGCGTTCGGAATTGGTGAGGTTGCGGAATCCGCGTTCGGCATAGGCAAGGCCCTTCAGGTTGACCTCCTCCAGCCGGTCCAGCAATTCCTGCCCGATTTCGCCGTCGAGCACGGCATAGGCCGCCTGTGAGGACGGGAACAGGAAGGGCAGCTCGAATACCGCCATGTCTTCGAGGAAGTTGGAGACAGGGCCGTTGGTGATCAGCCCCATATCGACGGTGCCGATCTGCATCCCTTCCAGCAGCGTGCGTTCGTCCCCCAGCGTGGCGTTGGGAAAAATCTCGATGGTGACCGCGCCATCCGTGCGCTCGGCTACCAGATCGCGGAACTTTGTGGCGGCGGCGTGGAACGCATCCTGTTCGTTCACCACATGCGCAAGGCGCAGCGTCAGCGGCGCGATGTCGGCCAAGGCGGGCAAGGGGGCGGCAAGGGCCGCAGCAAAAGCCGCGACCTTGAGGAACATATTCATGTGGAATCTCCCGAAGAACGTCATGCACAGGCATATGGCGCGAATGGCCATTCCGATGCAAGATCAGGCGGGCAGGTGGATGCGGAACGCCTGCCGGATCGCGGCATCGATGTCGGGCGCGAAACGCGCGGCCGAGCGTTCGGACAATATTGCCTCCTTCCGGGCGATGGCATCGCGGTTCAGGTCAGGCTTGCCGCCCTCATCCCATGCCTTGGGACTCATCCGGTTGCCCAGGGTGGGATATTGATAATCGGACTGCATCCGTGCCAGCGTTTGCGCCGTACCAAGGTAGTGACCGGGCCCGCCCATGCAGACCTCGCGGATCTGCTCGAGGCCGAGCGTTTCGTCATCCACCTCGATCCCGCGGACGCAGCGCTGGGCATGGCCGATCAGATCATCCCCCAGGATCAGCGATTCCAGACAGAACCCAAGCAGGGACGCGTGCATGCCCGCCGCCTCGTAAACCATGTTCAGCCCCGCCAGCCCTGCCATCACGTTGGAGCACATCGCCTCCCACCCGGCCTGCATGTCGGGCAGTTTCGCGTCGGTTATGCCAGCCGCCGCCCCGCCGGGCAGACCGTAGAAGCGGTGCATCTGCGCGCAGCCCGCGGTCAGCAGGGCCTGCTCGCCCGATCCGCCCGTCATCGCGCCGGTGCGCAGATCCAGCCCGAAGGGCCAGGTGCCGAAGATAGCCGGATGCCCCGGCTTGACCGCGTTGACATAGACCAGCCCGGCCAGACATTCTGCCGTGGCCTGTACGATGGCCCCGGCGATGGTCGAGGGCGCGGTGGCCCCCGCCATCCCCGCGCTCAGCAGCAGGATGGGCATGCCGCCCAGGATGCATTCCTCCATCACCTCGCAGGATTCGGTGGCAAATTTCATCGGCGGCACGACGAAGCAGTTGGAGTTCGATACGAAAGGCCGCTCGCGCCACGCCTCCTCGCCCCCCGCGATCATGTGCAGCATCTTCATGCCCTCTCGGGCAAAGGCGCGTTCGGTAAAGGACACGCCGACATGTTTGGTCGTACCGGCGCAACAGGCGTAGATCGTGTTCAGGTCCATCTCCATGTTGTCGGGGATGTCGCGGCAAACCATGGGCCGCTGCACGAAATGGATATTATCCAGGACATCCGCGATCCGGGCTGCATCATGCAGGTCCTGCACCGTGCATTCGCGGTAATTGCGCCCGTCCACATCGACCATGTGAACGGCAGCCCCGGCGGTGCCGAAATGGACGCGCGCGCCCGACAGATGCATATCGTGCTGCGGATCGCGCCCCGCAAGGGTAATGCTGCGGTTCGCCGCTGCGATCGTATCTTCGATCAGAGCGCGCGGGAACCTGATGCGTCCGTCATCACCCGGAATCGCGCCCGCGCCGGTCAGATGCGCAACACCGCTGGGCGGCGCGTCGGCCAGCCCGATCTGCTCCAGCGCGTCCAGCGCGGTGTGATGGATGCGCAAGACCTCGGCGTCGGTCAGCGGATTGTAGCGCCCGCCCTCCATTCCGGGCTGCACGGAGCGCATGGCGCCGGTAATGGGGGCCGCGCGTTCGGCGCGTCTCGCGGCACGTCCACCGCTGCGGCGGGGGGAGATGTCGTTCATGTCTGGACCTGTATCTGCAAGGGGGTGAGGAAGGGCGGCGTCAGAACCGGTACCCCGGCGCGCCCCGCGCAGCCCGGCCCCGCGCAGCGCCGATGGTGCGCACGATAAGGGCGATCTTGCTGAATGGCGTCATATCCAACCCTCCCTGCCATGAAGGAATGACGCCACGGCCTGCGGTGCCTGTCTGTCCTGATTGCGACCTCTGTCGCTTTCAGCCCGCCAACCGGCGCGTTTGGCCGCGCCACAGCCGCCCCCCATGCCCGCGGCATCTGGGCTATTCCAATAAGGGGCAGGAATTGCTAAGCCCGCGGCAACCCGGCGCACCCATCTCCTGCGAGGCCCCATGACCCAGATCAAGCTGCACAATACCAAGACCCGGAAGAAAGAGGTATTCACACCTCTCGATCCGGCCAATGTGCGGATGTATGTCTGCGGGCCGACCGTTTATGACCGCGCGCATCTGGGTAACGCCCGCCCGGTGGTGGTGTTCGATGTGCTCTACCGCCTGCTGCGCCATGTCTATGGTGAGGGTGCTGTGACCTATGCGCGCAATTTCACCGACGTCGATGACAAGATCAACGCCCGCGCCGCCGAGTCCGGCCGCAAGATCGGCGACATCACCGATGAGACGATCGGGTGGTTTCTGGAGGATATGGGCGCACTGGGCGCGCTGGAGCCGGACGCGATGCCCCGCGCCACCGAGTTCATTCCCCAGATGGTCGCGATGATCGAGGATCTGATCAACAAGGGTCACGCCTATGCCGCCGAGGGCCACGTGCTCTTTGCGGTCGAAAGCTATTCAGAATATGGCGCGCTGTCGGGGCGGACCATCGACGACATGATCGCCGGCGCGCGGGTCGAGGTGGCGCCCTACAAGCGCAATCCGATGGATTTTGTCCTCTGGAAGCCGTCCAGCGGCGATCAGCCTGGCTGGGAGTCGCCTTGGGGTTACGGGCGCCCGGGCTGGCACATCGAGTGTTCGGCCATGGCCGACGAGTTGCTGGGCGCCAGTTTCGACATCCACGGCGGCGGCAACGACCTGATGTTCCCGCACCACGAGAACGAGATTGCCCAAAGCCGCTGCGCGCACCCGGATGCCGGTTTCGCGCAGGTCTGGATGCATAACGAAATGCTTCAGGTCGAGGGAAAGAAGATGTCCAAGAGCCTTGGCAACTTCTTCACAGTGCGGGATCTGCTGGATCAGGGCGTGCCCGGCGAGGTAATCCGGTTCGTGTTTCTGAGCACGCACTACCGGAAGCCGATGGACTGGACGGCGGAGAAAGTCAGGATTGCGACTGGCCATCTGAACAGATGGTCGCAGCTTGAATATCGTGCTCTTTCCAGAAGCCTCGAAGATAAAGAAATTGAGCAATTGGTTGACGCAGAGGTATTTAACGCGCTCGCTAACGATTTGAATACACCACTTGTCATGTCCCGTCTGTCGGAGCTGGCGCAGGAAGCGCATATGTCATCCGATAAAGACAGTGATGCTGTTCTCCGCTTCTTTGCGACCCTGAAATTCCTGGGCTTCGATGATCTGGATCCACAACGTCTGGAGCGACGAAAAACCCTCGAACAATCGGAGGAAGCAGTTCCGCTGGTGAACAAGATGATTGCTGCCTTGGATCAGGCTCGTGCTGCAAAAGACTATGATACGGCAGACGCGATAAGAGCGAAGCTGGCGGCTGCTGACATACATATCAGCACCACTAAATCCGGCACCGAATGGGAATATCCGTATAGGTTCGACCCTTCTAAACTGGACAGTTTGAAATGACGCTGCCGCTCTGCTCAGGGGTCAGCGGACGGCCAAAAGTGGGAGTGGTCCGGGGCTCTTCGTCGTGCATAAAGGCGGAACCTATGGCACAATGCGCGATACAAGCATGACCCGCACCCGCCTCACTCTCTACGACACCACCCTGCGCGATGGGCAGCAAACCCAAGGGGTGCAATTTTCGACCGCTGAGAAGCGGCGTATTGCGGAAATGCTCGATTCTCTCGGGGTGGACTATATCGAAGGGGGCTGGCCCGGCGCCAACCCCACCGACAGCGCGTTTTTTGACGCAGCACCGGAGACGCGCGCGACGATGACGGCTTTTGGCATGACCAAACGCGCGGGCCTCAGTGCGGAGAATGACGATGTTCTGGCTGCGGTGATGAACGCCGGGACCTGTGCCGTTTGCCTCGTGGGCAAGGCGCATGAATTTCATGTTGAGCGCGCCCTGGGGATCACCTTGGCCGAAAATACCCGTAACATCTCAGCCTCCATCGCGCATCTGGTCGCCCATGGGCGCGAGGCATTGCTGGACGCGGAGCATTTCTTTGACGGCTACCGTAGCAATCCCGGTTACGCGCTTGAGGTTTGTCACGCTGCGCTGAACGCGGGCGCACGCTGGATCGTGCTCTGTGACACCAATGGCGGCACGCTCCCGGCTGAAATCGGGCGTGTCACGGCCGAGGTGATCGCGGCTGGCATCCCGGGCGAGCGCTTGGGTATTCATACCCATGACGATACCGAAACCGCTGTTGCTGGCGCGCTGGCCGCCGTGGATGCCGGCGCGAGGCAGATCCAGGGCACGCTGAACGGTCTGGGCGAGCGCTGCGGCAATACCAACCTGACCGCGCTGATCCCGACGCTGCTCCTGAAGGAGCCCTATGCCAGCACCTATCAGACAGGCGTGACGGCCGAGGCCTTGGAAAATCTCAGCCATATTAGCCGCAAGCTGGATGAAATCCTGAACCTCGTGCCGGTGCGGCAGGCCGCCTATGTGGGCGCCTCCGCCTTTGCACACAAGGCCGGGCTGCATGCCAGCGCGATCCTGAAAGACCCCAGCACCTACGAGCATATCGAGCCCGCATTGGTCGGCAATGCGCGCATCATCCCGATGTCCAATCAGGCGGGCCAGTCAAACCTGCGCCGCCGCCTCTCCGAGGCAGGCATAGAGGTGGCAACAGGCGATCCGGCGCTGGCGCGGATCTTGGACGAGATCAAGGCACGCGAGGCTGACGGATATACTTATGACAGCGCGCAGGCCAGTTTCGAGCTGCTCGCGCGCCGCGCGCTGGGTATCATGCCCGAGTTTTTTGAAGTGAAACGCTACAAGGTCACGGTGGAGCGCCGCAAGAACAAGCATGACCGTATGGTCAGCCTGTCAGAAGCGGTAGTGGTGGTGAAGGTCGACGGCCAGAAGAAGCTTTCGGTCAGCGAATCCATGGATGATCTGGGCTGTGATCGTGGCCCGGTGAACGCGCTGTCCAAGGCGCTGGCCAAGGATCTGGGACGCTATCAAAGCGGTATCGACGACATGCGGCTGGTCGATTTTAAGGTGCGCATCACCCAAGGCGGAACCGAGGCGGTGACCCGCGTCATCATCGACAGCGAGGACGGGCAGGGCAACCGCTGGTCCACGGTCGGCGTCAGCGCCAATATCGTGGATGCGTCTTTTGACGCGCTGCTGGATGCGATCAACTGGAAATTGCTCCGGAATGCCTGAACTGGCGCAGGATCTGATCGGCTGTGCGGGTATCGTGCAGCGCGGCGATCCGGACCGGTTCCGCGCTGCCATGGCGGCGCCGGTCTCCGCGCGTCCGGTTCTGTTCCCGATCTATGCCTTTAATGTCGAAGTATCGCGCGCGCCGTGGATGACGCAGGAGCCGCTGATCGCGCAGATGCGCCTGCAATGGTGGCGCGACGCACTGGACGAGATTGTCCAGGGCGGCAGGGTGCGGCGGCATGAGGTGGTCACGCCGCTGGCGGCGGTGCTCGACGCCGACGGCGCGGCGCTGCTGGATGAGCTGATCAAGGCGCGGCATTGGGACATCGCGCGCGATCCGTTTGATGATGAGGCGCATCTGACCGATTATCTTGAGAAAACAAGCGGTAACCTGATGTTGGCTGCTGCGCGGGCGCTGGGCCGCGCGGATCCGGCTGTGGTCATGGATGCAGGTTATGCCGCCGGGCTGGCAAACTGGCTGCGCGCGATTCCGGCGCTGGAAAATGCCGGGCGTGTGCCGCTGCTGGACGGGCGGCCCGAAGGAGTTCGCGCTCTGGCGGAAAACGGACTGCGCCGTTTGAGGGCGGCGCGGGCGGGCAGGGCGGGTGTCACCGTCGCAGCGCGGCCCGCGTTGCTGGCGGCGTGGCAGGCCGGTCACTTGCTTCGCCGTGCCGCTGCGCATCCCGAACTGGTTGCCGCCGGGGGGCTGGAGCCATCACCGATTCGGTCCAGTCTGACGCTTCTTGCACGCTCCATGAGTGGCAGGTGGTAGGAACAGCGTTCCTTTAGCGGCGCCGCCTCTGCGCATGAAATAAAACGTCAGCCTTGGAAATTTGTTTTTTTCGAAATATATTTCCTGACTACAGCCCCATCGCGAACAACTTGAAATCAACTGTCAGGCCAATGTGAACCCCGTTCACAGACGTCGGCTGGTGCCAGGCATTTTCCTCTAGGCAGCAGGCGAAATCCGCGCAATATGCCGGACATGTTTGATCATCTTCCCCTCCCGCCGCACCAGTGGCCATCCTTCACACCCGGCTGGGTCTGGCTTTGCGGTGCAGGTCCGGGCGATCCGGGGCTGCTGACCATCCATGCACTGAACGCACTGCGTCAGGCCGATGTAGTGGTCTATGACGCTTTGGTTCAGGAATGCATTCTGGACTGGGCGCCGCAAGCCGAAAGGATCTATGCCGGCAAGCGTGGAGGAAAACCATCGACGGCGCAGCGCGACATTTCGCTGCGGCTGGTCGATCTGGCCCGCGCGGGCAAACGGGTGCTGAGGCTGAAGGGCGGCGATCCCTTCGTCTTTGGCCGCGGCGGCGAGGAGGCGCAGACGCTGGTGCAGCACGGCGTGCCGGTGCGGATCATTCCTGGTATCACGGCGGGGATCGGGGGGCTGGCCTATGCAGGTATCCCGGCCACCCACCGCGAGGTGAACCAGTCGGTGACGTTCGTGACCGGCCATGACCATACCGGCAATGCAACCGCATCGCTGGACTGGCAGGCGCTGGCCAAAGGCAGTCAGCTTCTGGTGATTTATATGGGTATGAAACACGCTGCGCAGATTTCGGCGGCGCTGATTGCCAATGGGCGCGACCCGGCCGAACCTTGCGCGGTGGTCTGTAACGCGACCACGCCGCAGCAGCAGGTGATCGAGACGACGCTGGCTTGCATGCCCGCCGATATCGAGGCCAGCGGGCTGGAGCCGCCTGCGCTGCTCTGCATCGGCAAATCGGTGTTGATGCGGCAGGTGCTGGATTGGCAAGGCCATATGGCGGGCGAGCCGGTGCGTGACATGGATCCGTTGCATGCCGCCCCCATCGCCGCAGTGGCCTGACACCATCGCGCTTGCCAAGCCGCGCCAACCGATCTAGCACTCGGCGCCATGACCAATGCCGCCACCCCGACAGATGACGCCCGCGCCCGCCGCAACGTGACCGTTCTGGTCATGGCGCAGGGGTTCCTGGGCGCGCAGATGCCGATGATCTTTGTCGTCGGCGGTCTGGCAGGGAGCGGTCTGGCCAGCAACCCTTGCCTTGCCACCCTGCCGATTTCGATGATCGTCATCGGCTCGATGCTGTCGGCCACGCCCGTTTCTGCCATCATGCAACGTTTCGGACGGCGCATCGGGTTTTTTGTGGGCACGCTGGGCGGCGCGCTGGGCGGGGCCGTGGGGGCTTACGGGCTTTATTCCGCGTCCTTTTCGTTGTTCCTGTTGGGCAGTCTGCTGACGGGCCTTTATATGAGCGCGCAGGGCTTCTATCGTTTCGCCGCCGCTGATACGGCCAGCGACACGTTCCGCCCCAAGGCGATTTCCTATGTTCTGGCGGGGGGGTTGATCAGCGCCATCATAGGGCCGCAACTGGTCAAGGTAACCGCCGAGGCGATGGTGGTGCCGTTTCTGGGCACCTATGTCGCGGTCATCGCTCTGAATGTCGTCGGATCGGTGCTGTTTCTGTTCCTGGACATCCCAAAACCGCCTGTTCCCTGCGTGGACGCGCCGCGCGGCCGCTCGCGGCTGGAGCTGCTGAAGACGCCGCGCATCGCGGTGGCGGTGATCTGCGCAATGGTATCCTATGCGCTGATGAACCTTGTGATGACCTCCACCCCGCTTGCCGTGGTGGGATGCGGGTTTGACAAGGGGCGCGCGGCCGATGTCGTCACCGCGCATGTTCTGGCCATGTATATCCCGTCCTTCTTTACCGGCCATCTGATCGCGCGGTTTGGAGTGGAAAAGATCATGGGCGCAGGAATCGCCATCCTTGCCGCGGCTGGCGCGGTCGCGATTCAAGGCATCGATCTCGAGAATTTCTTCATCGCGCTGGTGCTGCTGGGCGTTGGATGGAATTTCGGTTTCATCGGTGCCACGTCCATGCTGGCGGGCGCACACGAGCCGGAGGAGCGCGGGCGGATGCAGGGTTTGAACGATCTGATGGTGTTCGGCGGTGTCACCGTCGCGTCGCTCGCGTCGGGCGGGTTGATGAACTGTTCGGGCGGGGATGCGCAAACAGGCTGGATGGCGGTAAACCTCGCGATGGTGCCGTTCCTGTTTCTGGCGGGCGGGGCGCTGATCTGGCTGGTGCTGCGGCCCCGCGATGATATCGCCTAGCGGCTTATCCCAACCCCAGCTTGTCCGCCATGAAGGCCAGCGCCACTTCCAGCCCATCGGGCGCAATGCCGTGGCCGGTGCCCTTCATCACATGGGCATAGACGTCCTTCCATCCGGCGGTTTGCAGCGCCTCGGCCGCCTCCGGCAGGGATTGCGCAGGAACGACCTCATCCGCATCGCCGTGCACCAGCAGGACGGGCGGGCGGCTGACCACTTCATCCGACATCAGATCGGGGCGCAAGAGGCGCCCCGAAAAAGCCACAATGCCGGCGATCTCGTCCTCGCGCCGGGGCGCGACATGCAGCGCCATCATGGTGCCTTGGGAAAAGCCGAACAGCACGACCTGTTCGGGCAGAACATCCTCATCCACCATCAACGCATCCAGAAAGGCATTCAGATCGTCCGAAGCGGCCAGCAGCCCGCGCTCGGCCTCTTCCTCGCTGCTGCCGTCAATCCAGGGGATGGGAAACCACTGGAACCCGTTTGGCATCCCCGGCACGTTTTCCGGTGCATCGGGGGCGACGAACAGCGTGTCCGGCAAATGACCCGACAGCGGATCGGCAAGCCCCAGCAGATCCGGGCCGTTGGCGCCATAGCCGTGAAGGAACACCACGATGGATCTGGTTTCGCCTGAAACCGGCTCTTTGCGCCCTGCGTTCAATACTCGCGTCATCTGATGCCTTCCCGTTGCTTTACGGTCTGGTAGTAGGCCCAAAGAAGCCGGGCGGCAACCGATCTCCACGGGCTCCAGGCGGCGGCAATGTCGCGCATCGCGCGTTCCTTGGGGCGTTCAGGCAGATCATAAAGCAGGCGCGCGGCCTCTTGCAGGGCCAGATCGCCATGGGCAAACACATCGGCATGTCCGAGGCTGAACATGGCATAGATTTCCGCCGTCCATGTGCCGATGCCGGGTACCTTGGTCAGGGTTGCGATGACGTCATCGGGCGCTGCATGGCGCAGCGCGTCGAAATCGATCCCGGCGCGGGCCAGTTCCTGCGCATAGCGGATCTTTTGTCGACTGAGCCCTGCGGCGCGCAGCCCGTCCTCTCCCGCGGCAAGGATGGGATCCGGGGCGGTCAGCCCCGCCGCCTGCATCCGTCCCCAGATCGCATCGGCCGAGGCCACGCTGACCTGCTGGCTGACAATCGCCGACAAAAGCTGCGCAAACCCGTCCGGGTAGCGGCGCAGGGGCAAGGGGCCCGTTTGCTTGTAGGCTTGCGCGAGCCGGGGGCAGCTGGCGGCGAGCGCATCGGCGCCCATGGCTACATGGGCGTCGGTTTCAATGATGAGAATCATTTCCTGTGCTCCTGCCGCCGCGCCCATTCCAGTGCCTGCGCCACGGTGGTGACATGCGGGGCATCCGGCGGATCGGGGCGGTCAATCATCACCACATTCAGTCCCAGGCGGCGCGCGGCGGTCAGCTTCGTCGCCGCACGGGTGCTTCCGGAATTGCGCAGCACCAGCCATTCGATATCCAAGCGCTGGAACAGGTCCATTTCCTCCTCGACAGCGAAGGGCGGCTTCTGGATCAGATATTCGCCATTCGGAAAGGGAAACGGAGTATCCGGCGCGTCGATCTGACGGCAATATATATAAGCGGCGTCGCAGGCGGCGAAATGGATAAGCCCTTCGCGGCCCGTCGCGACAAAGACGATGGCACCGGCCGGGATATGCCGGGCGGCGTCTGCATCATTCGCAACACGGGTCCAGAAGTCGCCGGGCTGAGCCTGCCATTCAGGGCGGCGCAACAGGCAATAAGGCAGATTGTGCCGCGCACAGTGGTCACTCGCGTGTCTCGTGATCTGCGTGGAAAAGGGGTGTGAGGCATCAAGGACGGACGTAATGGATGGGTTCGCGAGCCATTCCGCCATCGGGCCACGTACGGCATTCCGGGACCAGCCGCGCGCCAGACGCCCCTCGCCGGGCAGCCATGGCGTAAAATCGGCGCCGGTATTTGTCAGATTCTCGGCAATCTGGCGCGCCTCGCCCGTTCCGGCCAAAAGCAACAGGGTCAAGGCGTGCATCCTGGCAGCAGGCGGATCGACGCAGCGGGGCTCATGTGCGGCACGATAGCGCCCTGTGACTGCAGCGCCAACCGACAAAATGCGGCGCACTGAAATGATGGGTGCAAAACAACACATTTATGACCGGGGAGGGATCAGTGACGTTTCGAAATTGATCACTACCGTAACTTCTGCTGTGTCGTAGAAGCATACGGAAGCGGAACGTTCATTTCAGAGAGCAGTAGAATCTCGAAAAGAGCGGACGCAAGGAACTGCTCATTTTTATCTACGATTTTCGCTTTATCGAACGCGGGCGGATGATCCGCGTGGTCCCGCTATAAGCCAGGCGATGAAGCCAAGCACGGGAAGGATGAGGATGGCCAGCGTCCAGATAACCTTCGCGCCGGTGGAGGATGCGGAGGTCAGGGTCTGGTAGATTGCATAAATATCCAGGATCAAGATAATGATGCCGAAAATGCCATATTCCATCAGGCTTCTCCCTTATGCGCCGCTCGCCCCCCAACGCGGCGATCATTCAAATGGTTCCGGCCCGGCAGTGCATGCGGCTATCTCTTGCGCCGTTTGACATTGCCGCCCCGCTGACCGGGTTTACCCGCCGTGGATCTGCCGCGTGCGGCGGACCCTGCAGTGACCGCGGCCTCGACCGCTGACTGGCGCGCCAGAGGATCGTCCGAGACGGCCAGATCGACAGCCTCCAGCCGCTTTACCTCGTCGCGCAGGCGGGCGGCCTCTTCGAATTCCAGATTCTCGGCTGCCTTGCGCATGTCGGTGCGCAGCGCGTCCAGATGGGCGGCAAGGTTGCCGCCATGCAGGGGCTTTTCGATCTTGGCAGTGACGCGCGCCATATCGACGTCACCCTTGTAAAGCCCGGCCAGAATATCCTCGACGTTCTTCTTGACGGTGGCGGGGGTGATGCCATGCGCCTCGTTATAGGCGATCTGTTTTTCGCGGCGGCGATCGGTCTCGCCCATCGCGCGTTCCATGCTGCCGGTGATGCGGTCGGCATACATGATGACGCGGCCTTCGGCATTGCGCGCGGCGCGGCCGATCGTCTGGATCAGCGAGGTTTCAGAGCGCAGGAAGCCCTCCTTGTCCGCATCCAGAATCGCCACAAGCCCACATTCGGGTATATCCAGCCCCTCGCGCAGAAGGTTGATGCCGATCAGCACATCAAATGCTCCAAGGCGCAGATCGCGCAGGATCTCGATCCGCTCGATCGTGTCGATTTCCGAATGCATGTAGCGCACCTTGATGCCCTGCTCGTGCATGTATTCGGTCAGATCCTCGGACATGCGTTTGGTCAGGGTGGTGACCAAGGTGCGGAACCCGGCCGCCGTGACGCGGCGCACCTCGTCCAGCAGATCGTCGACCTGCGTGCCGACCGGGCGCACCTCGATCATCGGGTCCAGAAGGCCGGTGGGACGGATCACCTGTTCGGTAAAGACGCCGCCTGTCTGCTCGATCTCCCATTTGGCGGGGGTGGCGGAGACAAAGACCGATTGCGGGCGCATCGCGTCCCATTCCTCGAATTTCAGCGGTCGGTTATCCATGCAGGAGGGCAGGCGGAAGCCATGTTCGGCGAGCGTGAACTTGCGGCGATAGTCGCCCTTGTACATGGCACCGATCTGGGGGACGGACACGTGCGATTCATCGGCAAAGACGATGGCATTGTCAGGAATGAATTCAAAGAGAGTCGGGGGCGGCTCGCCCGGTGCGCGGCCGGTCAGATAGCGCGAATAGTTTTCGATCCCGTTGCACACGCCGGTCGCCTCCAGCATCTCCAGATCGAAATTCGTGCGTTGCTCCAGCCGCTGCGCTTCCAGCAGCTTGCCTTCGCCCACCAGTTGATCCAGCCGGATGCGCAGTTCCTTGCGTATTCCGATGATCGCCTGCTGCATCGTGGGCTTGGGCGTCACATAGTGGCTGTTGGCATAGATGCGGATCTTGTCGAATGTACCGGTCTTCTCGCCCGTCAGAGGATCAAATTCCGTGATACCTTCAAGCTCATTGCCGAAGAAGCTCAGCCGCCAGGCGCGGTCCTCAAGGTGGGCGGGAAACACCTCCAGCGAATCACCGCGCACGCGAAAACTGCCACGCTGGAACGCAGCATCGTTGCGCTTGTATTGCTGCGCAACCAGATCGGCCATGACCTGCCGCTGGTCGTAATCAGTGCCGACGCTTAAATCCTGCGTCATCGCGCCATAAGTTTCCACGCTGCCAATACCGTAGATGCAGGAAACAGAGGCTACGATGATCACATCGTCCCGCTCCAGCAGTGCGCGCGTAGCCGAGTGGCGCATACGGTCGATCTGTTCGTTGATCTGGCTTTCCTTCTCGATGAAGGTATCGCTGCGCGCGACATAGGCTTCGGGTTGGTAATAGTCGTAGTAGCTCACAAAGTATTCGACCGCGTTTTCGGGAAAAAACCCCTTGAATTCGCCATAAAGCTGTGCGGCCAGCGTCTTGTTCGGAGCCAGGATGATGGCAGGGCGCTGCGTCTGCTCGATCACCTTGGCCATAGTGTAGGTCTTGCCGGTGCCAGTCGCCCCCAGAAGAACCTGATCGCGGTCGCCCTCCAGGATTGACTGACTTATCTCGGCAATCGCCGTTGGCTGGTCTCCGGCGGGCGAAAATTCGGTTACCAGTTGGAATTGCTTGCCGCCCTCCAGCTTGGCGCGCTCACGCACATGCGGCGCGGGATTGGCCAGAAAGGGCGGCTGGCTATCGGAATGTGCGTATGGCATGGAAAACTCCTGACGGGCTTGCCTCATTTGATACTTTTCTTCCAAGGTTCAACCCGTCCGCTCCGCCACTGCATCGTTTGCCGCTTTGCAGGAACTGAAGATATTCCCGTGATTACGTCAAGCGCCCACTTGCCAAGCTGCACCGGTCCTGATAAACGCCCGCGCAGTGCCCCTATAGCTCAGCTGGTAGAGCAACTGATTTGTAATCAGTAGGTCCGCGGTTCGAGTCCGTGTGGGGGCACCATAATTTTATCCTTGCCAGCTGCGCCTGCTGATATTTTGAAAATAAAGGTGGTTTCTCCGGTTCGAAGCCCCTTTTTCGGCAATATGGAAGTCGCTCGGCGAACACTATTTTCAACACCGGCCTCTTCCACTTAAAATCCTTTTTTTGCCTTATATCACAGAGCTTTGATAGAATATCGATGGCGTGTTCGAACAACTCTTCGAACCTAGGTTGATTCTTGCCGAGATTCCGCTCTTCCTCCTCGAAGATCACCAATTCCGCTGAAACTCAGAGATCCCTTTTTTCGTAGGCAGAGATAATGCTTGGGTTTCCCGTATCAACGATCCTGTCGAGAAAACTCTCAATCCCGGCTTCGATCTTCGTGACGCTGGCCTTTAGCGTTTTCCTTCGCTCACGCAGGTGTCGCCCATAGCTCTTTGGCAAGCAAGGCATGTACAAAATCTGCTTGCCGAGCCGGTCATTCCAGTCTTGGCGCCCGCGCGCCGCTCGTGCGCTGATTGGCTTGTTCGAATACTTGACCGTGTCAAATTCTTCGACGAGCCGACACTGAGAGTCTGTCTGAGATCAAGGGCAGGAAGCGCCATCTTCTCCACGACACCCGGGGTTTCATGATGCAGGCCATCATGCATTCAGCCGCCCTTCAGGACCACGCCGGTGGCAGTCTGCTGAGGAGCGCGCTGTTCGGGCGGTATCCTTGCTTGCTGAAACTCCATGCCGACAGCGGCTACCGGGGGCCAAAGCTTCAGGAGGGCTTGAAGAAGGTGTGCCGCAAGATCAATGTCGGGATCGCCAAGCGAACGGAGGCCGGCAAATTCATCGTCCTGCCCGGGCGATGGGGGGCGGGCGGACCACCGGATGGCTCGATCGCTGCCGCCGCCTGGCCAGGGACTGAGAGAGGGACCGGGAGTGCCGGAACCAGACCGCGTTGGCATTCCTGTGATTGGCGTCCATTCGGTCAATGCTGCGA
>JAUNVT010000245.1 GCA_030540655.1 Rhodobacterales bacterium
CGCGTGGTGCTGGCCGGGCACTAAAGGGAGGAAAGCATCTGTCTTGAAATGCAAGATCTGAAAGCTCGCGGCGGGCCTGACCGGACCAGAGACTTCCGACAATCGGGGGCCCGGTCAGGCGGCGTCGACACTTGAAATGGCCTACGCCCACTGGCTTGATTGCAAGCAGATAATGTCGCGAAGCGAGAACTGCCGTTCGTCCCCGCCGCAGCGGAGGACCGGAAGGAGTCCTTTATGGTGCGCGCTTGAGTTGCGCGCCATTCTTGCTACTTTAATCCGGTGCGCAAACTATCGAGAAGGGGATCATGATGCAGCCTGATCTTTGTGTGCAACGCCGGGTGCTTGTCTCATCCTACAGACGATACCTTGATGCTGATCGTGACTGGACCTTAGCACAGCTTGAGGCGCGATCATGGTTTCCAACCGGCGAACGGTCAATGGTCGCGACACTGGGGGATCCTGGATCGAGGGTACGACGCAGCTACGAAACACGCGAGGAAGCTTTGCAGCGGCTGATATTGGTGCGTGCAAAGCTGGAACGTGCCCGACAGCGTTTAGCGAAACGGCAGCATCGGGACAATGGCGGAATGCGAGTTCTTCTGCTGGCCAGATAGATCGTCCCCGTCTGCCCGTCCTCCGGTGGCTGTTTCGTCCCCGCGACAGCAAAGGGACGCTTCCCCCTCTTGACAAAAAAGTGACCATTCCCAGCTAATTGGGGCGGGATGCCGCGTCAAGGGTCCCGGAGATGTTGGTGCGCCTTGATGCGTGTGGATATTGCAACGCATCGCCCCCGTCATCGGCCGCGAGGTGCTGTATCTGGCCTTGCGTCTCGAAACAGGTGGTCCTCCTGCGTCTTCGTGCCGGATCATTTCAGATCCCCCTCCCTTTGCGACAGTCCCGCAACGCCAATCCGTCCGCGCCCCAATGCGGACGCTTGATGTTGTGACCAGAAGAGGAGGAAATGATGTTGAGTTATGGACTGACTCCCGCCCAATGGGATCCCTTTGCAGAATTTCGGCAACTGCAATCGCAGATGAACCGAATGTTCGATACCGGCGCGCGCAGTGGCCAGAGCGGCAACTGGCCGCCCGTCAACATGTGGATGGGTGATGACAGCATTGTCGTCACGGCCGAGATGCCGGGCGTCGCGCAGGACGATATCGATCTGACGGTACGCGAAAACACCCTGATCATTGCAGGTAAGCGCAATCCCACAACCGGTGACGAGGGTGCCGCATGGCACCGCCGCGAGCGCCCCTGGGGCGAATTTTCTCGCAGCATCCGGCTGCCGCTGCGCGTCGATCCCGACAAGGTCGAGGCGCGGGCAAGGAATGGTATCCTTGAGATAGAAATGGGGCGACCCGATGCCGAACGGCCACGCAAGATCAAGGTCAAGGCAAGCTGACCAGTCGCAACGAGAGGGGGAAAGACAATGGCAAACGAAGTGACAAAAACCGGCGGTGACGTGGCGCGGACCGAGAGCGAGGATACTCGCGATACCGGCCCGACCTTCCGCCCTGCAACGGACATATTCGAAAAAGACGACGTGGTGACGGTGGTGATCGACATGCCGGGTGTGACGCCCGACAGCGTCGACATCTCGGTCGAGAACCGCGCGCTGACCGTGCGCGGCACGATCAATGCGCCCGCCCCAGAAGGCTACCGGCGCATCTATGCGGAGTACGCGCCCGGCACGTTCGAGCGGGCATTCAGCCTGCCCGACACGATCGACGCAGACGCGATCGACGCCACTCACCGTGATGGCGTGCTGACGCTCACGCTGAAGAAGAGCGAAGCCGCAAAACCAAAACAGATCAAGGTCAAGGCCGCGTAAGCGGCCGGACCGACCAGTATAAAGGAGGAAAGGACAATGGCATTCAGTGATCTCATCCCCTGGGGCCGGGACCGCAATCGCGTGGCGGACCAGCGAAACGAAAACGACAACCCCCTGATGTCTCTCCAGCGCGATCTGAACAGCGTGTTCGAGGATTTCTGGGGGCGTTTCGACAACCCGTTTGGCGGGAGCCTGACGGCGGGCGGTCCGCGGACCGATATCTCCGAGACTGACGAGGCGATGCTGGTCTCGGTCGATCTTCCGGGCCTTGACGACAAAGATATCGAGGTGAACGTCACCGACGACATGCTGACAATCCGCGGCGAGCGCGAGGAAAAAAGCGAGAAGGATGGCTTCACCTCGCAATCGCGGCGCAGCTTCCACCGGATGATCCCGGTGCCGCCGGGCGTGGACCCCGAAAAGGCCGAGGCCGAATTCAAGCGCGGTGTGCTGACCGTCACGCTGCCCAAGACGGAAGAGGCCAAGGCGCGGGTCAAGCGCATCGACGTCAAGTCCGGGTGATCCGACAATAACCCGCGGGCCAGACAATTTGGCCCGCGGACAGCCAATGAAGGGCTGAACCAAAGCCCTTGTTCATTAACCGATTTCATTAGGACCCGATCGGCGCGGGGCGGAGGGAAGGAACAATGCCGACCTGCCCCCGTTTGGGGAGCCGAATGACCCACCCGTTGGCAACTACTGTTACGACAATCCCTGCACCGACTTCGAGGTCGACAATGTCGCGCTGAATTTTGTTACCCCGGCGATTGTGCCGCTACCTGCGGGGCTTGTTCTGCTGGCGTCTGCAATTGCCGGACTGGGGCTTGTCCGGAGGTCGCAAAAGAGGCGATTGGTCAACAATTTACGGCGTGGATGTCGAAATATTTAAGCGTTAGCGGCCCGTGCTCGCGGCGCACCAGGGCGATCCTTGCGTCTGTGACCCGCAAAGAGTCCTATAAGCTTCAGCTTCAATCATGTCTGATTCCATTTGTGGCGTCGCAAAAGCTGTGAGCTTTCGCTGAAGCTGGCTTGGTATTGTTTGAGATGTTGGATTGCCTCGACAGGCCGACGCGTGATCCAGCCGGTAAAAGTGGTGTAATTTCTCAGATGGCTTGAAGCCATGATCAGGCTACGCCTTTCGTATTATGCAGGTCATCGCTGACTGCCCTCCATCTGTTCAGGCCAAAACATCAGTCAGGGACCGGCCCTGCTTTCCTACGGCCCTGAAAAGCCCAGGCGGCAACGGCCCAGTCCCCACCCGAAGGTCTCACAGTTCGATTCCCTCAGGGAGACGTTCCGCATGCCGAAACGTCCTGCAGGAAAGATAAGAGGCGGCTTCGCCTTTTCTTGATCTGATTTTGGATCGGAAAAGCGCACATCAAGGAGCGACACGAATGATCACCGGAACCCTGACCGAAAACGCAAACGCCAGGACCTTCACAGCAACC
>JAUNVT010000246.1 GCA_030540655.1 Rhodobacterales bacterium
GTGCCGCCCGCATCCGAGAAGAGGAGGATGTCCTTCGTTCCCGCCATGAAGGCAGCAGACTCGGCCGAGTTCGCGGAGCCGGACCGGGGTGCCACCTTCAGCGCGCCATTGGCGGTGCGGATCGTGCGTTTGGAGCGGCCCGTCACTTCGGCCACGCGGTCCTCGCCAAAATGCCAGATGATCTGGTCGAGGAAGGAGGGGATCGGCGCGATGGTGTAAAGCTCCATCAGGGCCGCGTCCCGCAGGGCTTCGGCTTCGCGCGAGACGACACGGTGGCCCTCCGCGTCCAGAAGCGGCTGGCTGACAATGGTGCCCTCGATCTCGATCAGTTCCTGCGCGTGGATCGGGAAGGCGGTATCGAGCCAGTGAACGATCACTTCCTTCGGCGTCAGATGGGCTTCCGTCAGATCGTCGCCCGCCTCCAGCCCTTCTATGGCCCGGTCCAGATGGCTCTCGCCGGTCGAGACGATCTGGAGGACCGGCGCCCAGCCCTCCGCAAGATCCGCCTCGATGGCAGCGATGACGGATTTGGCCTTGAAGCCATTCAGGACGTGGCCGAAGAACCGCTGCTTCATGCTCTCGAACCTGCTGAGCGCCGACGCCTTGGCGGCCGAGGCCGAGCGCCCGGCCTCCGCATCGGTGATGCCGGTCGCCTCAAGCGCCGCGCGCAGGTTCCGGTGAATGACGCGGAACGCAGAGGCAAACGTGTCGTAGATGGTCCGTTCCGCCTCGGACAGCTTGTGCTCAAGGATGTCGTATTCGACGCCCTCGAAGCTGAGCGCGCGCGCCGTGTAGAGGCCGAGCGCCTTCAGATCGCGCGCCACCACTTCCATCGCCGCCACGCCGCCCGCTTCCATCGCCGCCACGAAATCCTCGCGTGACACGAAGGGATAGGCGTCCCCCGGTCCCCAGAGGCCAAGCCGCGTGGCATAGGCCAGATTGCCGACATTGGTGGCGCCGGTGGCCGAGACGTAGAGAACGCGGGCGCGCGGCAGGCCCATCTGGAGCCGCAGCCCGGCGATCCCCTGCTGCGACGGGGCGGTGCCGCGCCCCTCGGTGGAGCCGCCCGCGTTCTGCATGGCGTGGGCCTCGTCAAAAGCCAGAACGCCGTCGAACTCCGGGCCAGCCCATTCAATGATCTGCTCAAGCCGGGTCCGGCCAGTTTTCCCAACCGAGCGCAGCGTGGCATAGGTCAGGAACAGGATGCCGCGCTGGCAGGTGATCGGCTCATCGGGCTTCCAGCGGTCAATCGGCACGATGTCGGTCGGCGCACCGCCCAGATCCGTCCAGTCGCGGATCGCGTCCTCGATCAGCGTCTTTGTTTTCGACAGCCAGATCCCACGCGTGCGGTTTTCCAGCCAGCCCGCCATCATCAGACCGGCCGCTTGCCGGCCTTTTCCAGCGCCGGTCCCGTCGCCGAGGAAAAATCCCTGCCGGAACGCCACCCCCGTGCCGCGCGCCGCGGGTTCGATTTCGGACAGGTCTTCACTGACCTCGAAAAACCCCGGCAGATCGTGGTTATAGGAGTCCTCCGCCATGATGATCGTCTCAAGCTGAGCGGCAGATAGCTCGCCCCCGGTCACAAGGCGCGGTGGCAGACGCAGGTGCACATTCGGCATGGGGGGCAGGACCGCCGCCATCGCGACGCTTTCGACCAGCGCCGATGGATGCGCGGCGGCCCCGGTAATCTCGATGCGCTGCGGTTCGTAAGCTGCATAGATCTCCGAGACGGCGACGTTCTGGCCGGGCACCGCCCGTTCCACATAGGCCAGCGGCGCGTCCACGGCGGCGCGCGCGGCCGGGCGCGCTGCGGCACGCGGGACAGACGCCACAGGGGCGGGCCGCCGCGCAGGCCGCAAGGCCGCAGGCGTGGCAGGGAGCGGCGCAGATGTTTCACGCGCAGATGTTTCGCGGGCAGGCCGGGCGGGCAGGTCGTCGCGCACAGCCGAAAGCGCGCCTTGCAAGGACAGGGGCCGGAGCGCGATCGTGCTGTCCCCCACGCCCTCGCCAGTTGCAGGCGCGTCGGCCACCAGAAGCGTCGTCTCCACATTCGTGCCCATCTTGCGATAGACAATGCCGGGCAGGCCAAGATGCAGGCGCGGCGTCACGATGCGGGTGAGCCGCATCCAGAGCGCAGGCTGACGCGCCTCGCAGGCCGCCATCGGCAGGATCGCCACCAGCCGCCCGCCGGGGGACAGCCGCTTGGCCGCAGACAAGGCATGGCGCAGGGCGATGGTCGGATCGCTGCGCGACACCGAGGAGGAGAAGGGCGGGTTCATCACCACCACATCGACGCGCTGCGCGCGGTCCAGCAGATCGTCGATATGCTCGCCGTCAAAGTTGCTGACGGGCAGATGGAACACCGCATCCAGCAGCGCGATCCGGAAAGGGTCGATCTCGTTGAGGACCAGCTTTGCGCCCATCCGCTGCACCATATGCGCCAGCGCGCCGGTGCCCGCCGACGGCTCAAGGGCCACGTCGCCGGGCCGGATCGCGGCGGCAAGGGCTGCGACATAGGCATAGGGCAGCGGAGTTGAAAATTGCTGGAGCCGGATTTGTGTCTCCGAACGCCGGGTTTCGGTGGGACGCTGCCGCGCCGCCGCCGTCAGGGCATTCAGGCGGAGGGCGGGATCGCCGGGGAGGGGCGCATCCCGGTCTGCAAGCAGCGCCGCTGCCTGCACCAGATCGTAGGCTTGCCGCCAGGTCCATGCGCCGTTTGCGTCCGATCCGCCAAGGGTCCGGGTCAGCAGGGCGCCGGCGCTGCCGGTGGTGAGCTGGCCTGTCTCAAGAGCGCGGGCAAGGGCAGGCAGGATTTTGTCGAGGGTGGCGCGTTTCATGGGAAGGTCCTTTCGGGAAAACCATGTTCCCCATGAAAAAAGCCGCCCTTGCCCTTTCGGGCCCGGACGGCTCCATCCTGCGCGGCTTCATCACGCAGCGCGCGGGATCAGGCGTCTTCGGCTTCTGTCTGGCCTTCTTCCTCGAACGGGATGTCCTCCTCCCAATCGCCTGCCTCCGCTGGCCCGCCTTCTTCCGGCGCGTCCTCTTCGTCGGTGCCGCGCAAGCGATTATCGCCCACATAGGCGGAATGCGCGCGCGGCGCGGGGATCTCCATGCCGGGCGGGCACCACGTCTCCACCGCCTCCCGCTGCTCCGGCGTGAGCGTGGCAAAGGGCGCGGCAAAGAGGCGATCAAGAAAGTCCACGATCACCGTCTTCTTTTCGACGGCCAGACGTGCAGCTTCCTCGGGCTGGTGCAGATCACGGGCGAGGATGCCCAG
>JAUNVT010000034.1:0-16697 GCA_030540655.1 Rhodobacterales bacterium
TCCGTGACGAAGCTGGCCCATAAGGCTTCCTTCCATTCCTGAGAAAGAATCGCACCATCAAACCATGGGATCTAACGCCGCGCATGGTCGCTCCAGACGCAATGCGGAGGGATGAAAGGCTTGGTGTGACGATGAGCGCTTTCGGTCGCGGAACTGGCCGCATCGGCCCGCACAACCGTCTGCGTGTCGGCACCTTATACTTAAGGGAAGCACGGCGGGTTCTGCACATCGGCAGGCGGACGAGCACGAGCAGACGCCCGCCCCGACATTTTTATTCTGAAAAAATTGGAACCTGAAACTCCAAAGGTTGGTTAATTCACTGTATTCAGGGAATGCCGACCATGAAGATACGACCAGCCCACCCTCCCGAAAACATGTCGCCCCCAGCAGACGATCCGATGCGCAAACATCCTGATGCACCGGAATTTGGCAGAATCGGACGACGCGGGTTTCTGGGTGTGGCGCTGGGTGGAACGGCGCTGGCGGGTCTGGGAGGTAATGCGCAGGCAGCCAAGGACGTGGCGCCGCTGGAGGAGGTCAATCCGGAATATTTCAATCCGGCTGAATGGGCGATGGTTCTGGCGCTTTGCGACATCCTCATTCCTGCGGACGGGGAGGGGCCCGGAGCGCTGGAGGCGCGTGTGCCGGTGTTTATTGATCTCCAGCTTGCCGGTGACTGGGGTGCGGCCAGACGGTGGTACATGGAGGGACCTCACCAGCCGGACGCGGACCCCTTGCAGGGTTATCAGACGCCCCTGACCCCCTCCGAAATTTACAGACAAGGGCTCGCCCACTTTAATGACTGGTGCAGCCACATGCACAATGCGGCCTTCGCCGATCTGGCCAGCGACGCGCGTCACGAGGCTGTTGCGGCGCTTATGAACGAGAAAACCAACCTGCCTGCGCAATTGCGCGACTTCCCGGATTTCCTGCTTCAGAACGTAAAGGAAGGATATCTTTCCGACCCCCGCCATGGAGGTAACCATGGCATGGCTGCGTGGGCCTATATCGGCTATCCGGGCGCCCGCGCAAACTTTCCCAGCTGGACCAATCCCGAGCGGGATGAGGCGCATTATCCGCTGGGGCCGGTCGATATTGCGGGGGAGCGGGTCTGATGGCCAGGGAAATGCCAAAGAAAGATGTCGCGATTGTCGGACTTGGCTGGACCGGATCCATCCTCGCCATGGAGCTGTCGAAGGAAGGGCTGGATATTGTCGCGCTGGAACGGGGGCCGATGCGGCGTACGGTGCCGGATTTTGAATACCCCAAGAATACCGATGAGCTGAGATTTGCCCACCATTTTGACCTGATGCAGCGCCCACGGGAATCGACCCTGACGATGCGGCATAATTCGGCGCAAACGGCGCTGCCCTACCGCAAGCTGGGCTCTTTCCTGCCCGGTCACGGTGTGGGCGGTGCGGGCGTCCACTGGAACGGCCAGAACTGGCGGCCCCAAGCTGCGGAAATGCGGTTGAAAAGCTACGTGACGGAAACCTTTGGCGCGGACATCATACCGGATGACATGCAAATTCAGGATTGGGGTATCACCTATGACGAGCTTGAGCCGCATTTCGACCGCTGGGAAAAACTTATAGGCTGCACCGGCTTGGCGGGAAATCTGAATGGCAGGATTCAGCCCGGAGGCAACCCGTTCGAGGCACCCCGCAAAGCCGAATATCCCCTGCCGCCGCTCCCCCAGACCAGTGCCGGTCGCAGATTCAAGGAGACGGCCAAGGCGCTTGGTCTGAACCCCTTCCCCCGCCCGGGCGGCAATGCCTCGCGGGCGTATGTCAATGAGTATGGAATGCAACTGGGTCCCTGCACATATTGCGGCTTTTGCGAATGGTATGGATGCTACAACTATTCAAAGGCCTCACCGCAGACCTGTGTCCTGGATGCGCTCTACCAGCAGCCGAATTTCGAGCTGCGGACCGGCGCGAATGTGATGAAGGTGGAACTGGCCGAAGATGGCAAGACGGCGACGGGCGTCACCTATGCAAGCGAGGACGACAAGGAGATTTTTCAACCCGCTGATCTGGTGCTGATCTGCGCATTTCCGATCCACAACACCCATCTGATGCTGCTGTCGGGCATCGGCAAGCCCTATGATCCCAAGACGGGCGAGGGCGTCACGGGGCGGAACTATGCATATCAGATGATGGGCGGCACCGATGCCTTTTTTTCGGATGCGGATTTCAAACCGTTTGTCGGGGCGGGTATAGATGGCTACTCCATCCTCGATTACGGGATCGAGCAGATCGATTTCGGTGCCGAGGGTTTCATTGGCGGCAGCTACATCACCGTCGGGCATACCAACGGTCAACCCATCCGGTCAATGTCTCTGCCTGAAGGCACGCCAAAATGGGGCGCGGACTGGAAGAAGGCCATCGGCGAGTGGTATGGCAAATCGATCAATATCGGCAGCCACGGATCCAATATGAGCTACCGCGATTGCTATCTGGATCTGGACCCGACCTACCGCGATCCCTGGGGGCGGCCCCTGCTGCGCATGACATTCGACTGGAAGCAGAATGACATCCGCATGACCCGGTTCATGAAGCGCCAGACCGAGACGATTGCCAAGGCAATGAAACCCGATAGCTGGAATTCTTCCTTCAAGGATGAGGACAGCCATTACGATATCCGTCCCTACCAGACCACACATAATGTTGGCGGCCTGCCGATGGGCGACGATCCCGCCACCAGCGCCGTCAACCGCTATCTGCAAAGCTGGGACGTGCATAACCTCTTTGTCTCGGGCGCATCCGCTTTTCCGCAAAACATCCAGTTCAATCCCACTGGGGCGGTGGGCGCTCTGACCTACTGGATGGCTGCGGCGCTACGGAACGATTACCTGAAGAACCCAAGGCCGCTGATGTAGGGAGGAACTTCGATGAAGGTTTTTCTGAGTATGATTGCGGCCCTCGTCGTTGTTGGTGTCCTTGCCGTACTGGCGCTGATCTTCTGGCCGCTGGAGCGCACGACCGCCGACCAGCTTGCATTGGCGGATGATGTCATGGCGTGGCCGGACCTTGCCGAAAATGAGCGTCCCCGCGCGGCGGCCATAGCGGCCGATTGTGTTGCCTGCCATTCCACCGATGATGGCGCGGAGTATGCAGGCAGGCGCGCCTTTCCGACGCCGATGGGCACCATCTACTCCAGCAACATAACGCCCGATCCCGAGACCGGCATTGGCAATTATACGTTGGATCAGTTTCGGGCGGCGCTCGTCGATGGGGTGGATGCGCGCGGAGGCCAGCTTTATCCTGCAATGCCCTATACGAACTACCGCAGCATGTCCGAGCGCGACATCAGGGCGATCTATTCCTATTTCATGAACGAAGTAGACCCCGTTCGCGCACCGGACAAGGCGGCTGAAATGACCTTTCCGTTCAACCTGCGGTTTGGCGTGCGGGCGTGGAAATGGCTGGCCATGCCGGATCCGGGGTTTAACGCACCGGATGATGCAATCCTTGCGCGCGGCGCCTATCTGGTCGAAGGGCCGGAACATTGCGGTGACTGCCATACCCCCCGCAATATGCTTTATATTCAGGACGGCTATACCGCATCTGACGAGCGGTTCATGTCGGGCGGCGACCTGCAGGGGTGGAGCGTTCCGTCGCTGCGCGGCGATGATGGGGCTCCGGCCAAATGGTCGGCCGCCGCCTTGACTGCATACCTTGCCACGGGCCGCAACGCCCATTCAGCCACAGGGGGCGAGATGACAGGCGTTGTCGGCCATTCGTTGCAACATCTCCCGGCAAGCGACCTTGAGGCCATTGTCGCCTACCTGCGACACCTCGCGCCCAACGGGGGCGGCGACGACGATGCGCCCGAACCTGCGGACCGCACCCGCGCGTCGGAAATCTGGCTCGCGGCCTCGGAGGGCGGCACGGCGGAGATTCTGGCCTCGGCGGATCCGGACGCGCTGAGTGAGGGGGGCAGGCTCTATCTGGATAATTGCTCGGCCTGTCACATGATCGACGGCAAGGGCGGCGATAGCGTCTTCCCCAAGCTTGATGGCAATTCGGCGGTCACGGCCGCCTCTCCGAAGGGACTGGTAAGCACCATCCTCAACGGGGCCAGATTGCCATCGACCAAAGGCGCGCCGCTGTGTCTGGCAATGCCGGGCTTTGCAGACCGGCTGAGCGACGTGGAGGTTGCCGAATTGGCCAGCTTTGTGCGCGGAGCGTGGTCGAACAAGGCAGGGGACGTCACCGCAGAGGATGTCGGGAACCTGCGGAACTGAGAAGAGGCCGGCATCGGATCAGATGGCCCGGCGCTTCGGTTGCGGTAAAACCGGGAAGGGAAATGGATGCAAATATTCCGCGCCTCTGCCGATACAATGCTTCGCCTCGGGCTGGCAGTGGTGTTGCTGGGTCCGTTCTGTGCCGCAGCCTTCGGCATGGTTGTTGTCCGATCGAACTATATGACGGGCGAGAACCAGACCCCGATCCAGCCTGTTCCCTTCAGCCATGCCCACCATACGGCCGAAATCGGTATCGATTGCCGCTATTGCCATACAGGCGTCGAAAAATCCGCGCGCGCAGGGATACCGCCGACCAAGACTTGCATGACATGTCACAGCCAGCTCTGGACGAATGCGGAAATGTTGGCACCGGTGCGTGACAGCTTTGTCAATGGCACGCGGCTCAACTGGGTCGCAGTAAACACCTTGCCCGATTATGTCTATTTCGACCATTCGATCCACGTGGCCAAGGGGGTCGCCTGCACGACCTGCCACGGTGCCGTCGGGAACATGAAGCTTACCCGGCAGGCCGCGCCGCTTAATATGGGCTGGTGCCTGGAGTGCCACCGAAGCCCAGGCGGCAACCTGTCGCCTCCCTCGGCGATCTTCTCGCCCTTCCCGCAGGAAAAGGACAGTGCAGAGATTGAGGCGCTTTTGTCTCATTATCATGTGAGCAATGCCGGGTTGACCGATTGCTCGGTGTGCCACCGATGAGCGGGGCAGGCACAACGCGCCGTGACGCGCTGAAGATGTTCGCGGCCGGTGCGGCGACGCTGGTGGCGGGCTGCAAGCCGGCCGAACATATTTCGCCCTATCGCGATATGCCCGAAGGGATGGTGCCCGGCCTGCCGCTGTTTTATGCCACGTCCCTGCCGCTGGCGGGGGCAGGCCGGGGCATGCTGATCGAGACGCATGAAGGACGGCCGACCAAGGTGCATGGCAATCCGCTCCATCCTGCCAGCCTTGGAGGTACAGATGTCTTTGCCGAGGCTGCGGTGCTGGATCTTTTCGATCCCTCGCGCGCTGGCGTGCCTTTGCAAAGCGGCAAGCCAGCAAGCTGGAGCGCCGTGGATGCCGCTCTTGGCGCGGCGTCGGAAAAGGATGGCGCTGTCTTGCTGACCGGTCCGGTGGGATCGCCGACGATGGCCCGCCAGATCACCGCTCTGCTCAAGGCGCGGCCGGGGATGCGCTGGGTCAGCTACGGCACCGTCGATCCCGCTTTGCGGCTGCCGGATGCGCAGATCTGGCCGGATTTCGGGCAGCTTGATGCGATCATCAGCCTTGGCGCCGATCCGCTGGGACCGGGACCGGGGCAGATGGTGTTCGCGCGCCAATGGGCCGGGGCAAAGCGCGACCGCCGCGCCGCATTCCGCGCGCATGTGTTCGAGCCGGGTCCCACCCTGACCGGCGCGCAGGCTCAGCGGCGTACAACCGTGCGCCCATCGGAACTGAGCGATATTGCACAGGCGCTGCTGGCCGGGCTGGACGGTGCCACACCTGCCTCGGGATTCGTTGCGGAGGCGATGGAAATGCTGCGCGCCGCGCCGGGGCGGGCGGCGGTCTTTGGCGGCCCGGATCTGACCGGCGCGGCGGAGGCTGCCATCATGCAGATCAACCGGCGTCTGGGTGCGCCCCTGCGATATCTGCGCCCGTTCGACTATTGGGAAGGGTTGTCGCCAGCCTCCATCGATACGCTTGTCGCCGATATGGCAGCGGGCCGCGTGCCGGCCCTGATCGCTCTTGGAGCAAACCCTGTCTATGATCTGGGGGGGAGGTTCACTCAGGCGCTGGGCGGAGTGAAGGAGGTGCTGCATTTTGGCACCTCTGTCAATGAAACCGCAACGCGCTCCGGCTGGCACGGGCCGCTGCACCACCCGCTGGAGGATTGGTCCGATCTGCGCGCGATCGATGGAACGGTCGGCCTTGTGCAACCGGTGATCGCGCCCTTGCACGACAGCCGGTCCGTCCACAGGGTGCTGGACGCGATGACTGGCCCGGGCGCCGATCCTTATGCGATCCTGCAAGAAACCTGGCGCGGGCACTGGGGTGACGCTGATTTCAAGGATCGCTGGATGCAGGCGCTGCATGACGGCGTCGTTGCGGGCACGGGTCCCGAGGATACAACTCCAAAAGGGGCAAGCCCTGCCGCTGTACCAGCGCGCAAGGGTGGCGAGGGTATCGAGCTGTCCATCCGGCCGTCGCCCTCCGTTCTGGACGGCAGTTTCGCCTCCAATGCCTGGCTTCAGGAATGCCCCGAGCCGTTTACAAAACAGGTGTGGGGCAATGCCCTCTGGTTGTCGCCGCAGGATGCGGAAGGCATGGAGGACGGCGATCTGGTCCAGCTTGCCTCGGATGGCGCTGAAGTGACCCTGCCCATTCTGATCGTCGAGGGACAGGCTTCGCAGAGTGGCACCCTTCATTTTGGATACGGCCGCGAGGATGCAGGCCCGATCGGAACCGGGATCGGGCAGCGGGTGCAGGATCTGGGATCTGTCGCCACCTTGCGTCGCATAGAGGGCCGCGAAGAGATCAGGCAGGTACAGACCGACTTTTCGCAGCACGGCCGAAACCTGCTTCAGACAACGCAAACCCTCACGGAATTGCCGCCGCGCCCATCATTTTATGAGCCGCGCGAGTATGACGGCTACGCCTGGGGCATGGTGATCGACACGGATGCCTGTATCGGATGCAATGCCTGCATGATCGCCTGCCAGTCGGAAAACAACATCCCCGTGGTCGGACCCGGCGAAATCGCCAGGGGGCGCAACATGCACTGGATGCGGGTGGACGGGTATACCATGGATAACGGCGGCCATGGGTTTCAGCCGGTGCCCTGCATGCATTGCGAGGAGGCCCCCTGCGAGCCGGTCTGCCCGGTCGAGGCGTCGGTACATGACAGCGAAGGGCTGAACGTGCAGGTTTATAATCGCTGCATCGGCACCCGGTTTTGTCAGGCCAACTGCCCCTACAAGGTGCGGCGGTTCAATTTCTATGACTACACCGATAAGGAAGCGTTCGAAAACCAAGGGGCGGATCTGCTTCAGGCGCTGCGCAATCCGGATGTATCCGTGCGCAGCCGCGGCGTGATGGAGAAATGCACCTACTGCGTGCAGCGTATTTCTTCGGCGCGGCGCACGGTGAAAAAGGAAAACCGCGCAATCGCCGATGGCGAGGTGGTGACAGCGTGTCAATCTGCCTGCCCGTCCGAAGCGATTACCTTTGGCGATCTGAACGATCCGGGTTCCGCCGTTACGCGCGCAAAGCAGGACCCGCGCCACTATACGCTGCTGGAGCACTTGGGCACCCGGCCACGCACCACCTATCTGGCGCGCGTTGAGCCGGGCCCGCGGGAGGAGGAGTCATGACCGCCGCCGCCCGGTACCTGTCCGATCTTCCCGACGCCGCTGTCACCGGCACCGTCGCGGCGCCAGTGCTGGAACAACGGTTCGGTCGCGGCTGGTGGACGGGGTTCCTGATCTCGCTGGCCCTGACGGTTGTCATGATCGTCAGCATCGTGTGGCTCTTGTGGAAAGGTGTCGGCGTCTGGGGGGTGAACACGTCGAACGTCTGGGGCTTTGCCTTGGCCAATTACGTCTGGTGGATCGGTATCGGCAATGCAGGAACGCTGATTTCCTCGATGCTGCTGCTCACGCGGCAACGCTGGCGCGCCTCCATCAGCCGCTTTGCCGAGGCAATGACATTGTTCGCCGCCGCGATTGCAGGGCTGTTCCCCATCGTGCATCTGGGGCGGCCGTGGCTGTTTTACTGGCTGGTGCCCTATCCTGATACGATGGGAGTCTATCCCCAGTGGCGCAGCCCGCTGGTTTGGGATTTCTTCGCCATTGCAGCCTATATACTGTTTTCGCTGATGTTCTGGTATACGGGCGCGCTGCCCGATTTCGCGACCTTGCGCGACAGGGCGACGACGCGCGGGCGGCAGGTTTTTTACGGCATACTGGCGCTGGGATGGCGCAATTCGGCCCGGCACTGGAAGATCTACGAGAGCTATTATCTTGCCATGGCGGCGCTGGGCGTGCCGATGGTGGTTTCAGTGCATTCGGTGGTCGGGCTTGATTTTGCCGCGGGGCTGATGCCCGGCTGGCAGGAGACGATCTTTCCACCCTATTTCGTGGTCGGCGCGATGTATTCGGGCTTTGCGATGGTGGTGGTTCTGGCGGCCTCTATCCGCTGGGGCCTTGGTCTTCAGGCCTTGATCAAACCCGCGCATTTCGACGTCATGGCCAAGGTGCTGCTGTTTTCCGCGCTGGTGATGTCGCTATCCTATGCGACAGAATGGTTCTTTGCCTGGTATTCCAAGGATCAAGCTGATCGTTATCTGGTCTGGTGGGAATTCTTCGGCACTTACGGTCCCATCTATATCACGATGCTGGCCTGCAACTGCGTGATCCCGCAACTGCTGTGGTTTCGGTTCGCGCGCCGGTCGCTGGCATGGCTGGTTCCCATCGCGATCCTGATCAACGTGGGCATGTGGCTGGAGCGGATACTGATCGTCGTTGTCACGCCCGCGCGCGGCCATCTGCCATCGCAATGGTCGATCTTCTGGCCGACGATATGGGACTGGCTGCTTCTGGCGGGATCGCTCGGCTTCTTTGCGCTGATGTTCTTTCTGTTCGTGCGGCTGATCCCCGCCGCCTCGATGCATGAGGTGAAGGCGCGCCAATATGAGGAGGCACAGGCATGAGCCGTCTGCTGCTGATCTTTGACGAGCCTGCGCCGTTGATTGCCGCCGCACGTCACCTGCGCGAGGGCGGGGTGCGCGGCATGGATGCGCATGTGCCCTACCGCATCCCCGAACTGGATGACGCGCTCGATCTGCCTGCATCACCGGTACGTCTGGTCATGCTCCTGGCGGCGGTGGCCGTCGGCGGGGCCACTTGGATTTTGCAATGGGCAACAGCAGTCCGGCTCTACCCCTTCAATTCGGGCGGAAGACCCGACAACTCCTGGCCCATCTTCACCTTTGCGGTTTTCGAAATGGGAGTGCTGGCCGCCGCATTTGCCGGGCTGGTGGCGATGTTTGTCTGCTGCGGCCTCCCGCGTCTGCATCATCCGTTCTTTGCCAGCGCCCGCACCGAACGCGCCAGCGATGACCGCTTCTACCTGAGCCTGCCTGTGGGGACAGACACACCTGACCGGCGGGCCTTGTCGGGCCTGCCGGGCCTGCGCGAGCTGCTGGAGGTGGAACAATGAAGGCGCGGGCACTCCTTCTGCTGATCGCCCTTTCTGCCTGCCGTGAGGACATGGAGCAGCAGCGCAAGTTCTCTTATCTTGAGCCCTCGACGCTATGGGCGGATGGTACATCCGCACGGCCATCGGTAGAGGGCACTGTAGCGCGCGGCGCGGTCAAGGCGGCAGAGGAAGCTGCGGCGCCGCCTCCCGTTACCGCCGATCTGGTGGCGCTGGGCCGGGAGCGTTTCGACATCTTCTGCTCCGTCTGTCACGGGCTGACGGGGGAGGGGGACGGGCGTGTGGTCCAGCGCGGATTTCCTTCGCCGCCCTCCTATTTGTCGGCGCGTTTGCGGGCGGCGCCCGCGCAGCACTTTTTCGACGTGATGACGCATGGATATGGTGTCATGTATCCCTACGCCGATCGTGTGCCGCCGCAGGAGCGTTGGGCGATCGTCGCCTACATCCGTGCCTTGCAGGCCGCGACTCCGGTGATCGCGGCCGAATCCCCGGCCCGGTCGGCTGTTCCCACAGGAGGCGACGATGACCGCTGATGCGCGCCCCCTCGTCCTCTCTCCCCGCATGGCATGGCTGGCCCTTGCGGCGGCGGTGGCTGTCCTCGTGCTGGCCTTGCTTTTTGCACAGCCGCGCGCGATTGTCCTGGGCGTGCTCAGCGCATGGCTGTTTTGCCTCAGCGTGACAGTCGGCGGCTCCGTATGGTTGCTGATCGGCGCATTGACAGGCGGGCGGTGGCTGGCCGTGGCAGGGCCGGGGCTGATCGGGCTGGCGCGGATGACATGGATCGTGGCGCTGTTCGGCGCGCTTTTCATCATTGCAGGACGTCTGCTTTTTCCATGGTGGGACCAGGGCGGCGGGGCGGTGCAAACGCTCTGGCTTGCACCAGCGTCTTTCATGGCCCGCGCCGCCTGCATTCTGGTGCTGTGGTCTGTCATCGGCCTGCTGGCGGATCGTCTGACCCCGCTATGGGCGGCACTGGTGCTTGTGGCGCACGGGATCGCTGTATCGGTGGCAGGCGTGGATTGGGTCTTGTCACTGGATCCGTCATTCGTATCCACGGCCTTTGGCGCGCAGCTTGCGATCCTGCAACTGACGCTGGCGCTGGCCACGGTCGCAATTTTACGGCCCGCGGGGAAGGGCAGCGATATCGGCGCGCTTTTGCTGGCCTGCATATTGGGCGTATTCTATCTTGCGGGCATGGGCTTTGTCGTCAGTTGGAGCGGCAATCTGCCGGACAAGGCCGAGTGGTATCTGGCCCGGCAGGACGGTGGGGGGCTGGCGCTTATCTGGATATCTTTCGCGCTGGGTGCGTTGGCGCCGTTTTGCCTCCTTCTCATTTCGGCTGTGCGGTCGAACCCGGTGATGCTGCGCTGGGTGGGGGCGATGATCGTGGTGGGCGGGCTGTTGCATCTGGTCTGGCTGAGCGCTCCCGGTGCCTTTGCCGGGGCCGGATCGAGCGCGGCGGCGGTTGCTGTCGGCGTAGGTGCCGCCTTTCTGCTGCTACGGGGGGGGATCCATGGCCAATAACACGAAAAGCGAGCCTGACGTGTTCCCCGGTATGGCCACCGGGGCAGCGATGCTGGGCATCATGGCATTTGTCGTGCTCTGCGTCGGCGCGGTCTGGTGGTTCTATCCGTCCGTCCATCACGTCCGCGTGGCGCCGCCCGATACGTTTCCCGCTCCCCGCCTGGAGATCGCTCCCGTGGAGGATTACGCCACTTACTTCGCCCGGCAAAAGGCGCTGCTGGCAGGAGGCGGGGACCGGACGTCGATAGAAGATGCGATGTCGGCAATCATCCGCACGGGCACGCTGGACCCGGAGGCGGCGCCATGATTCGGCTATTGGCCATACTCATGCTGTTTTGCGCGCCTGCACATGCTGCACTGACGCAGGCCGAACTGGATCGCGTGGGGGTGAACCTTCCCAAGGGCGCGGCTCTGCCACTTGATCTCGGCGCGCCGGCCGTGCTGATATTTGCGGATTTCGACTGTTCCCACATCTGCGATGCGGCTCTGGCGCAGACAGCCGATCAACTGGCGGAGACGGGCCTTGCCGCAGGGCAGGACTACCGGCTCGCAGTCGTGGGGATGGATCCGGGCGACAGTGCAGCGACGGCCCAGCAGTTTATCGCCCGCCAGACACCTGCACATCTGCGCGCCGCGATCACCCTGTTGCAGCCCGGCGACGAGGAGCTTGCCGGGATGACCCGGGCGCTTGGCTACGGCTACGTTCTTGACTCTGAACTGGGCAGCTTTGCACATCCCGCCGCGCGCTACGTTCTGGCGGCAGATGGCACCGTATCGGCAGTCATCCCCGCTTTTGACGCATCGCCGGATGCGCTGCGGATTGCTCTGGTTGGCGCGCGTTTCGGCACCGGCGCCGCCGCAACCAGTCTGATCTTGCTCTGCTACGGATTTGATCCGGTCACGGGGCGGTACTCCCTCGCGATCTGGCGCGTGCTGACGGTTGCGTGCCTTGTCACGGTTCTGATGCTTGGCGGCGCATTGGCCACCGCGTTCCGCCGTGAAAGGAGGCAGCAATGACACAGTCGCACTGGCTCGCCTCGGCATCGACGCAGGCCGAAAGTTTTGACCGGTTGTTTCTGGGCCTGTCCATCTTTTCGGGTCTGATCATCCTCCTTGTTGCGGCACTGCTGATCGGCTTTTCCATCCGGTTCCGCAGTGGCAGCAAAGCGACTCGTCACAATGTGCCCGGCCTGCACCGCCGCGAGATCGAGATCGGCTGGATCGCCGCCACCGCCTTTGCGGCACTTTTCATCTTCTGGTGGGCGACCTCTCTGAATCTTCAGTTTCAAGAGCCACCAGATGGATCGATAGAGATCCACGTCACCGCCAAGCAGTGGATGTGGAAAGCGTCGCATGAGAATGGCGCGAGGGAGCTTGGAACGCTGCACGTTCCTGTAGGCCAGCCGGTGAAGTTATATCTGGAATCCCAGGATGTCATTCATTCGTTTTTCG
The DNA here is from genome assembly GCA_030540655.1 of Rhodobacterales bacterium. Classification (GTDB taxonomy): domain Bacteria; phylum Pseudomonadota; class Alphaproteobacteria; order Rhodobacterales; family Rhodobacteraceae; genus Roseovarius. The sequence continues at coordinate 12,434 of JAUNVT010000034.1, forward strand.
TGCCTGCATTCCGGCTGAAACAGGATGTCGTGCCGGGCCGGACCATTATCGCATGGTTCAAGGCGACCGAACCCGGCACTTATGAGTTGCTCTGCGCCGAATATTGCGGCACCGGGCATTCGCGCATGCGGGGTGAGGTCGTGGTGATGACACCGGACGATTTCGCGCGTTGGCTGGGGGACCAGTCCGAAGGCAGCACTCTGGTAGCGGCGGGGCGCGATCTGTTCACGTCGGTGGGATGTTCGGGCTGTCACGCGCCCGCATCGGCAGTTCACGCGCCCGACCTGAACGGGCTATATGGGCGCGAGGTGCCATTGGCAGACGGCCGCACTATCACGGCAGACGCGGCATATCTGCGCGATTCGATCCTTCTGCCGCGCCGCGATGTTGTCGCGGGCTATGAACCGATCATGCCCGATTTCGCGAAACTTCTGGACGAAGACGAGGTGGAGGCGCTGGTCGCCTATATCCGCAGCCTGGGGGACAATGACCAATGACCGATATTCCGCAGACCGGACCCGCCGATCACAGCTATGCGCTGCCACCAAGCTATCTGGGAGCGGGGTCCACGCTGAAATCCTGGCTGCTGACGACCGATCACAAGCGGATCGGTCTGCTCTATCTGGCTACCATCACGTTTTTCTTCTTTGTAGGGGGCGTGGCGGCCACCCTGATGCGGATGGAGCTGATAACCCCCGCAGGGGATCTGGTATCCGCCGATACCTATAACAGGCTTTTCACGCTGCATGGCGTGATCATGGTCTGGTTCTTTCTGGTTCCCGCCATTCCTGCCACGTTGGGCAACTTTATCATGCCGCTCTCCATCGGCGCGCGCGACGTGGCGTTCCCGCGGCTCAATCTGCTCAGCTGGTATTTGACCGCAGCAGGCGGAGCGCTGGCGCTGGTTTCGCTGTTGATGGGAGGCGTCGATACCGGCTGGACCTTCTACACGCCATATTCGACGCTTTATTCTAACTCCTGGGTCACGCTGGCTGCGGCGGGCGTCTTTGTCGCCGGGTTCGGAACCATCGCCACGGGTTTGAATTTCATCGTCACCGTCCATACGCAGCGCACGCAAGGCATGACGTGGATGCGGCTGCCGCTCTTTGTGTGGTCGATCTATGCAACGGCGATCATGATGGTGCTGGCAACGCCCGTCCTTGCCATAGCGCTCTTGATGGTCGTTGCCGAACGGCTGTTCAATCTGGGGCTGTTCAACCCCGATCAAGGCGGTGATCCGATCATTTTCCAGCATATCTTCTGGTTCTACTCGCACCCCGCAGTCTACATCATGATCCTGCCGGGCATGGGTGTCGTGACCGAGGTGCTGACCTGTTTCGGCCGCCGCCGTGTCTTTGGCTATGAGGCGATGGTCTTTGCCATCCTGGGAATCGCGATCTTCAGCTTCTTCGTCTGGGGGCACCATATGTTCGTCTCCGGACAGTCGACCTATGCCAGCCTTATCTTTTCGCTTCTCAGCTTCGTGGTGGCGGTGCCCTCGGCGATCAAGGTGTTCAACTGGTCAGCGACGCTTTACGGCGGTCACATCACCTTCGAGGCATCGATGCTCTATGCACTTGGCTTCATTGGCCTGTTCACGCTGGGCGGCCTGACGGGCCTTTATCTGGCGTCGATTCCCATTGATGTGCACGTGACCGATACCTATTTCATTGTCGCCCATTTTCATTACATCATGGTCGGCGGCATGGTGTCCGCCTTTTTCGCCGGCCTGCATTACTGGTGGCCCAAGATTACAGGCCGGACCTATTCCGAGGGCTTTGCCCGCCTTGCTGCGCTCTTGATGTTCGTGGGGTTCAATTTCACCTTTTTCCCGCAATTCATCCTCGGTTATCTGGGGATGCCGCGTCGGTACTGGAGTTATCCTCCCGAATTTCAGATACTGAACATCGTCTCGTCCTTTGGCGCGCTGATCCTGGCCGCGGCCTATCTGCTGCCGATGATCTATCTGGGCCTGTCACTGTGGCGCGGGCGCCCCGCGGGTAATAATCCGTGGAAGGCGACGGGGTTGGAATGGGCCACGACATCGCCCCCGCCGCGCGACAATTTCGATGTGCGTCCCGTGGTGAACCGTGAACCCTATTCATATCACGACGATGGCAGCTTGCCATCCAACCGCGACGAACATGAGGAAAACGTAAATAGTCAGGATTCGGAAGGGAGAGGAATGTGAGCAGCCTGAACGAACCTTTCGACACGATCACGCGGCAGCGCAGTGCAGCCGAATTTGGCATCTGGATCTTTCTCGCAAGCGAAGTGCTGTTCTTTGGCGGGCTCTTCACGGGCTATTCCGTCTATCGCTTTTCATATCCTACGGGGTTCGCGGCTGCGGGCGCGGAAACGGATTTGCTGATCGGCACGGCAAACACCGCGCTTCTGCTGACATCGAGCGCGACAATGGCCGTCGCTGTCTGGTCAGGCCGGGCGGGGTTCCGCCGTCAGGTTCTGTGGGGTCTGTCGCTGACCGCCTTGTTGGGCGCAGGGTTCATGGTGCTGAAGGCTATCGAATATTACAATGATTTCACCGAATCGCTGATCCCAGGCAGCCCGGATTTCCCTGTCCCCGATGCCGGTGCCCAGGTCTTTTTCTCGTTTTACTGGGTCATGACGGCGTTGCACGCCGTGCATCTCACCATTGGCGTCGGCGCCGTCATGACCACGGCAATACGGGTCTGGCTTGACAGGTTTGACTGGCGCAGCACGGGGCTGCTCCACGTTCTGGGCCTCTACTGGCACCTGATCGATGTGATCTGGATCGTTCTTTTCCCGCTGCTTTACTTGTTGGGGAGGTAAGAATGGAAAAAAATTCGCATCCAACACCAACCCGGTTCTGGCTTCGCGCGGCAGCGGTCTGGGTTGTTCTCAGCCTCGCCTTGGCGGCCACGGTCGCGGGTGCATTTCTGGATATTGGTGCGTTCAAGCTGCCGCTGGCGCTGGCGATCGCCGCATTCAAAGCGGGGGTCGTGGCCATAATTTTCATGGAACTGGCAAAAGCGGGTGCAGGGCCACGTCTTGCCATTCTTGCCGGCGGACTGTGGTTTGCCCTCATGATCGGACTGACCTTTGCCGATGTCGCAACCCGTCAGCACCTCGACCCGGCGGTGTCTTCAACCCAGCACTGAAGCAGAGCCGCGTGCAACGATCCTGAATCAGAAAGGCCCCCTTGGGTAAGGGGGCCATCTGAGGAGAATTATTCCTTCTTGGCCAGCTGGCCACGAATTTCGCCGTCGGGATATTTTTCCGTGTGCACGTTCACGTAATACTTGCCATTCTCCAGATCGTCGATCTGCTCCTTGGTAATATCGGCGCTGCCCTCATTGATTGACTCGGACATATCGATCACGGGCGGGGCGTTCTCGGTCTCGCTCGCCGGGCCGTGGATATGGGCGGCAATCGGATCGCCGGTCAGATCCGTGTAGGTAACGGTCCATGAGACTTGGTTGGCATCAGTGTCCACTGTGACCTCTGCCGTGCCGGAGGCCGAGCCTTCGGTGGGAGGGACTTCGGCACCCGTAGTCAGGTCGGCGGTGTAGGTCGTGGTATCCGCAAAGGCTGCCCCGGCCAGCAGCGCGCTGGCTGCAACGGAGGCTGCAAACTGCTTGAACATCGGCATCGTCATTTCAAAAACTCCTCTAACGTTGTTCTGAAACCAGACAACCCTCAGCCTCTCGGAGGGTTCCTTTTACAGATAAAAAGGATCATGCCGATGACGAAGCTGATGCGCGTGTTGCGGCCTCTTTCAATGCAGTGCGCACTGTGGCGGGCTTGAAGGGGACCGACCGCAGGCGGATACCGGCGGCATCAAAGACCGCGTTGGCAATCGCGGCTGACACAATGGCGCATGCCGGCTCTCCAGCGCCCCAGGGCGGCTCATCGGGACGGTCGATCAGGTCGATCACCACCTCCGGCACCGCGTCAAATCGCAGGATGGGGTATGTCGCCCAATCCAGCGAAGTGACCATGGAGCGGTCGAAGGTCAGCTCTTCCATCAATGTGCGGCTGGTGGTCTGGATCACGTTTCCTTCGATCTGTGACTGGACACCGACAGGATTGATGATCTGGCCGCAATCATGGGTGACATGGAACCTTGTCACGCGGATCTCTCCCGAATTGCGATCAAGTTCCACGTCGGCGACACCGGCGACATAGGTGCGACGCAGCTCGTATTTGACATAGGCCATGCCGCGGCCCTTCAGCAGCGTTTCGCCCGTATCATCCCGCGGCGACGGGCGGCTTTCCCATTCGG
>JAUNVT010000034.1:16797-25206 GCA_030540655.1 Rhodobacterales bacterium
TTCAGCAGCGTTTCGCCCGTATCATCCCGCGGCGACGGGCGGCTTTCCCATTCGGAAAGGTCGCGCAGACGTTCCAGAACAGCGCGCCCGCGTTCATCCTGCGGATCGATCCGGTCCAGCCGGAACTGAAGCGGGTCGACGCCGCGCAGGGCTGCTATTTCGTCAAGAAATGATTCATTGGCAAAGGTGTTCTGCATACGGCCGGGCGCGCGTATCCATGAGGGGCGCAGAGGGGTCGTCTCTAATCTGTGGCAAGTGGTGCGAATGTTGGGAAACTGATAGGGGATGGCGCTGTCATTGGTAATGCCGCCAGGGTTCAGCTCGGTCGTCGTGGGCATGCCGGCAAGGCCCGCCGGGAGCAACTCCACCGCGCCGCCCGCGCCCTGCGGAATGAAGAATTCCGATCGCCACGCCGCGACTTCGCCCGAACCGTCCATGCGAGCGGACAGATCAATCAGCGTTGGCGGGCCTTTGGGGTCCCAGCCATGTTCGTCATGGCGCATCCATTGGACGCGCACGGGCGCATCCATTTCACGTGCCAGAAGCGCGGAATCGGCCGCCGCATCCTCGTGCCCATTGCGCCCGTAACAGCCTGCGCCCTCAAGGTAGATGCAGCGCACGTCCGCCTCGTCCATTCCGAACATTTCGGCAAGCTGGCCCCGCAGGCGGTGTGTGGCCTGCGACGATGACCAGTTGATCAACTGCCCGTCGATGAACTCGGTCACAGCGCAGGACGGGCCTATCGATCCGTGGGTCTGCATGGCGTATTGATAGGTGGCATTGATTTCATCTCCGCCCTTTACGCTGTCGACATTGCCGATATCGCTGGTCACGTCATCCTGGACGATGGGCGTGGTGCGCACATGCTCCCACAGCTTTCTTTGGTCCGGCAGGGTTTCGGAGGCGGACCATCTGGCAACCAGTTCGCGTGCGGCGCGCACGCAGGACCATTCGTTGCGCGTGACCACCGCCAGAAAATCGCCTTTATGGACGATGCGCACCAGATCGGGAATATGCGCAAGCGATTCCTCGTCCACCGATTCCAGCGCCGCGCCAAGCGCGGGCGGACGGACCACCGCACCGTGCAGCATGTCTTCCCGGCGGAAATCCTGCATGTAAGTGAAGCCACCCGTCACTTTGCCGGGAATCTCCGGGCGGGGGATCTTTTGACCCACAATACTGTACTCGCCGGGGTTTTTCAGCGTGGCGTTTTCATCGACATCCAGCGAAAGGGTTTTGCCCTCCATCAGATCGCCGTAACCGGCCGTGCGGCCGTCTGCGGAAAACGCGCCATCTGTCAGGGTCAGCGTGCCGCGCGGGACGTTCAACCGTTCGGCGGCCAGATCCGTCAGCGCCTCGCGCGCGGTGGCGGCGGCGCGGCGGATCTCCATCCCTCCCACCTCGATGCTGTTGCTGCCATAGGTCGGACCCTGATCAGGTGTCAGCGACGTATCGCCCTCGATCACCGTCACATCCGTCAGCGGCACCGAAAGCTCTTCAGCGACGATCTGCGCCATGCCGGTACGCACGCCCGTGCCATAATCGATCTTGCCGCTGTAGACCGTTACCTTGCCCGCCGTATCGATCGAAAGATAGCTGCTGACGATACCTTCCACCACCGATTTCAACGTGCCCGCCTCGATTGCCCGGGCCGGGCGCGCGGCGCTGCCCAAGGCAAAGGCCACGACCATGCCGCCTGCATTTTTCAGAACTGCGCGGCGCGACATTGTGGAGATATTTGCCATCGATCCGGCTCCTTCAGGCTTGGGCTGCGCGGCGCACTGCGCGCAAAATCGCGGCATGGGTGCCGCAGCGGCACAGATTGGCCTGCATCCCCGCGCGTATTTCGGCCTCGCTCGGGTGGGGATTGCGGTCCAGCAGATATTGCGCGCGCATGACCATTCCGGCGATGCAATAGCCGCATTGGGCCGCTTGCTCGTCGATGAACGCCTGCTGCACCTTGTTTGGTTTGCCGTCCTGCATCAGCCCTTCGGTTGTGGTGACCTTGCGCCCCTCCAGCGCGCTGACGGGCATCAGGCAGGAAAAAACCGCCTTGCCATCCACCAGCACGGTGCAGGCGCCGCATTGCCCCAGCCCGCAGCCGAACTTGGCGCCTTTCAGGCCAATCTCGCCGCGCAGCGCATAGAGCAGCGGCATCGTCGGATCGCCTGTCAGATCGTGCGTCTTGCCGTTGACTTCAATCCTGATTGTCATCCTGTTCCTTTCCCGCGCTGCGGGCCTTTGCAATTGTACTGTCCAGATCCTGCCATTCAGGCCCGTCACCATAACGCTGGCGGAGATAGCGCGTCACTTGGGCGATCTGGGCATCGTCCAGCATGTCCTCAAAGGCGGGCATGTAGGGGCCTCCGTCATCACGGTAATCCGTGATCCCGCCAATGATGGTGCGCACGGCATTTGTCGGGCTATCATCCCGCAGGGCAGGAGAGATCGACAGGGAGAGCGCATTGGAGGGGCCAGGGTTCCGCCCGCTTTCGTGGCATTTGGCACAGGCTGCCTCATAAAGCTGTGCAGCGGCGCTGTCCTCGCCACGGCCATTGTCGATGGGATCCAGAGGTTTTTGCTCATCGGGGGTGAGGCTGGCAATGTAGGTTGCCATCGCCTTCACATCCTCGGGCGATGCGCGGCGGATGTTGATCACGCTTTCGGCCATTGGCCCGGCTGCCGCGCCATGCTGCGTGCTGAATCCTTGGGTAAGGTAGCGCGTCATCTCCTCCACGCTCCAGCCGCGTGCCTGGGGGCCGGTGAGGGCAGGGGCGTGCCAGCCGTCGATTTCCGCGCCGGTCAGTTCCTCGCCGGATTTTTCAGCCCCCAGCACGTTGCGCGGCGTGTGGCAGGCGCCGCAATGCGCGACAGAGGCAACCAGATAACGGCCACGGTCCAGCGGGTCGGATGTTGGCTCTGGAGCCGGTCCCTTGTCCAGAAAGAGCAGGTTCCATCCGGCCATCAGCGCGCGGATGTTGAAGGGGAAGGGCAGACCGTTCCCCGCTACCTCATGGCTTACCGGAGCTAACGTGGTGAAATAAGCATAAAGCGCGGCGATATCTTCGTCGCTGGCCCTGGTGAAATGCGTGTAGGGAAAGGCGGGATAAAGATGCGCCCCCTCGCGGTCCACCCCCTCACGCATCGCGCGGCGGAAGGCAGCCTCGCTCCAGGTGCCGATGCCGGTCTCGCGGTCCGGGGTTATGTTGCTGGAGCGGATGGTGCCAAAGGGCGTCTCCAGCGGATAATCGCCCGCAAAGGGTTGGCCGCCCGCGGCTGTGTGGCAGTTTGCGCAGTTGCCAAGCTGTGTCAGTTCCCATCCGGCCTGAACCAGCGCGCGGTCATCCGATGGCTTCTGATCCACCGCATCGATTTCAGGACGTCTGACCAGCGCGACTCCCGCTGCGATCAGCACGACAGTCAGGGCAAGGAGAAGGACAATCCAGCTTCGGGTTTTCATGGTCGGGTCCGTATGTCTTGCAATTTCCGGGCCGCTGGGGCCATGACCCTGCGGGAAGCGATACAGGTGAAACGGGCTGTTGAATTGAATTGTTCCGCCCGAAGATCGATATTTCCGATGATGGGGAATCGGGGAGGCCGGATGGCGCAGGCAGAGCAGTCGGATCAGGTGGCCCGCGCGCCTGCGCTGACCATGCCGCCCCTGCGCGCGGCCGGTTTTCTTTTGACAGCAGCGGTGCTCGCGGCGGCGCAGGGGTTCAGCCAGAATATGGTTTCCGCCAATGTGCAGCAATTGCAGGGCGCGTTTGGTGCCACGCAGGCGCAAACATCGCTCATGGTCGCGGTCTACATGGCGCCCAACGTGTCGCTGACTGCCGCGCTGATAAAGATCCGCGCGCAGTTCGGGTTGCGTAACTTTGCCGAAATATCCATCATCTTCTTCATCGCGGCGACGCTGCTGAACTATGCGGCCAGCGACTTTTATTCGACACTTGGCGTGCGTTTCATCTCGGGCGTGGCAGCGGCGCCGATGACGTCGCTCGCGTTTCTTTACACGCTGGAGCCGTTCCCGCCCGAGCGCAAGCTGACCTGGGGGCTGTGCTTTGTCCTGACGGTGATCTTTATCGCCGCCCCGCTGACGCGGCTCATTTCACCGCATCTGCTGGAGGTGGGGCTGTGGCACGGGCTGACCGCGATGGAGGTGGCGCTGGCGGCGATCTGTCTGGGATTGATCTATATCTTTCCGCTTGCCTCTCCGCCGCGCGAGAAGACCATTCAGGGCGCCGATGTGATCTCCTTCATCCTGATCGCGGCCAGTTTCGGATCGCTTGCCGTCGTTTTCGTCTTGGGACCGGTTTACTGGTGGACGGAACATGACTGGTTGGGATGGATGCTGGCGGCTGCCCTTGGCGCGCTTGCCCTTGGCGCGGTGGCCGAGTTGAACCGCAAGACGCCGCTTCTGGATATCCGCTGGCTCAGCAGCCCTTCGATGTTGCATTTCGCTTCTACCATGCTGCTCTTTCGCCTCGTTCTGAGCGAGCAGACATCGGGCGCTGCCGGGTTCTTTCGCACGCTTGGGCTGCTGAACGATCAGATGCAGGTGCTGTGGGCGATCATTCTCGGGGCGACGATCCTTGGCGGTGCCATCTGCGCGCTGACCATGAAACCGGGGCGCGAGCCGTGGTTTCATGTCGTTGCCCTTGGCCTGCTGATCGCAGGATCGCTGATGGATGCGCGCGTTACCTCGCAGACGGGGCCCGAGCAGATGTATCTGTCGCAACTGATGATCGCGCTGGCTGCAGCGCTGTTCCTGCCGCCTGCATTGTCGCTGGGCATGCGGTCGGCGCTGGCACGCGGGCGGGAATATATCCTCAGCTTCATCATCGTGTTCCTCATCACGCAGAAAATCGGCGGTATCTTCGGCGGCGCAGTCTTTTCGAGCTTCATCCAGATCCGACAGCGCCTGCATCTGGAGCGGCTTTACGAGGCGATGCCGGCCACCAATCCGCTTGTCGCCGAACGTCTTGCCGCGCTGGCCGGGGCGGTCGCTGATCCGTCGCAGCGCGCGGCGCAGGCGGCGCGGAGTCTGGGAGGACAGGCGGCGCAGCAGGCGGCTGTCATGGCCTATGGGGACGCATTTCACATGGTCGCGTGGGTGTCGGCCCTCGCGCTGGCGCTGCTCCTGGGGCATATTGCGCTGACCGCCCTTCGCGGCGACGCTGCCGAATCTGATGACTGAAAAGGCCTCCGAATGCTGTCACAATTCACCCGCCATGTCGCCACCCTTCTTGCCATACTGATCGGCGTGGCGGGGGTAACGGGCGTGCTTTATGCATGGCGTCTGCCGCCCTTTTCCGAACGTGTGCATCTGACCGAAGACGCGTTTGTGCAGGGGCAGGTCACGTTTCTTTCCCCGCAGGTGGCGGGGCGCGTCGCCGAAGTGCTGGTGCAGGACTATCAGGAAGTCGGCATCGGCGATGTCCTCGTCCGAATCGACGCGCGCAGCTATGAGCAGAAGCTGGCGCAGGCGACCGCGCAGTTGAAGACAGCGCGGGCCGCGCTGGACAACGCTCTTCAGGAGAGGCTGGCCGCCGAGGCAGGAGTTGCGTCCACCGAGGCGGGCATAACCTCGATGAAGGCGTCGCTGGATGTGGCGCGCGACAATCTGGACCGCGCGCGCGAATTATCCAAGCGCGGTGTGATCACCGAACGGGAGGCGCAGCAGGACGCGCTGGTCTACACCCAGGCCGCTGCCGCCCTTGACCGCGCCCGCGCCGAGGCCGAGGCGGCCCGCCAGGATCTGGCCTCGGTTGCGTCCAGGCGGCTGTCGCTTGCGGCGGCGGTGGAGCAGATGGAGGCGGGCGTCAACCTTGCACGTCTTGATCTGGAGAACACCGCCATCGCGGCCCCTGTTGCCGGCACGCTGGGAGAGGTGGCGGCGCGGGTCGGGCAATATGTGACCCCCGGCACGCGGGTGGCCTCGCTTGTGCCTGAAACGATATGGATCGTCGCCAATTTCAAGGAAACTCAGATCGCCGGGCTGCATATCGGGCAAAAGGTCACGTTTACAGTCGATGCCTTGGGCGATGCTGTGTTGAAGGGCACGATCGAAAGGTTCTCGCCCGCGACGGGGTCGGAGTTCAGCGTGCTTGGCAGCGCCAATGCGACCGGGAATTTCATCAAGATCGCGCAGCGCTTGCCCGTGCGCATCAGCATCGACGAAGATCAGCCCGAGGCCGCCCGCCTTGCCCCCGGCATGTCCGTCGTGGTGCGTGCAGGGGAGGAGTGATCGCACAGGCGGCAGAGGTCATTGGACAAGCTCCAGAAACCTTTGCTCGGCCACTGACAGATGCCTTTCCTTGTGCCGCAGCACATGGAACTGGCGCGGCGCAATGTCGAACGCCACCGCGACAAGCCGACCCGCGTCGATTGATTGCGCGACCACCAGCATCGACATGATCGTGGCCCCGGCGCCCGATTCGACCGCGACGCGCACGGCCTCATTGGAGGGCAGCTCAAACGCAACGTCGATCTCCCCGATCCCGAGGCCGCGCTGTGCAAAGACGTTTTCACACACGGCGCGTGTGCCGGACCCGATTTCGCGCAGCACCCAAGGGCTGGATTTCAGATCAGCCGCGCGGGTCGGAGGCCGGTTCGCCCAAACGTGCCCCGGCGCGACAACCAATGCCAATCGGTCGCCCGGCACGCTTTGGATCGACAGCGCGGAGTCGGTGATTTCGCCCTCGACAAAGCCCAGATCGACGGTCGCCGCGTGAACCATCCGCGCCACATCGACCGTATTGGCGGGAACAAGCTCCAGCACGAAACCCGGATGAGCCACGTGGAATTTCTGCATGAGCGGGGGAAGCCAATAATTTGCCACGGTCTGGCTGGCGGCAAGGCGCAGCGTGCCGCGCTTCAGCCCGGCCAGATCACCCAGAAGCCGTGTTGCCTGCTCTGCGCGGGCCAGAACGGCGCGCGCCTCGCCCAGAAACAGCCGGCCCGCATCCGTCAACACGATGCGCCGCCCGACCCGATCGAAAAGCCGCACCGCGTGGCGTTCCTCCAGCGCGGCAATGGCGGCGCTGGTCGCGCTTTGTGTCAGATTCAGATATGCCGCCGCCTGTGTGACATGCTCACGCTCGGCGACGGCGATGAAAATACGGAGCTGCTCCAGCGTCATGCAAGCAACAAGACCAGACCGAGGCTGAAAAGGGAAACGAAAACCCAAGCACCGGCGCCCAGCAACGCGGGACGTACACCCTCGGCCGCCAGCTTGCGCATATCCGTCTCCAAGCCCATTGCGGCAAGGGCGGTGGCCAGCAGGAACTGGGTGGTGCCTGTGGTGAAGGGCTCGGTCACGTCAGGCATCCAGCCGGTGCTGGCCAGCCCTACCATGGCAACAAAACCCAGCACGAACCACGGCATCGGCGGCGCGGTGCGCTCCGACGTGCCGCCTTGTTTGCGCATCCGGCGCGCAGCGGCAGCCCCCAGCATAAGCACCATCGGGGCCAGCATCATGACACGGGTCAGCTTGGCAATGGTGCCGAATTCCCCGGCCTCGGTTCCCCGTGCATAGGCGGCAGCAACCACTTGCGCGACCTCGTGAATCGACGCGCCGGTCCAAAGGCCAAAGGCGTGTGGTCCCATATTCATCGCCCCGCCCACCAGTGGCATCAGCACCATCGAAAGCGAGCCGAAAATGGTGACGCAAGCCACCGCATAGGCTACATCCTCGTCCCGCGCGCGGGTTACTGTATTCGTGGCAATGACCGCGGACGCACCGCAGATCGAACTACCAGCCGCGATCAGTTGCGTCAGCCCCGCATCAATGCGAAGCGCGCGGCCCAGCCAAGTCGTAAAGGCAAAGGTTGCCACCAGCGTCGCGATGATCAGCGCCAGCCCCACGCCACCGACCTCGATGACCTGCTGAGCGGTCAATTGCAGGCCCAGGAGGACGATACCCGCCCTTAGCACCCGCTTGAGGCTGAAAGTGACCCCCGGCTTTGCAATGGCGGGCGTTCCGATCAGGTTTCGAAATGCCATGCCGATCAGGATTGCGATGATCAACGGGCTGAGCACCCCGATGCCGGGAATGATCCGCAAGCCAAAGGCAAGCGCCGCAATTGCCGCCGACAAGACAAGACCCGGCCAGATGCTTCCCTTTTGGGGATGAATCCATAACGGAAGGCGCGTCACCCGGTTTATATAATCTGTCTGTACATGTGCCATCTGAATGTCCTTTCGCGCTCTTCTGATTTGCAGATAGCAACGGAGGGAAGATCATTCCAACGTATAGATCTGGTAGTTACAATCTATAAAATCGATTGGTTTGATGCCGGAGTTTGAGGCGAGCGCCTTCTGCGATAGCGTGATCATCTCACTATGGCAGCAAATTAGAGCGTATCGGCCCTGATCGGATTCGGGATTCCCAAGGCTTTCTTTCTGTGA
>JAUNVT010000247.1 GCA_030540655.1 Rhodobacterales bacterium
CGGCGGTATTACACCATCCGGTGGGACATTATCCCGCGAATGGACGCTAAAATTGCCTGATCAAGATGGATACTCTAGATGGAGATGTGAAAGGAGCCGCCCCGATGACCTCGATTCTGATACTGAATGGACCCAACCTGAATTTGCTGGGTACACGCCAGCCGGAGGTTTACGGACATATCACGTTGGATGATATCGAGACGCTGTGCCGCTCCCACGGTGAAGCGCTGGGCATGGATGTGGCGTTCCTGCAAAGCAATAGCGAAGGCGCGCTGCTAGAGGCCATCCACTCCGCAAAGGGCGCGCATGACGGCATTATCCTGAATGCCGGCGCCTATACCCATACGTCGATTGCGCTGATGGATGCGATATCTTCGGTAGAGCTGCCGGTCATCGAACTGCATCTGTCGAATGTGCACGCCCGCGAAGAATTTCGCCATGTGAGCTACATCGCTCGTGTGGCATTGGGGGTGATCTGCGGGTTCGGCGCGGCAGGCTATCCGCTGGCGATGGACGCGTTGCTCGGGCATTTGACGCGGGACGGGTGAATCTCATCGCGTGGCAGGTTCAATGAACGCTCGCGGTCAAATATCCTATCGGATCACATGGACCGCGCATTGGGCACGCCGAACCACATAGGCTGCGGTGCTGCCCAGAAAGTAATCGTGAAAACCGGGACGATGGGACTTTATCACGATCAGATCTACCGCATGGTTGTTGGCGTATTCAATTATGGCACGGCCCGCATGTCCGTTGATAAGCTCTCCCTTTGCGCCTGGCACCTTCTTCACCAGCTTTTCCATCTCATCGCGCAACTCGGCTCGTAAACGATCGGTCGCTTTTTCGGGAAGATAGGCAACCACATATGAGGGAAGATTTTCGATCACATGGAGCAAAGTGATATTGGTGCCGGCCTCGGAAAGAGCAGAAGCACATTCAAGGCTTTCTGAATGACCGCCCGCCCCATCAAAAACGATAGGGATGAGAATATTCTTATACATCAATTGTCTCCTGGATACGAACGGGACCCGCTTGGTCCAACTTCACATCCATGACATTAACCTGAATTAACCAAACAGGTAATTGGTAAAGTTGTTTATTAAATTCTTGCACAAAACAGGGCGAGCCATCCGGCCCGCCCTGTTTCTTCCGGATTGATCCACCAGTCAGTTCTTGGCGGCCTTGGCGACCTCAGCGGCGAAATCTTCTTTTTCCACTTCAATGCCTTCACCCACTTCCAGCCGGACATAGCCGGTGATTTGCACGCCCGCTTCCTTTGCGGCTGCCTCCACCGTCAGGTCGGGGTTCATCACGAAGGATTGCCCCATGAGCGTAGATTCAGACATGAATTTTTTCATGCGGCCCTCGATCATCTTCTCGATGACTTGCTCGGGCTTGCCGCTCTCGCGCGCAATATCCATCTGGATCTGCTTTTCCTTTTCGACGACTGCGCTGTCAAGCTCAGCCTCGTTCAGGGCAGCGGGGTTGGTCGCGGCGATATGCATGGCGATCTGGCGTCCAAAAGCCTCGTCCCCGGTCAGCGCGACCAGCACCCCGATTTTGCCCATGCCATCAGTTGCGGCATTGTGGACGTAGGAGACGACAGTATCGCCCGAAACCGATGCCATGCGACGCAGGCTCATGTTTTCGCCAATGGTGGCGATCTTGGCAGTTATCGTATCCTCGACCGATTTGCCACCCATGTCAGCCGCCTTCAGCGCGTCTACATCATCAACTTGCAGCGCGGTGTCCGCAACAGATGCGACCATGGTCTGAAAATCGGCATTCTTGGCGACAAAATCGGTTTCCGAGTTGATTTCGACCGCAACGCCGCGGCCACCTTCAACCTTTACGGCAACGAGGCCCTCGGCTGCGGTCCGCCCGGACTTCTTCGCGGCCTTTGCCAAGCCTTTGGTGCGCAGCCAGTCGCTGGCCGCTTCCATGTCGCCATCTGTTTCCGTCAACGCCTTCTTGGCGTCCATCATGCCTGCGCCTGTCGATTCGCGCAGTTCCTTCACCATTGCAGCTGTGATCGCCATCTGGCTCTCCTAATAAATCGGTATGGCCCGGCGATCATCTTCGCCGGGCACTGTTAAGATGCGGATCTTGCGACCGAAATCAGCTGTTCTGGCCAGCCTTTGCGGCCATCTCCGAGACTTCTTCGGTTGACTTGATGTCCAGCGGCGCATCCTTGGTTGCCATGTCATCGTGCACGGCCTCATGCGAAATATTGCCCGTCTCGACGCCAGTGGAGGCGAGATCTTCGACAGGGGCTTCTTCCAGCTCGCCAATGTCGATACCGGCGGCGCCCATCTGGGCTGTCATGCCGTCCAGCGCGGCCCGGCTGACCAGATCGCAATAGAGCGAAATCGCGCGCGCTGCGTCATCATTGCCGGGAATGATGTAATCAATCCCGTCGGGCGAGCAGTTGGTGTCAACGACGGCCACGACAGGAATGCCCAGCTTGTTCGCCTCGGCGATGGCCAACGCCTCCTTCTTGACGTCAATGACAAAAAGCAGGTCGGGAACGCCGCCCATTTCGCGGATACCGCCGAGGGAAGCCTGAAGCTTGCCCTGATCGCGCTCCATGCCCAGACGTTCTTTCTTGGTCAGGCCCTCGGCACCCGATTCCAGCGCCTCGTCGATTTCCTTCAGGCGGTGGATCGATTTGGATACCGTCTGCCAGTTGGTCAGCGTGCCGCCCAGCCAGCGGTGGTTCATGTAATATTGTGCACATTTTTCAGCGGCTTCGGCTACGGGGGCTGCGGCCTGGCGCTTGGTGCCGACGAACAGAACGCGGCCGTTTTTGGCGACCGTCTCGCGCACGACGTTCAGCGCAGCGTCCAGCATGGGGACAGTCTGCGTCAGGTCCATGATGTGGATGCCGTTGCGCGCGCCATAGATGAATTCGCCCATGCGGGGATTCCAACGCTGCGTCTGGTGGCCAAAATGAACGCCGGCCTCAAGCAGCTGACGCAAAGTGAACTCGGGAAGAGCCATGGGTATTCCTTTTTCCGGTTTTCGCCTCGGCACGGGGAGAGAGGGGTTGCCTCAACCGGTGGACTGCCGGGGATGTCTGTCCCGGTCGGCCCGCCCGTGCCTGCGGATTTCTAGTAAGCCGGCCTATAGACCGCGCGGGCCCTATATGCAAGGCGTGCTGTACCCCAAAGATATGGCGATAGTGTCCCACCGGATGGTGTAATACCGCCGACCTTCGGAAAGGCCCGGAT
>JAUNVT010000035.1 GCA_030540655.1 Rhodobacterales bacterium
CCGCAAAAGAACCACCTTCGAACCGTGGCGCCCGGAGAAGTATTCTCCAAAGCCGGTTTCTTCAGCAGCTTGGTGGGCGCGCGATTGCACCCCGGCGCAGTGCGGCCCATACTGCGCCGACCGCCCAGTGCGCAAAAGGATTTGCCCCGAATGACTCTTCCCTTCGATGGCGCCATCAGCGCATTTTTTCAGCATGGTGCTCCCGATACAATCCGTCAGGCGATCCGTTCAGCTGGAAAAAGGCCAATATTGGGCGATGATTATCGCTACTCAAAACCTTTGGGCCGCCAAAATTATGAGGCGCAACTGAAGGCAATGCAGATTGAGCTGGTCAAGATGCAGTCCTGGGCTAAGGCCCACGGCGCGCGCATCGCCGTCGTTCTGGAGGGCCGGGACGCCGCCGGCAAGGGCGGTGCCATCAAGCGCCTGCGCGAGCATCTGAATCCGCGCGGCGCGCGCGTCGTGGCCCTGCCGAGGCCCACCGAACTGGAACAGAGCGAATGGTATTTTCAACGTTATATCCGGCACCTGCCCGCCGCGGGCGAAATCGTCTGCTATGACCGTAGTTGGTATAATCGCGGTGTGGTGGAAACGGTATTCGGATTTTGCACCGAGGAAGAGCGCGCACTGTTCTTCGATCAGACACCCAGCTTCGAGAAGATGCTGGTGCAGGACGGTATCATCCTGATCAAGATCTGGCTGAACGTGGGCCGTGCCGAGCAGCTACGCCGCATGTTGGGGCGCGAATCCGATCCTCTCAAACAATGGAAGCTTAGCTGGATCGATGTCGAAGGCTTGAAGAAATGGGATGAATATTCCGCCGCGATCAACAGCACCCTGGAGCGCACGCACAGCCTTCACGCGCCGTGGACCATTATCCGGTCCGACGATAAACGGCGCGCCCGTCTGGCGGTCATCCGCCGTGTCCTGTGTGCAGTGCCCTATGAGGGCAAGGATGCCGGTGCCATAGGCGAGGTCGATGCATCGATCAGTGCGGGGCTTGAAATCTGGTCGCCCGCCGAGGGCACGGATGTCTAAGCGCGGCTATCACCACGGGAACCTGCGGCAGGCGTTGGTCGAGGCGGCGTTGAAGCTGATCGAAGCCAAGGGTCCGGCAGGCTTCACTCTTTCAGAAGCTGCAAAACAGGCGGGTGTGACCCCTGCGGCGGTCTATCGCCACTTTGCCGGACGCGATGACCTTATCACCGAGGCCGCGCTGCAAGGCTATGAGATGTTCGGTGCGCTGATGGAATATGCCTACCGCTCGGGCCAGCCATCGGCGTTGGCGGCGTTCGAGGCGACGGGGCGCGCATATCTGGCCTTTGCCCGCAAGCATCCGGGCCACTATATCGCAATGTTTGAAAGCGGCATATCCGTCAACCGCACCCCCGAACTCGCCGCCGCCGCCGCCGCTGCCCGCGGCGTTCTGGAGCAGGCGGCCGCTCAGTTGTCACAGCATATCCCGCAGGCCAAACGCCCGCCCGCCGCCATGTTTTCCGCCCATATCTGGGCGATGAGCCACGGCGTGGTGGAGCTTTTCGCGCGTGGGTCGCCGGGCGCCGCCTGCCCCTTTGCGCCAGAGGATCTGCTGGAATCCGGCATCGGCATCTACCTGCGCGGTCTGGGGCTGATCGCTCCTGATGAATGAGCCGGTATTGGTACCCCTCCCGTTGTATTTGCGCGCCCGGAAGGATTATTTCATTTGCCTCGCATGAGATGAACGAACCGGCATTCTTCCACGGACACACCTGATTTGGCGGCGCCCACTGTTTTTGGCGCGGGTCACCAGCGGCGGCGGAACTTGCCCGGCGCCATGTCGAATTTGGCCCGGAAGGCCCGGGCAAAGGCCGAGGTGCCGCCGAACCCTGTTGCAGCGGCAATTTCGACAATGGGCAAATCCGTTTCCGACAGCAGCGAGTAAGCACGCGCCAGCCGCATGTCGGTGTAATAGCGCCGTGGGCTGAGCCCGGTATGCTGGGTAAAACTGCGTTCCAACTGGCGCTTGGAGATGCCTACATTGGCCGCGATCTCCTCCACGCTCAGCGGCTCTTCGAGGTTTATCTGCATCACGCGCATCGCCGCAATCAGGTGTCGGTTGCGGCTGCCGATCACTGCCGATCGCGCCGTTTGCTGCGGCATGTGGGTGGAATGACTCCGCCCGTGCAGGCACATATCGGACACGACCAGCGCGAAATCGGGTCCGTAATCCTCTTCGATCACATTGAGCATCAGATCAGTCGACGCCGACCCCCCCGCCGCCGTCATCAGATCGCCATCAATTTCATAAAGGTTGGGTGTAGGTACAAGGTCCGGGAACGCCTCGACAAAGGAGGGTTGATTTTCCCAGTGCAGGGTGAAGGTGCGCCCGCGCAAAAGCCCCGCCCGCGCGAGGGTAAAGGCACCGGTGCAGATTGCGCCGACGGGGGTTCCATGCGCCACCTGCCGCGCGGCCCATTGCGTGACAATCGGATCAACCGTCTCGGCCGGCTCCACGCCCGAACAGATGAATGCGCGCGCGCCGCGCGCGGGTGGGCCAAGAGGGGCATCCGCTTCTAATGAAAGGTTGTTCGAGCAGCGCACGGGCGCGCCCCCCGGTGTCATGGTGCGCCAGCGATAAAGCTCTTGCTGCGATATCTGGTTGGCCACCCGCAAGGGCTCGATCGCGGCAGACAGGGCGAGCATGGTCAGCTTGGGCAGCAGGACGAAATCGAAAACACGGGGCGCGGCGACGGGCGCGATCCTGAAACTGGCCGCGCCCTTGGGAATGTAGCTGGATTTTATCATCGCGCCTCTCGCTCCGGCACCGGTCATGCCCAAATCCCGCGGCGTCACCCCGCCACATCTGGTCTTTTTTACTTCTCCTCTGGAGGCGCCAGAGAATGCAGATACGCAAAAATATCCGTCGCCTCTTGCGGATCGCGCACCTTCCAGCCCATCTTGCTCCGTGCTTTGGGATCATCCAGCTTCGCCTTCAGCCAGCCGGTAGGGTCCTGCACATAGGCAGTAAATTCCTCCTCGCTCCAGACGGCGCCGGTTTCGCCGGCCGCGTGCAGAGACTTGCCATATTTGAAGCCTTTCACCGCCGCGACCGGACGGCCCGCAATTCGGTACAGGTTTGGGCCAACAGTTGCACGATTACCTGCCAGCAATTCGCCGTCGTCTGATTTAACGATGTGACAGCTTGTGCATTGAGTGGCAAAGGCGGCATCTCCGGCAGCAATATCTCCGCCAGGCACCGCCATCGCGGAACCTGCCTCCGCCGCTCCGTTCCCGGTCGATGCAATCGCAGACGCGCCAATCAGAGAGGCAGCGATGGCTGTCGCAACAAAAAGGTTCACATATCCTCCGTGGCCCATCAGGGCTCATTATCATATCCCGGCACCGCTGGCTGCATCCACAAGCCTGACCGGTCCAGCGTGCCCCGCGCGGCCATGTTGTGCAATGGCGCATTCGACACCGGAATGACGTTAAGCGCGCCTGTCAAATCCGCTGGCAATCATATGCGTTTGATTTTACCATTTGGACAAGAGTTCGGTACAGCATCCAACGGGGGATCGATCGATGACCAGACCAACGAAAGCGCAGCATGGGCTGACGCGCCGCCACTTCATGGCAACAGCGGCGGCGGCTGCGCTGATATTCGGGCTTTTCTCGGGCACCTCGCATGTCATGGCTGCCGAGACGATAAAGGTTGCAGGCGTCTATACTGTCCCCGTGGAACAGCAATGGGTCAGCCGCCTCCACAAGGCCGCTAACGCCGCAGCCGAACGCGGCGATGTGGACTACACATATTCCGAAAATGTCAGCAACACCGACTACGCCCGTGTCATGCGCGAATATGCAGAAAGCGGTTATCAACTGATCATCGGCGAGGCATTCGCGGTGGAGCAGGAGGCGCGGGATGTTGCGGCCGAGTATCCGGAGATCGCGTTCCTGCTGGGATCAAGCTTCAAGGAAGACCCTGCCCTGCCGAATTTTGCGGTGTTTGACAACTATATTCAGGATGCCTCTTATCTGACCGGTATCATCGCGGGCGCGATGACGGAAACGGGCAATGTCGGGTTGATCGGTGGCTTCCCGATCCCCGAGGTGAATCGCCTCATGAACGCATTCATGGCGGGCGTGCGCGAAACGCGCCCCGATGCAAAATTTCAGGTCAGCTTCATCGGATCGTGGTTCGATCCGCCCGCCGCCAAGGAAACCGCTTTTGCGATGATCGAAAACGGAGCGGACATGCTTTACGCCGAACGGTTTGGCGTATCCGACGCCGCCAAGGAAAAGGGCGTCCTGGCCATCGGCAACGTGATCGACACGCAAAGCCAATACCCCGATACCGTCGTCGCATCCGCGGTCTGGAATTTTCAGCCCACGCTGGACAAGGCGATCGAGGAAGTCCGCGCCGGCACATTCAAGGCAGCTGATTACGGGGTGTATTCCTACATGAAGGAAGGCGGCGCAGAGCTTGCCCCCTTGGGAACCTTCGAGGGCAAGGTGCCGCAAGAGGCGATGGATTTGGTTGCCTCGCGCAAGGCCGAGATCCTGTCCGGCGCCTACACCGTCGAGATCAACGATAAAGAGCCGAAGTCGCAATAGATGCCAGATGATACAGAGGCGCAGGTTGTCCTGCGGCTCGACCGGATCACCAAGACATTCGGCGCGTTGACGGCAAATGACTCCGTTAGCCTGACGCTCCAAAAGGGAGAGGTCATCGCCCTTCTGGGAGAGAACGGCGCGGGCAAGACGACGCTGATGAACATCCTGTTCGGCCAGTATACGGCCGATTCCGGGCGCGTCGAAGTCATGGGCGCTGCCCTGCCGCCCGGCAATCCACGTGCGGCGCTGGAGGCGGGTGTGGGCATGGTGCACCAGCATTTCACGCTGGCTGAAAACATGACAGTGCTGGAGAATGTCACGTTGGGGACGCATTCTTTATGTGCGCTGGGACTTGACCGCGCGGCGGCGCATGCGCGGCTCGCTCAATTGGCGGGGGATTTCGGGCTGAGCGTCGATCCGGATGCGCGCGTCGGCGCGCTGACGGTGGGCGAAAGGCAGCGGGTCGAGATCCTCAAGGCGCTTTACCGCGATGCCCGGATTCTGATCCTGGACGAGCCGACGGCGGTGCTGACCCCTCAGGAAACGACCGATTTGTTCGATACCCTGCGCAAGGCGGTGGCGCTGGGACTGTCGATCATCTTCATCTCGCACAAGCTGCACGAGGTGATGACGATTTCAGACCGGGTGGTGATCCTGCGTCATGGCAAGGTGGTGCATGAAGGCGCAACATCGGGCACAGACCGGCGCGATCTGGCGGACCGCATGGTCGGCGGTAGGGTTACAGTGCCCAAGGCCGCGCCGGGCATTCCAGGTGCGCCGCTGCTGTCGCTGCGCGACGTCAGCACCCCGGATCGCGGCAACGCGCCGGGACTCAAGGCGCTCAATCTCACTCTTAGTGCCGGGCAGATAACCGGGCTTGCTGGCGTCTCCGGCAATGGGCAGGCGGCATTGGCCGATCTTGTTGGGGGAATGATCCGGCCCGCCGTCGGCGCGCTGGCCCTGAACGATGCCGAGGTTCTGCACTGGACGCCCCGCGCCGCGATTCATGCAGGGATCGCCCGCATTCCCGAAGATCGACACAAGACCGGCACAATCGCCGATTTCGACCTGTCCGAAAATGCAATTCTGGAGACCTACAGGGACGCGCCCTTCAGCCGCCATGGCTGGATGAACTGGCGCGCCGCGCGCGATTTTGCAGCGCGGATCATCACAAGCTACGACGTGCGCTGCCCCGGCCCTGCCACACGTATCCGGCTGCTGTCGGGTGGCAACATGCAAAAGCTGATTCTGGGCCGTGTCATGGAAGGCGCACCGCAAATCATTCTGGCGAACCAGCCAGTGCGCGGGCTGGACATAGGAGCGGTGAATTACGTTCATTCGCAGCTTCTGGCGGCGCGGGATCGCGGCGCGGCCGTGTTGCTTATTTCCGAGGATCTGGACGAAATCATGGCCTTGTCCGATGTCATTCATGTCATTTCGGAAGGGCGCCTGTCTCCGCCCTTCGCGCGCGGCACCATGAGTCCCGCCGATCTGGGCGTGTGGATGACGGGCGAAGGGTATGACGAGGGTGCGGCGCATGCGTCTTGAGCCTATCGCCAACCCTTCGCTGGCCCGTACGCTGGCGCCGCCCGCGCTTGCGCTGACCGCCACCGTGGTCATCGCGTCCCTCTTGGCGATGCTGGCGGGCGCGAACCCGTTTTCGGTGTTGGGCCTGATCCTGAAAGGTGCGTTCGGCAGCAAGTTCGCGGTGCTGGAGACGCTGAATCGCGCCACGCCGCTCATCTTTACGGGGCTTGCCATCGCCGTCGCCTTTCGCGCGCGGCTGTGGAACATCGGCGCCGAGGCGCAGCTTTATGCGGGCGCGCTTGTCGTCGCGGTCCTTGGCGCCGGAATACTGGACTGGCCTGCCATTCTGCTTCTGCCGACCATGGCGATCCTCGCAATGATCGCGGGCGCGATCCTGCTGCTGATTCCGGCGCTGCTGAAGGTGAGGCTGGGCGTTGACGAAGTGGTGACGACACTGCTGATCAACTTCATTTTCCTGCTCTTCGTCTCCATGCTTCTGGAGGGCGTGCTGAAGGATCCGATGGGGATGGGCTGGCCGAAATCCCCGCGCCTGATCCCCGAAGCGCGCCTGCCCCGCATCGTGCAAGGGCTTCGTCTGCATTGGGGATTTGGTCTTGCGCTGATCGCGGCGCTGATCGTCTGGGTGATCAGCGCGCGCACCACCTTGGGCTACGAGATGCGCGCCGTCGGGCTGAACCGCAACGCGGCGGAATTCGCAGGTATCCCCGTGGGCCGCGTGCTGATCAAGACGGCGCTTCTGTCGGGCGGGCTTGCCGCGCTGGCCGGATTTTCCGAAGTGGCGGGCCTCAAGGGCAATCTCACGCTCGATCTGAGCCCCGGCTTTGGCTATACGGGCATCATCGTGGCAATGCTGGCGCTGCTGAACCCCTTGGGCGTGATCGCCGCTGCGCTCTTCGTAGCGGGGATCTTTGTCGGCGCGGATTCGATGTCGCGCGCGGTGGGGGTGCCAACCTATCTGGCCGACATCATGCTGGCGACTGCTCTTTTGCTGATGGTGGTGGCGATCCTGCTGACCCGGTTCCGCGTGATAAGGGAATAGCCATGGATATCTTCGACATCCTCATGACCGCCAGCTTCTGGACTGCCGCAATCCGTATTGCGTCGCCGCTGATCTTTGCCACCTTGGGCGAGCTCATCTGCGAGCGGGCGGGCGTGCTGAACCTCGGAATCGAGGGGATCATGGTCGCGGGCGCCTTTGCCGGGTGGATGGCGGTGTATTCCGGGCTTGGCCTCTGGCCCGGTGTTCTGGTCGCATTCCTTGTTGGAATGGGGTTCGGGTTGATCCATTCGGTCCTGACCGTTCCCTTTGGCCTGTCGCAGCACGTGATTGGGTTGGGCGTCACGCTTCTGGCCACCTCCAGCACCTATTACGCCTACCGTCTTGCCCTGCCTGAAGTGACCAGCCCGCCCAGCATCATGCCCTTTCAACCCCTGAAAATTCCGTTCCTGTCGGATATCCCGCTGGTCGGACCCGCCCTTTTTGCGCAGACGCCGCTGACCTATCTGGCCTTCATCATGGTCGCTGTCGTGGCAATCATCCTCTACCGCACGCCGCTCGGCCTTGCGGTGCGCGCGTCGGGCGAAAATCCGGCGGCGGTGGCAGCGCAAGGGCTATCGGTCACCGCGATCCGCATGGGCGCGGTGATGATCGGCAGCGGGCTGATGGCGGTGGGCGGAGCCTTTCTGACCTTGTCCGCCTTCAACAGCTTTTTCTTCGAGATGGTCAACGGCCGGGGCTGGATCTGCATTGCGCTTGTCGTGTTCGGCGCATGGAAGCCGGGCAAGGCGCTGCTGGGGGCGATCCTTTTTGCCGCCTTCGATGCGGCCCAGATCCGCATCCAGCAAACACCCATAGGTGCGGACATTCCATATCAGGTGTTCCTTATGTTGCCATATTTCCTTTCTATCCTCGCGCTGGTCGTGATGTCGCGCCGGGCCGAAGTGCCCGCCGCCCTCATGGTCCCGTTCAACAAGGGAGAGCGTTAATGTTCAACATCATCGTAAAAGGAGGCACCCTGCCCGATGGGCGCGTCACCGATATCGGCATCAAGGATGGCCGCATCGCGGCGATGGAACCGCTGGAGGCCGAGGCGGGCGAAGTGATCGAGGCCACAGGCGATCTGGTCTCGCCGCCCTTTGTCGATCCGCATTTCCATCTCGACGCGACGCTGTCCTATGGCACCCCCCGCATCAATGCATCGGGCACCTTGCTGGAGGGGATTGGCCTCTGGGGCGAGTTGAAACTGGTGATGACGACAGACGAGATGATCGCGCGCGCGCTCAGCTATTGCGACTGGGCCGCGTCGATGGGTCTGTTGGCGATCCGCAGCCATGTTGATACCTGCGATGATACGCTGAAGGGCGTCGAAGCGATGCTGGAGGTGCGCGAACAGGTCAAGGATTACATCGATCTGCAACTGGTCGCTTTCCCGCAGGACGGGCTTTACCGTGATCGGACGGCGCGGGAAAACACCATTCGCGCGCTGGACATGGGGCTGGACGTGGTGGGCGGCATCCCGCATTTTGAACGCACCATGGCGGATGGCGCGGCCTCGGTGCGTGATCTGTGCGAAATGGCCGCCGAGCGCGGGCTGCGCGTCGACATGCATTGCGACGAATCGGACGATCCGATGAGCCGCCATATCGAAACTCTGGCCTTCGAGGCGCAGCGGCTTGGCCTTCAGGGGCGCGTCAATGCGAGCCATCTGACCTCGATGCACTCCATGGACAATTATTACGTCTCGAAACTCTTGCCTCTGATCGCCGAGGCTCAGGTATCGGCCGTGGCCAACCCGCTGATCAACATCATGATCCAGGGAAGGCAGGACACGTTCCCCAAACGCCGCGGCATGACACGGGTCAAGGAAATGCAGGCGCATGGCATCACCGTCGGCTGGGGGCAGGATTGCGTGCTGGACCCGTGGTACAGCCTTGGCACCGCCGACATGCTGGACGTGGCGTTCATGGGAATGCACGTTGCCCAGATGTCCGCGCCCGATGAAATGGCGCGGTGTTTTGATATGGTCACGCAGGCGAACGCAGCGATCATGGGCTTGCCCGATTACGGGCTGCATGTTGGCGCGCAGGGCTCGCTTGTCGTACTGGACGCGGCGAATCCGGTCGAGGCGCTGCGCCTGCGTCCAGCGCGGCTTTGCGTCATCTCCAGGGGGCGCGTCATATCGCGCAACTCGCGCATGGACGCGGCGCTGAACCTGCCGGGCAGGCCCGCCACGATAAATCGCCGCCATAGGACGTCTTGACGCAGGGCGAAAAACTCTGCCCGCCCAAGTCGCATTGGGTATAGGATTGCTGCGCGATGCGTGGCACAACAGCCGCAACCAGAAGTCCCGAGGAGGCCTTATCATGTTCCTGTCCGTTTTCGATATGTTCAAGGTCGGCATTGGGCCGTCGTCGTCGCACACAATGGGGCCGATGGTCGCCGCCGCGCGCTTTCTGGACAAGATACGCGCCGCGCCTTTTGAGTGCGCCGGCGTCAAGGGCACGCTGCATGGCAGCCTGGCTTTCACAGGGGTCGGCCATGCGACTGACCGCGCGACAATCCTTGGCCTCGCCGGGTTCCTGCCGGACACCTACGACCATGATGAGGCCGAGAAGGTGATGGAGCAGATCCGCGAAACAAATACGGTCAACCCCGAGGGATTGCCGCCGCTGCACTTCAATCCCAAAGAAGATCTGTTGTTCGATTTCGGACCGAACCTTCCCGGCCACGCGAACGGTATGGTGCTGATGGCGACCGACAAACAGGGCGACACGATCCTGCAGGAGACGTATTATTCCATCGGCGGCGGTTTCGTGATGACCGAAGACGAGCTGGCTTCGGGCCGCAACACCGATGAGGGCGATCCCGTTCCCTACCCGTTCAAATCTGCCGTCGAGATGCTGGAGATGAGCGAAGCGTCGGGCAAATCCATCGCGGAAATGAAAAGAGCGAACGAAATATCGCGCCGCGCAGAAACCGACATGACCGCCGGGGTCAAACGTATCTGGCAGGTGATGAACGACTGTATCGAGCGCGGGATGAACACGGATGGCACGCTGCCCGGCGGGCTGAACGTGAAACGCCGCGCCAAGGGCATCCGCGATGCGCTTATCGCCGAACGCGGCACTAACCAGAACGCCCCGCACAAGATCAACGACTGGATGAGCGTCTATGCCATGGCCGTCAATGAGGAAAACGCGGCTGGCGGGCAGGTCGTCACCGCGCCCACCAACGGTGCGGCGGGCGTCGTGCCGGCTGTGATCCGCTATTATCTCGATCACTACCCCGGCGCGTCCGAGGACAAGGTCGAGGAATTCATGTTGACAGCCGCCGCAATCGGCGGGTTGGTGAAGTTCAACGCCTCCATCTCGGGCGCCGAGGCGGGATGCCAGGCCGAGGTTGGCAGCGCCGCCGCGATGGGCGCGGCCGGGCTCTGCGCCGTGATGGGCGGCACCGCGATGCAGATCGAAAACGCGGCTGAAATCGCGCTGGAGCACCATCTGGGAATGACCTGCGATCCGGTCAAGGGTCTGGTGCAGGTGCCCTGCATCGAGCGCAACGGTCTTGGCGCGATCAAGGCCGTGTCGGCGGCCTCTCTGGCGATGCGCGGCGACGGCACGCATCTGGTGCCGCTGGATGCCTGTATCGAGACGATGCGCCAGACCGGCGAAGACATGATGGATAAATACAAGGAAACATCGCTCGGCGGCCTTGCCGTCAACGTGCCGAACTGCTGAGCGCAGCGCGGTGAGCCCACCGGCCACCGACCAGACAGCGCGCGTTTCTCTAGGCATCCTGTTCATGGTCGGCTTTGCGATCATCGCCCCGGTGATGGACAGCTTTGCCAAGCTGATCGGCGATGGCATGGCGGTGGCGCAGGTTGCCACTATACGGTTTTTTGCGCAGGCAGTTCTGTTGATGCCGCTAGCCGCCGCGATGGGCTGGCTGCACCGCCCGGGCCTGCCCGAGCAGGCGCTGCATCTGGTACGCGCCGGGCTGCTTCTGGTCGCGACAGCGTGTTTCTTCTATTCTCTGCAGTTCATGCCGGTCGCGGATGCGATCGCGATCTTTTTTGTCGAGCCGTTCATCCTGACGCTTCTTGGTGGTCTTCTCTTGGGCGAGCCAGTCGGCCCACTCCGGTATGGGGCCTGCGCGGTCGGGTTTTGTGGAGCACTGCTGATCATTCGGCCATCCTTTCAGGATTTCGGCCTGATCGCGCTGCTGCCGCTTGTGACGGCGCTTCTTTTCGCATTTTACATGATCCTGACGCGGCGCATGGCGACACGAATGCATCCCATAACGCTTCAGGCCTATACCGGCGTTGCGGCCTTGCCGATCGGGCTGTCGGTGCTGTGGGCGTTTCAGGGATCCGGCATCGCGCCCCTCGACCCGTCATGGCCCGATGCCCGGATCTTGGGGCTTCTGGTCGTCATGGGCCTCTGTGCCACGGCAAGTCATATCTGTATCAGCTTTGCGCTGAAATTTGCCTCAACCTCGGTTCTGGCACCCGTGCAATATCTGGAGATCGTGACCGCCACCGCCTTGGGGTATTATATTTTCGGCGATCTGCCCGATGTGCTCAGCTTGGCAGGAATTGCGCTGATCGTCGCGTCGGGCCTGTTTGTATTCCTGCGCGAGCGTCATATGGAGCGGCGCCCCCTCCCGCAACCTTGAGCCGGTTCAGCCCCAATGCTCCGGGTTCGTCATAAGCATTTGCGCGGCTGCCCCGGCATAGTCGGCGGGTAGGATGACCAGCATTTTCGGAGCGGTTACTGACAGTGAAATTGGTCCAGTGGCGAAATTCGACGTTCCGATCTGGCCATCAGGGGCCAGCATCAGCCCGTCAATCGGCCAGTTCAACCCGTCAGAGCGTCCCCCGACCTCCCCCATGGGAAAGAGCGACACGCGTGTGTCCGGCGCCATGTCCAGTGAAAACACCGGCGGCGCGAGGAACAGCGCATCATCCTGCCCAATCAGAAGGCAACGTCGGCAAGGATGGCGCACCAGCGCGTTGCACACCGCCAACTGGTGATCCAGCCTTGCGCCGGTAAACCCCACCCCGAGGATCAACGGC
Source organism: Rhodobacterales bacterium (assembly GCA_030540655.1). GTDB lineage: Bacteria > Pseudomonadota > Alphaproteobacteria > Rhodobacterales > Rhodobacteraceae > Roseovarius. Next base: position 12,216 of record JAUNVT010000035.1, read on the forward strand.
GCGTCAATCCTTGTAAGGCATTTTTCGAAATCAGTGCTGTCCTGCTCATTGATCCTGTGCTGGATTTCACAAGGGTAGAAGTTTTGCACAGCGTCCGAAATCGAGTCGAAATCTCCGATCAGGGCATCCAGCGTTATCCCATGTGCCAGCGCCGTTTCAGCCCCCCCATCGGCGGCCACCACGGGACCAGCCATCGACCGCATCAGAGTCAGCGCCTTCTCGCAAATCGGGGCACCCCCGATCAGGCCGACGGGCATGCTCTTTTCAACAATCAACGTAAAATCTGCTTAACTTTGTGTTGTGAAGAAACAAATCGTATTCCTTTCCTGAAATGATACCCTGAAGGTCCAGATTCGGGCCTCCTTCATCCATCCTGTCATGGTAGAGAGTGGCCGTGCAGGCAAACAGAGGGACTTTCATCATGGCTGACGATAGCAAGATCCTGACGGTTTCCTATGGCTCCTTTTCGTGCACGCTTGAAGGTTTCGAGGATCCCTTGGCCACGATGAAGGAAATCGCTGAATATTTCCGCGACCTCTCAACCAGTGATCGTCCTTTGAACGCCAAGACGGGTCCCCGTGGCATCGAAGTATTGGATCCTGAAGACTCGGATTTCCGGGTGCATCTGCGGGCCGACGATCTGTCTGACGCAACTGCCATGAAAAAGTGGTCGGATACGCCGTCCTATCGCGGGGGAACGGACGGCCCGTCAGGCGACGAAAGTATTGCCGACAAGCTTCGCCGCCTGCGCGCAGTCGCGGCGGGGACGGATCCGACAGCCTCTCGCAATGACTATGCAGAAGATGAAAATGTAGATGATTTTTTGGCAAATTTTGTGGCTCATGCGACTGAACCTGATCCGGCCCCAACGCCGGGCGACGCGGCAGCTGCCGAGGATATTCAGGCGCGTTTTTCCGTCGATGAAAACCCGCCGGATGAGGGCACAAGTGAAGGGGCTACCCTAGATGATCTGGCGGGCACGACGCCATCTTTTACTTCTGCGCGGGATACGCTGGAAGAAGGCGCGGGTTCAAACGACGTGTCAGAGACAAGGGAAGGAAGCGAACGAACCACAGCCCCCGTTAAGCAACCTCACCCTCTGCACCACCCCGAAGAGCCCCGCGCTGAGGTCTTGCGCACTGTAAAGACGACGCGCGAAGGTCCGAGCGCTCCGATGATTGCAGGTACCCTGCGCCAAACGGTACCGCCTGATTCAAGCGGTGTGGCTGTTGAACGTGATTCATCCGCATCCGATGCCCAGTCGGGCAGGATGTTTGCGGAGGCCGCCGCCCAGTTTGAGGAAAAGGATGCCCACCACCGCCGCAGTGCGCTTCAACATTTGCGCGCCGCCGTTTCAGCAACAGATGCTGAACGCAAGGTCGGAGGAGCGATGGCTAAAGGCGTGGATGATCAACCCTATCGGTTGGATCTGAAACACGCGGTTCGCCCGCGTAGGTCGCAGCCTTCAGCAACGCCGCGCCCTGCCGCCGTCCCACGCGGCCGAACTGCAGTCCTCAAACTCGTCGCGTCTCAACGCGTTGACACAGTAGCAGAGTCCGCCACGCCCCTTCGCTCAAGCAATTCGGGTCGGACGACGCCCGCGAAAGGCAGCAGGTCTTCAGGCACATCAAACGGCGTTGAAAGCACCATCAGCTTTTCCGCGTTTGCGCGACAGAAAGGCGCAACCACCCTTGGAGATTTACTGGAAGCTGCCGCCGCTTATCTTGCGGATGTGGGGGGCACGCCAGAGTTTTCACGCCCGATGCTGATGCAGACGCTTCAAGAGGCGCGGTCAGATGAATTCTCACGCGAGGATGGTTTGCGAGCGTTTGCATTTCTACTTCGGCAAGGGAAGCTGAGGAAGCTCGAAGAAGGACGGTTTGGGATTACGGACAGCACGAAATTTCGCTTCTACGCATGACACCGACTGTCGCACCCTGAGACGGAAAGTTTGTTCTGAGAGGGTTTTGATACCGTCCGAAGCGAAAAGCTATTAGAAAGAGACCGCGCTTCAATACAGATCGGCAAGGCATTTTACGTCGTTAAAGTCGACGAAAGGCCCGCTCGCCATTAAGGTTTGATAATAAATGCGCCGCGCTATTGCGTAAGCTTACGTCAGTAACCGCCAGCGAACCCAGCACCCAAAAGTAAAAAGCGCAGTATAAACTGCGCTTCTTGTGATTTTTGATCGCCGAAGTCAGCGCTTGGAGAACTGGAAGCTCCGACGCGCTTTGCGCTTGCCGTATTTCTTTCGCTCAACCACCCGGCTGTCACGGGTCAGGAAGCCGGCCGCCTTGAGCGCGCCACGAAGGCTCGGGTCATAAAGCTGGAGAGCTTTGGAGATGCCGTGCTTGACCGCACCAGCCTGGCCCGACAGGCCACCGCCGACAACTGTTGCCATGACGTCGAACTGATCTTCGGTGCCGGAAATGCTGAATGGCTGGCGCAGGATCATCTGGAGAACCGGGCGCGCGAAATAAGTGTTCATTTCCTTGCCATTGACCACGACCCTGCCCGATCCGGGCTTGATCCAGACGCGGGCGACGGCATCTTTTCGCTTGCCCGTGGCGTAGGAACGACCCAGCGCATCGCGAACCGGCTCGCGGGGCGCGGCTTCGGCCTGTACAGTGCCCGTGGTGATTGCATCAAGATCCTGCAATGTGTTGATTTCGTCAGCCATCAGTGAGCCACCCGCGTGTTCTTGGAGTTCATGGATTTTACGTCCAGCAGTTCGGGGCTTTGTGCCTCGTGGGGATGCTGATCGCCGGCATAGACGCGCAGATTGGTCATCTGAGTGCGGCTCAGGCGGTTGCCCGGCAGCATGCGCTTGACAGCTTGCATGACGACGCGCTCGGGGTATTTTCCTTCCAGGATCTGGCCCGTGGTCAGCGATTTGATGCCGCCCGGATGACCCGTATGCCAGTAATTCGGCTTTTCGCGCTTGTTGCCTGTCAGCTGCACCTTGTCGGCATTGATAACGATAACATTATCGCCCATGTCCATGTGAGGTGTGAAGCTGGGCTTGTGCTTGCCGCGCAAGCGCATGGCGATGATCGAGGCAAGACGGCCAAGAACGACGCCTTCCGCGTCGATCATGATCCACTTCTTGTCGATATCTGCCGGTGTCGCAGAGAATGTCTTCATGTCAGGAGAATCCTATTTTGCCGCATTGGGACGGCGTTATGGCCAGCCCTGTAGTGATGGACGGGTTATATCTCCCCGTCCCGCCGCGTCAATTGGCATCTTCTCTAAATAACTTCATGATAACAAAGGCTTAAGAATTAGGTATTATAATACCCCACCTGTACAGGCGCGAAAAGACAATTATAAGCATCTTTGCTCCTGTAAGCTCCTTCAATTGCCCTGCGCCCGTCTCCAAACTCATCCTTTCCTCACTGCATTCCGGCCGTTACAGATGATGACATCCAGACAGGAGTGACAAGATGACGATGATCGAGCGTAGCGATACCGGCGCGGTGGCCCGGCTGACCCTCAACTCTCCCGAGCGGCTGAATGCTCTGAGCGATGCCATGCTGACCGCGCTCACCGATCATCTGACTGCGTTGGCAGAGGATTCCCATATCCGCGCGGTTGTTCTGGCCGGGGCGGGGAAGGTGTTCTGCGCAGGTCACGATCTGAAAGAGATGACAACAGCGCGCGAGTCTGCCGATCAGGGGCGTGCCTATTTCAGCGATCTGTTCAACCGGTGCGCGGCGGTCATGATGGCCATCCGCGCCCTGCCCCAGCCTGTCATCGCCGAGGTGCACGGAATCGCGACGGCTGCCGGCTGTCAACTGGTTGCATCATGCGACATGGCAATCGCGGCCGAGGGCACGCGATTTGGCGTCAATGGCGTCAATATCGGTCTTTTCTGCTCGACCCCCATGGTCGCGCTCAGCCGCAATGTGCCGCGCAAGCAGGCGTTTGAAATGCTGGTCACCGGCGGTTTCATCAATGAGGCCCGCGCGGCTGAACTTGGCCTGATCAACCGCGCCGTTCCGGCCACCGATCTGACCCGCGAGACGATGGATCTGGCCGCAATGGTGGCGGCAAAACTCGGCGGCGCGGTGCGCATCGGCAAACACGCATTTTACGAGCAGGTGGAAATGCCGGTCGAGCAGGCATATACCTATACAGGCAGCGCCATGACGGAAAACATGATGCTGGAGGACACCGCCGAAGGCATTGCGGCATTCCTGGGCAAACGGCAGCCGGACTGGACGCAATAGCGGCCCGCCGAGGCACTCTTCCCAAACCACACTCTATACATTATCTGCCGCTACATGACACAGACACTCAACATCGTCGGCGGTGGCATGGCCGGGGCAGAAGCCGCCTGGCAGGCCGCGAACATGGGCGTGCAGGTTGTTATCCATGAGATGCGCCCGCAGGTGGGTACCTTCGCCCACCGCACAGGCGATCTGGCGGAAATGGTATGCTCCAATTCCCTCCGCTCGGATGATGATGAACAAAACGCCGTTGGCCTCTTGCACTGGGAGATGCGGGCTGCGGGCGGGCTGATCATGCAGATGGCCCAGCAGCACCGCCTGCCCGCCGGCGGGGCGCTGGCCGTCGATCGCGATCCCTTTGCCGCCTCGGTCACTGCCGCGCTGCGCGCCCATCCGAATGTAGAAATCTCCGGCGATGAGATCACGGAGGTGCCCAGGAACGGGCGCTGGATCATCGCCACCGGGCCGCTGACCTCGGCCGCGCTGGGGCATGCAATCGCGCGCGAGACAGGCAGCGATGCGCTCGCCTTTTTCGATGCCATCGCACCGATCATCCACCATGACAGCATCGATATGTCGCGCGCGTGGATGCAATCGCGCTACGACAAGGGCGATACGGAGGAGGAGCGCACCGCCTATCTCAATTGCCCGATGGACCGCGAAACCTATGAGGCGTTCATCGACGCTTTGCTGGCGGCGGAAAAGACCGAATTTCGGGAGGATGAGACAGCCGGTTATTTCGACGGTTGCCTGCCGATCGAGGTCATGGCCGAACGGGGCCGTGAAACCCTGCGCCATGGTCCGATGAAGCCTGTCGGCCTGACCAATCCCCACCAGCCGGACATCAAACCTTGGGCCGTAGTCCAGCTTCGCCGCGACAACGCCCTCGGAACCTTGTATAATATCGTCGGGTTTCAGACAAAGATGAAATACGGTGCACAGGCTGATGTCCTGCGAATGATCCCCGGTCTGGAAAATGCACGGTTTGCGCGGCTGGGCGGTATCCACCGAAATACATTTCTCAATTCACCCACCTTGCTGGACGATCAGATGCGTTGGCGCGCGCATCCCCACATTCGTTTTGCCGGGCAGATCACCGGAGTGGAAGGCTATGTCGAATCCGCCGCGATGGGGCTTTTGGCCGGCAGGCTGGCAGCGGCGGAGATCTTGGGCCGCCCCCTGCCCAGCCCGCCGCAAGACAGCGCAGTGGGCGCGCTGATCCACCACATCACCGGCGGTGCCGAGGCAAAGACATTCCAGCCGATGAACATAAATTTCGGGCTTTTCCGTCCTGTCGAAGGGCTGAAAGGCGGCAGGCGCGGGCGAAGTGACCGCTACAAGGCCTATACCGAGCGGGCCAAAGCGGCATGGCAGTCATGGCTGGACGATACCATCAAGACAACGGACGCCGCAATCGCAGCGCCCTGAATGAAATGATCCCGACCACCCGCTTTGCGCCGTCACCGACCGGACCGCTTCATCTGGGCCACGCCTATTCGGCCATTCTGGCGCATGACATGGCCGCCGCGCAGAAAGGTCGTTTTCTGCTGCGGATCGAAGACATTGACCAATCCCGCAGCCGTCCCGCGTGGGAAGCGCAGATCTTCGACGATCTGGCATGGCTTGGCCTGTCATGGCCCCAGCCGGTGATGCGGCAATCTGCTCGGATCAACATCTATCAGGCGGCGATCACGCGCCTGTGGCGCCGGGGGCTGCTCTATCCCTGTACCTGCACGCGGCGCGACATCGCCGCCGCCGCCGCCGCGCCGCAGGAGGGGGCCCCTCTTGTTGGACCGGATGGCACGGTATATCCCGGCACGTGCCGTCCCGGCCCTGCCTGGTGCCCGCCGATCTCGCCGCCGCCAGCAGGCACGCCGCTGAGGCTTGACATGCGCCGGGCGGAAGCCGCTCTGGGTCACAGAAACCTGACCTTCAATGAAACCGGCGCTGCGCTCGACGGCCGCTCTGGTGCTATCAGCATCGCGTGGGATGAAGTTCAGGGCGCCATCGGCGATATCGTTCTGGCTCGCCCCGCGATGGCCACTTCCTATCATCTGTCGGTCGTGCTGGATGATGCGGCGCAAGGCATCACATTGGTGCCTCGCGGCACTGATCTGTTTGATGCGACAGTAATCCATCTCATCCTCCAGCACCTGCTGGAACTGCCGACGCCTGTCTACCATCATCACCGCCTGATCCGGGATGACACAGGCAAGCGTCTGGCGAAACGCGACGATGCCCGCTCTATCCGGACGTATCGACACGACGGTGCGACCGCGCAGGATATACGCCGCCTGATCGGTCTGCCCTGAAGGGCGATGCCCGGCATCATTCGGTCATAGGCATCAGGGTGATCGTTTCCTCGCCCTCGGCGACGAGCGTGTAAAAGCAGCTGCGTCGGTTCGTGTGACAGGCCGGACCCGTCTGCACGATCTTCAGCAGCAGGCAGTCGCGGTCGCAATCCACCCTGAACTCCACCAGTTCCTGAACATGGCCAGACGTCTCGCCCTTGACCCAGAAAGCCTGACGCGAGCGCGACCAATAGGTGACACGCCCCGTCGCCAAGGTTCGCGCGACGGATTCGGCGTTCATCCAGGCCATCATCAGCACCTCGCCGGAGCCGGAATCCTGCGCGATGGCGGGGATCAGCCCCGCTTCGTTGTATCTCAGACTGGCGGGATCAAAGCGCATCCGGCTTTTCCTTTGGCATCTTTCGTTCGGCACCTTATCTAAAGGCAGAGAGACTGAAGGACCAGCCATGACCGCCAACACAGACATGATCAAACTCTATTCATCGCGCATATTGGCGCTTGCTGCGGATATTCCCCGGCACCAGCGCCTGAATGCGCCGGGCGCGACGGCTCGTCGGCGCGCGCCGCTATGTGGATCCACCGTAACCGTCGATCTGACGGTCAAGGATGGAAAAGTCGTCGATTTCGGACAGGATGTGAAGGCCTGCGCCTTGGGGCAAGCGGCGGCCAGCGTCGTAGGCGCCAATATCGTCGGCTGCACCGTCGATCAGGTCCACGATGCCCGCGATGCCCTGAAACAGATGCTGACCGCGAATGGGCCGACACCGCCCGCGCCATTTGAGGGGCTCGAAGTGCTGCGCCCGGCACAGGAATATAAAAACCGCCATGCCTCGATCTTGCTGAGCCTTGATGCGGCGGTCGAGGCGATTGAAGCGACCCCATAAAAAAAACCGCCGCACATCCCGGCAGGATGGCGGCGGAGTATTGCGCTATTCCGCGCGCGCGAGGCAGGATGAGGACAGGCAGTGTCATCCGTGATGCATCGACATCGGGTGGTCGATGCAAACGCGTGGGGGTGCGGAATTACGCAGGCAGAAAGCTGAACTCAAAAGCCTTTGGGAAGGACCGGGAAGTAAAGGAAACCGAATAAAAGTACCATCAGTGCGGCCGCTCCGAACGCATCACCCAGCAAGGTGTCCTGCGAGCGCGTCGCGGCAAGCTTGATCTGATGTAGCATATCTGCGTCCTCCTGACGTTTGTTTCCTCTTTGTTCTACTATTTTCCTTCTTTAGTAAAGAACTTTAAGAGAACATCGCCAAGATTTGTCTGCGGTGTCGCTAACCCACTGAGATCAGGCGGATTGCCTGATCACGCTCCATCAGCCACAACAGGACACGCGCCGCTCGACCGCGCGCGCTGGTCAGATCCGGGTCCTCTGAAAGAAGTTTTCTCGCGTCGCTTTGCGCAACGGCCATGAGACCCGCCTGCCCTTCCAGATCGGCAATACGGAATCGCGGAAGTCCTGATTGCGCTGTGCCGATCACATCGCCCGCGCCACGCATTTCCATATCGACCTCGGCAATACGGAAGCCGTCTTCGGTATCTCGCATCGTGACCAGCCGCCGCTCTCCGCCTTCGCTCAGGGGCGCCTGATACATCAACAGACAGGTCGACGCCGCGCTGCCACGACCGACGCGGCCCCGCAACTGATGCAGTTGCGCCAACCCGAAATTTTCCGCGCGTTCGATCACGATGATGGACGCATTGGGCACATCCACACCCACCTCGATCACTGTCGTGGCGACCAGAACAGACGTCGCGCCACCTTGGAACGCGGACATCGCCTGATCCCGCTCCTCGGAGGGCATCTGGCCATGCACCAGCCCAACGCGTCCCTCGCCCAAGGCGGCGCGAAGGTGGCGAAAACGTTCCTCGGCGCTGCTCAGATCGCTGACTTCACTTTCATCGACCAATGGACAGACCCAATATGCCTGCCGCCCCTCCGCAATGGCGCCGCGAAGTTTTTCCACCACCTCGCCCAAACGGGCCAGGTTGACGAGAGCGGTGACAACGGGTTTGCGCCCGGGCGGTTTCTCATCCAGTACGGTTACATCCATATCGCCATATTGCGCGAGGCTGAGGCTGCGGGGGATCGGCGTCGCCGTCATCACCAACACGTCCACGGCCGCGCCCTTTCGCCCCAGTTCCAGACGCTGCCGAACGCCGAACCGATGCTGTTCGTCTATGATTGCAAGACGCAGATCCTTGAACTCGACATCCTTTTGAAACACCGCATGGGTCCCGACAAGGATATGAATGTCCCCTGCCGCGAGCGCCGCCAGCTTGGCGCGCCGTTCGGCGCCCTTGTCGCGCCCGGTAAGGATCTCCAGCACAACACCCGCGGATTCGGCCAGTGGGCGCAGCCCTTCCAGATGTTGCCGGGCAAGGATTCCGGTCGGCGCCATCATCACGCCTTGACCGCCCGCCTCGACCGCAATCAAAAGCGCATTCAGCGCCACCAGCGTCTTGCCGGACCCGACATCGCCCTGAAGCAGACGGTTCATCCGCGCGTCCTGCTTCATATCCGCTGCAATCTGCGCCATCGCCAAGGTCTGCGCGCCAGTCGGGCGGTATGGCAGAGCAGCCATGACGCGGTTTTGCAACACACCAGTGCCGATGGTCGCGCGGCCTTTGGACCGTTTCATCTGCGAGCGCGCCAAGGCCAGAGTGATCTGATGGGCCATCAACTCGTCATAAGCCAGCCGGGCACGGGCGGGGTGGGTTGCCGCCAGATCCGAAATCTTCTCGGGGGCATGGGCCGCCTGCACAGCGTCTTTCCAGTCAGGCCAGGCTTTCTGCCGCTTTTGCCCCGGATCGATCCATTCGGCCAAATCGGGCAACCGTGCAAGCGCGCCGATCGCAGCCTTGCGCATGGTGCCTTGTGTCAACCCGGCAGTGAGCGGGTAGATGGGTTCGAATTCCGGAATCTCCACTGCATTTTCAGGCGGCACCATGTAGTCGGGATGCACCATCTGCGGCATACCGTCGAACAGCTCGACCTTCCCCGACACGACGCGCCGCGCGCCGGTCGGCAACGCACGCTGCAAGTGGTCCGCGTGCGCACGAAAAAACACGATCTGGAACGCGGTTTCTGCATCCTCAACCGTGATGCGATAGGCTCCGCCGCGCTGCGCGGGGGCGCGATGCTGGCGCACCGTCACCTCGACAGTGACAACCTCGGGAAGATCGGCCCCGCGAACGCTTCCCCTTCTGCGCCGGTCAATAGCCGATTGCGGCAGGGTAAAAGCGAGGTCGACCGGTCTTTCAATATTCAGCGCAGCCAAGGTTCTGGCCGTTTTCGGCCCCACCCCCGGCAGCGTCTCGATCTCGGCAAATAAAGGAAACAGGAGCTCGGGCCGACCTTTTACCGCACTGCTCATGCGCCGCCGATCAGCGCCAGCCAGGCATCTTCGTCCATCGTCTCGACCCCCAGATCCGCAGCCTTGGTCGCTTTTGAACCTGCGCCCGGTCCGGCAATTAGAATATCGGTCTTGGCCGATACGCTGCCCGATACCTTCGCGCCCAAAGCCTCGGCGCGGGCCTTTGCCTCTGCGCGGGTCATCTTGCTCAAAGTGCCGGTGAATACCACGGTCTTGCCCGCAACGGGACTATCCGGCGCATCCGGCAGGGCGGTATCTTCAATCGTGAGTTCAGCGACCAAACGGTCTATCGATGCGCGTTCGGTCTCTTGCTGGAAGCTGGTCACCAGCGATACCGCCACCGTCGCGCCGATGCCGTCGATTGCGATCAGATCGCTCCACGCGGCGTGCGCGGCGGCGTCCATATTCAACCAGACCGCATCACGCACCGGTTTTATACGCGCGCGCCTGCCCTCCTCTGCGGCAAGGCGCCGCTCTTCGGCTTCGGCCGCATCCGCCTGCAAGTGACACTCCGCCGCCGGGGCGGCCGCATCCACCGCCTCTGCCAACGCGTGCCACGAGCCATAATGGCGCGCCAGATCACGTGCCGCAACTTCGCCCACATGGCGGATCCCCAGCGCAAAGATGAGACGGGCGAGCGGCACGGTCCGGCGCTGATCGATCGCGGCAAAGAGGTTGCGGGCGCTCACCTCACCCCAGCCATCGCGATTGGCCAGCTTTGTCATGTTTTGCCGGTCGCGCGCCTCGAGCGTAAATATATCGGCGGGAGTGTGAATGGGCAGCTGGTCATCCGCGTGGAACATCTCCAACTGTTTTGCACCCAGACCCTCGATGTCAAATGCGCCGCGGCTGACGAAATGCTTCAGCTTTTCGACGGCCTGCGCAGGACATATCAACCCGCCCGAGCAGCGGCGCACAGCGTCCCCGTCCTCGCGAATGGCGTCAGAACCGCATTCGGGGCATATCTGGGGAAACGCAAAGGGCACGGTGCCGCTCGGCCTTTTACCCAGATCCAGATCAGCGATTTTCGGAATCACGTCTCCCGCGCGATAAACCTGCACCCAATCGCCGACGCGGATATCCTTGCCCCCCCGGATTGGGCTGCCATCCCCGTCGCGTCCGGCAATATAATCTTCATTGTGCAGCGTCGCATTGCTTACGACAACCCCGCCTACCGTCACCGGGGTAAGCCGGGCAACGGGGCTGAGCGCACCGGTCCGGCCTACGTTGATCTCGATCGCCTCCAGCCGCGTCCAGGCCAGTTCGGCGGGAAACTTGTGCGCAATCGCCCAGCGGGGGGTCGTGCTGCGATACCCAAGCCGACGCTGCAATTCCAGATCGTCAACCTTGTAGACGACCCCGTCGATATCATAGCCCAGCCCGGCGCGCTGTTGTTCGATCTGTTCGTAACGGGCCATCATATCGTCCGGGCTGTCGCAAAGCACCGTCAGGGGATTGGTCGAAAATCCCAATGCTTCAAGCCGCGCAAGCGCTCCCGACTGCGTATCGGCCAAAGGTTCGCTCAACTCTCCCCAGGCGTAGGCGAAAAATTTCAGCGGGCGGGCGCGCGTGATCTGAGCATCCAGCTGGCGCAGCGATCCGGCGGCCGCATTTCTGGGGTTGGCAAAGCTTCTTGCTCCCGCTTGGGCCTGCCGTGCATTCAGCGACGCAAAATCGGTGTGGGTCATGTAGACCTCGCCCCGAACCTCCAGAAGAGCGGGCGCATCTTTCAACACCTGCGGGATATCCTGCATCATGCGGGCATTGGCCGTGACATTTTCGCCCACACTGCCATCGCCCCGCGTGGCCGCCTGTATCAGCCTGCCATCCTCATAGCGCAGGCTAAGACTGAGCCCATCAATCTTGGGCTCTGCCGTATAGCGTAGTGGCGCATTTGCCCCGAGCCCCAGATATTTACGTATCCGTAGATCAAAATCCGCTATTTCTGCAGCTTGAAAAGCATTGGTCAGTGACATCATCCGCTGCGCGTGGGTCACCTTGGCGAAACGCTCGGAGGGCGCCGAGCCGACCACATCGCTCGGGCTGTCACCGCGCTTGAGATGGATGAATTGCGCCTCGATCTCGGCATTGCGCAACTTCAATCGGTCGTATTCCGCGTCGGTAATCTGCGGATCGTCCTCGCCATGGTAGGCGATATTGGCCTGATGTAGTATTTCGGCCAGGCGGGCCAATTCGGCCCGCGCTTCCTCTTCGGTCAGCATGCTCACCTGGTGCTCGTCCTGCATGGTGTTCCCTGCGCTGAGCCCTGGGCAAAATGCCCGAGACATTGCACAAGTGATAGTGCCCGCCCCGTCAGAGGTCCAGAGGCGGGCATGGCAAGACGAGGATTGCGATGAATGTGAGGTGAGTTTTTGAGTATAAGCGGCACCCCATGTGCAACGTCGCTCAGCCCTAATGATTGGCGTGTGAGCCAACTGGTTCGGCGGCCTCTCCGCGGCATTTTCCGTTCGAGGGTTGCGTCAGGCAGGCTGATGCCGCGCCTCAGGAATGGCGGGGGAGGTTTCATGCGGGATACCACGTTCCTCTGGCTTGATGTCTACGAAGCCATGATTTCCGTCGCGGTCGCGTCAGGTGAGCGCGGGGGCGGGCGAGCTGGCGGCAGTCCGGGTGCCAGATGCGGCTCATGAGGCAACGGGCGATCA
>JAUNVT010000248.1 GCA_030540655.1 Rhodobacterales bacterium
CAGCAATCGCTCTCGCGGCAACCGTCATATTCTGGTTATGAGTCCTGACCCTAAGTTCTCCCCTGTAGCATGAACGGATCTTCACCGGATCAATACAGCTTATCACCTCGGATTCGCCGCATAAATCCCGACAGCAGCCGAACTCTGCAATAACGAGATTATTCATGCTGCAATCACCATTGCCACGCGGCTACGACTTATAGTATAAAGAGAATACACAATTAAATAATGACTCTTGAGGTCCCGCAGAGCAAAGCCCACAAGGTTATCGAAAATGGAATTACTTATTATAATTCTAATCCTGTCGGTTCTCTTCCCTGCCCTTATGGGGGGACTTGTGGGGGTGGCAATAATTATCGCGGTATGGGCTGCGGTGCTCCTCATTGCTGCCCTTATAGGCACTGGCCTGTTTATACTTATATCAGGAATGTAGGACAAGCTAGCTATTTTAGTTACGTCTATTGCAATTATTTTTGCCGTAGGTTTCCTTGTTATCTGGATTGTCAACAATTGGAAGCATATAAAAGTAGCCACAACAACCGACCCTCGTAAACTATATGCTAAGGGTAAAAAAATCATGGAATCGGAAGATACGAAATGACTGTGCGTAGCGGCGTTGGTGCTGTAACTGCTTCCCTTTGCGGATCGTTGCAGCCCCATCTTTGCAGACCGATACCGTCGGCGGGGGCAATTGCAGGGTAACTGAGAGCGGCGGTACAAAAGCCTACCACGGTAGTGGCGGGATAATCCCGCTTCGGGCGGTGTAAAAGCCGGCCACCTATTTTCCTTCTGCGACGAATGCAGGAGGGTTGGGGATCTATACCGTGGAATTATATCTGAAGGTTCGTCTGGCTTGCTCGGAAGGAATGAGCCGGCGTCAGGCTGCGAAGCATTTTAACATATCGTGCGATAGCGTGGCCAAGATGATGTCGTATTCGACGCCGCCTGGCTATCAGCGTCAGCTTCCGATCCGGCGTCCCAAGCTGGATGCGTTTGTCTCGACAATCGATCACTGGCTGGATGAGGATGTGAAGGTGCCGCGTAAGCAGCGCCATACGGCCAAGCGGGTGTTCGACCGTCTTCGGGGCGAGCGCGGGTTCACCGGCGGCTACACTATCATCAAGGATTACATGCGTGAGCGGGACCAGCGTCGCCAGGAGGTGTTCGTGCCGCTGGCGCATCCGCCAGGGCATGCGCAGGCTGATTTCGGCGAGGCGATGATAGTAATCGGTGGCGTGGAGCGGAAGGCGCACTTCTTTGTGTTGGATCTGCCGCATAGCGACGGCTGCTATGTGCGGGCCTATCCGGCGGCAGTGTCGGAGGCCTGGGTCGATGGCCACATCCATGCGTTCACCTTCTTCGGGGCCGTGCCCGAGTCGATCGTCTACGACAACGACCGGTGCCTTATGGCCAAGATCCTGCCCGACGGCACTCGCAAGCGGGCAGCACTGTTCAGCGGGTTTCTGTCCCACTACCTGATCCGGGATCGCTATGGCCGTCCTGGGAAAGGCAACGACAAGGGGAACGTCGAGGGGCTTGTCGGCTATTCCCGGCGCAACCTCATGGTGCCGATCCCGCAGTTTCCGACATGGGAGGCCTTCAACACTTGGCTGGAAGAGCAATGCCGTAAACGCCAGCGCGACAGGCTGCACGGCGAGAACGATACGATCGGAGAGCGGCTGCAGCGCGATCTCGCTGCCATGCGTGCGTTACCGCCGTCGCCTTTCGACGCGTGTGACCAGGCCAGCGCCAAGGTAACGGCCCAGTCGCTTGTACGCTACAAGACCAATGATTATTCCGTCCCGGTCGCCTATGGCCATCAAGATGTCTGGGTCCGGGGCTATGCCGATGAAGTGGTTATCGGCTGCCGCGGCGAGATCATCGCTCGTCACCCCCGAAGCTGGGAACGGGAAGACGTCGTCTTCGACCCACTACATTACCTGCCGCTGATCGAGCAGAAGATCAATTCACTGGATCAGGCAGCCCCTCTTCAGGGCTGGGACCTGCCCGAGGAATTCGCCACGCTGCGCCGGCTGATGGAAGGCCGCATGGCAAAGCATGGCCGGCGTGAGTACGTGCAGGTTCTTCGCCTGCTGGAGAGCTTCGATCTCGCCGACCTGCATGCGGCGGTGAATCAAGCCCTTCAACTCGGCGCGATCGGCTTCGACGCCGTCAAACATCTGATCCTATGCCGGGTGGAGCGGCGGCCGCCTCGACTGGACCTGTCCATCTATCCCTACCTGCCGAGGGCGACGGTCGAGACGACATCGGCGAAGGCCTGTATGCGACTGCTTTCCGCGCACGGGGAGGAAGCGGCATGAGCACTGACGTGCCTGAGATACTGCTCTCCCATTACCTCAAAACCCTCAAGCTTCCGACCTTCCAGCGCGAGTATCAGAAGCTGGCCCGGCAATGCACCACTGAGGGCGTCGATCATGTCGGTTACCTCACCCGCCTTCCCGAACGGGAGATGATTGAACGGGATCGCCGCAAGGTCGAGCGCCGCATCAAGGCGGCCAAGTTCCCGGTCGTCAAAAGCCTCGACAGCTTCGACTTTGCCGCCATTCCGAAGCTCAACAAGATGCAGGTGCTGGAACTGGCACGTTGCGAATGGATCGAGCGGCGCGAGAACGTCATCGCCCTTGGTCCTTCCGGCACGGGTAAAACCCATGTGGCTCTCGGCCTCGGTCTGGCCGCATGCCAGAAGGGCCTGTCCGTCGGCTTCACGACAGCCGCAGCCCTGGTCGGCGAGATGATTGAGGCGCGCGACGAGCGACGACTGCTCCGGTTCCAGAAACAGATGGCCGCCTACCAGCTTCTCATCATCGATGAGTTGGGCTTCGTCCCGCTCTCCAAGACCGGCGCGGAATTGCTGTTCGAGCTGATCTCGCAACGCTACGAACGGGGCACTACCCTGATCACCAGCAATCTGCCATTTGACGAATGGACCGAAACGCTCGGGTCTGAGTGCCTCACCGGCGCGCTGCTCGACCGCATCACCCACCACGTCAACATCCTCGAGATGAATGGCGACAGCTACCGTCTCGCCCAAAGCCGCGCCCGAAAGCCCGGCTAAAACCCTTCACAAACCGTGGCCGACTATTACTCCGCCCCGTGGCCAGATTTTGCTCCGACGTTGACATAAGGATTTGTGCAACAGAGCCCTGCTGAACTGGCCCCCCTTTCGAACGGACACTCAGGCATAACCATGGAGGCTTAG
>JAUNVT010000036.1 GCA_030540655.1 Rhodobacterales bacterium
ACCCCCAATGAGGCCTATGCCAGCAAAACAGAACCAATGAGATTAGCAGCCTAACATGAAACCCTGATCCATCTTAACAAGGCTGCAAACTGGTCGAAAAACTAGGACCACCTTAATCACGCTCCAATGGCTGTTCTGGGTTGCGGTTGCAACGGGTCGCTGCGTCAACACATTGTTCGTGGGCGTTCATCGACCGTCCAGCGTCAGTGCTCATATACAGAAAAAGGGCGACCGAAGCCGCCCATGTCTTCTCAAGACCTGTGATCGCCAGGTCAGGCCGCTTTACGCTTTCGCATGAACCCTAACCCACCAAGACCTGCAAGCAGCAACAAGGAAGATGCCGGAAGTGGGACAGGTGAAACCTGGCTGCCAAGAACTTCAAGGCGCGCACTTGAGATCGTAATCGACGGGTTTTTGGGGCCAACCCCCCAAAATGAGGAGGTATTCTCGGCCAGCCAGAACGTGAAGGTTCCCGACCTTACGGATTCTGCAAATGCATCGACGCGGCCGCGATCGGTGGATGCGTCGAGGACGAACGACAACACACCATCGCCGGTGATGGCGGCGAAGTAGTCGTCTACGGCATTAGCGTCTCCGGAACCCTCCCGCGAACCTTGAACACGGATGTTCCAATCTTCCCGAAAGAGAAAACCGCCTTCATTTCTGGCACCGCTGACGTCGAGGGTCAGACGGAAGCTATCGATGACAGAACCGTCCGCAATGCTGCTGCCGAAGGCGAACGATTCAGAGAAGTCGTTCTTGTCGTCAAAAAACGTCGTGCTGCCTTTGCCGCTGCTTGGGGTCAGCGTGGCGTCGTAAAGCGTGGCTGCAGAAGCGATGGAGGCGGACAGGCCCAGGACACCGGCCAATAGCAATGTCGTCAGTTTCATGATCATTTCCTGTGGAACTTAATCTAAAATTTGAAATATTCTCAATATGAACAGAGATATTGCCCGACCAAGTTCCGCGCAAGCGCTACCATGCTTTCTGATTAACAGGCCGTTTGGGTCAATGCTCTGATGGAAAACTCAAAGTCACCTGACGTTTCACAATTACCCGACTTGGACCCATCTTTTTCATGTGTTTCCAGATGCACTGAGCGTACGGGCTCTCTTGTTTGTTATCAACGCGCCAGATTTCTATCCGGGCACATTCCGACCGGCCAGAGCGATTGGGACCGCCGCCCTGCCCGGCTCGCGAGCGAACCTCACCGAGACACCCCCCTGCCCTCCCTGCGCCTGCTCATGCCGCCTGCGCGTCTCCGCCGGAGCCATGCGCGGGCGCGGCCGCATGGTCGGCTCGGTGGTGCGTGGGTCGGTCTTTCGGGTAACGACCGGACTGGTGCGGCGCCAAACCTGACCACAGGGGGACTCGTCTGCCTTCGCTATATGTGGAGCGCGTCCGACTCGCCCCCTATGGACAGCTTTGGCCTGGACCGGCCCTGCGGGCCGGTCGGGACACATAAGCACAGGTAGCGCCAAGACCAGAGGGCGGGAGAGCAAAGATGAAAGGCGGCTTCGCGTGAGGGTGATCCTGATGGGATCGGAGAAAACCCTTAATAATGGAGACGACCATGCCCTTTCACACCACAGACATCCAAGACGTGGACCGCTTCGAGATGGCCACCATCCTTGCCGCGCTGCGCCTGCTGCAAGCGGCCCCTGCCCTTCCATCGGAAATCGTGGGGATCGCCACCGACTACGGCGACTTCGAGCAGATGGAGGACGCGGCCATCGACGATCTTTGCGAGCGCATCAACGCCGCCAGCGAATACCCGTTCCGCGACGTGTCAGAGGAGATCGCGCAATGATCCGGCAATATAACAGCCAGCGCCACAGCCGCGTCGAGATCGCGGGCCGCATCCGCAACGTCGGCACCGTCCCGGTCGGCACCATCCTCCTGATCCAAGGGCGCAAGGTGCAGGTCGAGGCGTGGATACCGCGCGAGTATGCCTGCGTAGAGCGCGGCAGGATCGTCACGAAAAAGATCGCGGGCGGGCATCTCGCTCAGGTTCGCGATCTTGCCAGTGGCAGATCCGGCATCTTGTCGGACGCATGGCTGGTCGATGCCACGGCGATCCGCACGGACGAGCCAGACGGGCGCGCCCTTCTGCGACGGGAACGAAACCGCGCAGAAGCGGCAATCGCGGCCGCAAGGGAGGACGCGCAATGACCTTGGAGTGTCGCCATATCACCGTCCATCCCGCCCGCCACGTCGTTCATGTCGATACCGCGCGGCGGGCGCAGATCGTGGCCCGGCTGCTGGGGCGAAATTCGCCCCTTAAACCCTTATTACGTTGGCATTTATGCGCATTTATTAGTAGCATAGAAGCAAGAAAAAGCCACCGGAGAAACCCCCCATGAACGTTCCTGCCCGCATTGCATCTGCTTGGAAATCAGCTCAACTGCTGATCGCGTTTCACAAAGATCAGGATGGTGGCAAGCGCGCAGAACCCCGGCTCTGGAGCCCGAAAAACAATGTCGCGGGCGTGACGGGCGATCCGAAATCCAAGGAGGCGTTCATCGACCTGCGCGGACAGGGCGATGCGGGTGATGTCCAGATCAAGCTGCATTCGGACAACATCATCCTGCGCCGTGACAAAGACACCGCTGGCTGGACCGGTATTCAGGCCGATCACCACAGCGTTTCGGTCCTGGTCGGCACTGTTTGGGTCACGGTGAACGGCGATGGTTCCATCACGCGCCGGGTGGATGGACAGGAAGGCGATACAAGCTGGATTGAAGCGGATGGCGCGTTCATCCGTATCGCCCCAGACATGCACCTTGAAGTCGCCGGGGACGGATCGCGCATGTCGCGGCGGACGGATTACCGCGTCGACGCGATCTCGGCGGAGGGCGTTCTGTCGGTTGCTGCCAGACGGCCGCTGAAGGAGGAGTGAACGGGCGCGGCTGCCATGTGCTTTCAATGCCAAACCCCGCCAGATGGCGGGGTTTTTTCATGCAGATCGTAAAGCGAGCAGCGACAGCCAGAGTTTTCAGTTTTTTGGTGGGTGCTGATCGACGTACCAACCGATTGCATTCCGCATTACAGCCGTGCCGAAAGCTGATGGTGCCAAGATGCCAAGCGGGTCGATGACGGCTGTGGCAGCGTCGTAGAAAGCGCGTGAGACGACCCGAGATGGATAGACTGCTTTTGAAGGCGGATGAGACGCAAAAGAGGGCTGCTCTTTCTCGGCGCGCTTATCGCCAGACAGCAGCGCATCCTCATAGCTCTTCAACGCAACATTAATCAGATGCTTGAAGGCGGTCTTTTCATCGTAGGCCGATTTGACTGAATCAAACAGTTCCGAGACGCCGTCTGCCGGCGGGGCGATACGTGCCTTCATCTGGACGGTTTCACCTTCGTTCCGGCTCGTCGTTGGCGGCGGCGTTGCGAGAGGCTGGACCGGAGGTTTCGCAGGAGGTTTTTCGACGGAAGCGGGAGTGTCCAGCTTTGCGCTTTCTTTCTCGGTAACTGTCTCAGGTAGCTGTTCTCGGGTTTCGGGCTCAGATGGAGGCGGGGAAGGATTATTTTTGTCCTTCAGTGTCGGAGATTCATCCTCCGCGGCGTCCAAGGATTTCGGGCTGCCTTTTGCAAACGGCGAAGGCAGGTTGCGAACCGCCTCAAAAGTGAGGTCTTTTGGGAGTCGTTTAAGTGCCATTACGCAGCCTCCTGCATGTCCAATATCTCGAGAAGCTCATCAGTAAGCAGGTCGATCTCGGCGAAAGCCGTTTTTACATGGCCCGCCATAACTCGGGTGGAGGGATTAGCCACAAGCACTCTGATATAATGTCCCATCAGACCGCTGGCCTTGATATCCATGAACGCCTGACGCTCCGGTATGCGGTTTTCGAACACTGGCATATTTTTCAGTAAGGCCAGCCCCCTGCGTTGCAGGGTCGAGAGATCCCGTTCGGACCTTGGCGTTCTGTTGAGAAGGATTCCGACCGGCACCTGCGATTTCGTCAAGTCGAGAAGCTTCCCGATCCATTCGAGCGTCGCAAATGTTTCGTCCATTTCCATGATGGAAAGAGAGGCAGGGACAACGATCAGATTGGCGTTCGAGATGAGTTCCTGATTGAAATCGGACCCCCCTCCCCGCGTATCTACGAGAACATAGTCGAAAGCCTTGGCACTGATGCTTTGATGGGCCTCTACAAATGCTTCAAAATCCCGAATGTCTGTCACTTCACAACGGCTGTCCCATGTCTCCATATCTTTAGCATACTGACGCCATCTCAAGAGAGGTTTGTTGTCGTCCGCATCGAGAATTGCGACGCTCTTGCCACGATCGACCAGTGCCGATGCGATCGACATGAGGGCTGTCGATTTTCCGGCGCCTCCCTTGAAGCTTACAAAAGAGATCATCTTCATCTGCCTGCCCTTTTTTGTTCTTTTTACTGCTGCCCCTGCCGCTCGCATTTTTTATATCGGTCCCCACGCGCAGGCCGGTTTTTCCTCAAGCGAACATAGACCACGAGGCCATGAAACCACGAAGCCGTTAAGGTCACAAGTCGCGGAACCATTAGGCCGGTTTCCCTGAACACTATGATACCGTAAAGCCACAATTCCATACCACCATGAAATCTCGAACCCAGTAGCCAGCTAAGCTATTAAGTTGCGGAACCGTTAAGCCTTAACATCATTAAGCCACGAAGCCACGAAGGTGTTAAATTTACAAATAGCAGAACTATTAAGCCGTTTCCCCGGAAACTCATTATATTATAAAGCCATGAACCCACATCACCATGAAACCTCCAACCCAGTATCCCGCCAAACTATGAAGTTGCGAGCCCGGTAACCCCGGCATCCAGTATTCCGCGAAACCACGATATCGGGAATCCACTCGACCATTGATTCGTGAAACCGTAACACCACGCGATGGCGAAATCATGAAGCCATAGGTCTGTGAAACCATGACACCAGCAGGACACGAAACCATCAAACTGCAACACCACGAGGCCGGGACCCCTGTAAGCCATAAGTCCACGCCAAAACGCGCTATGCAGGCTATATAACGCACGAAAGTGTCTAGTGCTTGGGGGATAGCTGATAGCGGCGATAGCGTCTGCAGAAGCCTCCACATGGCGCCTAAGGGGTAATCTATTCGCACGTCGATCTCGTGCGAGCGTCATTTGAGATTTTACCCACTGCGTGAAACATGCGTCTTGACTGATAAAAGAAGAAGAAGGTAAGTTTGAGAGTAGGTGGCAGGATATATATAAATGTAGTACATTTGTATATTAGAAGCCCAGCATCCCCCGAACGCCTTGGAGGCGCCCGATGACAACCGATGCGACACCGCCGCCCGATTGGAAGAACCGCCGCATGAAGAGCGGCGATTGGGTCGATCCGGGGACCGTGAAGTCGGTGCAGCGGGCTGACAAGGTGGTGACCGTTCGGCTGACAGAAGCCGAGTTGGCGGAGTTTGACGCGCAGATCGCGGTGCTTGGCCTCAATCGAAACAGGGCCTTGCGGATCGCCGCCCGCCGGATCGGCGGTTTTGTCGAGGCGGATGCGGCCCAGGTCGAGACACTTCGGGAGATCGCGCGGCAGCTCGTCGGGGTGGCGCGCAACATCAACCAGATCGCGAAATCGGCAAACCGGACCCGGGAGCCCGATTACCGCGCCTTCATGGAAGAGCGCGCGGCCTTGGGGAAACAGTTGGCGAAGGTGCAGGGGCAGACACAGGCGATCCTCGATCTTGCGGCGCGGCGCGAAGATGGGCTGGCGCGGCTGGAAAAGGCGGCTGAGAAATGAGCTTCCACGTCCGCGATCTTCTCAAGCGGGCACGATCGGCACCGGCAAATGTCTCGGCGCTCGATGCGGTGATGGGCGAGGATTGGGCAATTGTCGATGCAGGGCGCGCCCGCCGCGCCCGGGACATGCAGATGGGCGGTCTGCGCCTGAGCAAGTCCAGTCACGAGGCGGGCGCCCTTCTGTCGGCTCATAAGCGCGACGTGGACCGGATGCGTCCGGCGAGTGGCGGCGGCGGGCGGCTTCCCGGCCGCAATCCGCAGGCGGTGGTCAAGATGATCCGCAATGGCGGCGTGTCTGACGCGGGCGGGATGCAGGCGCAGATGAATTACCTGTCCCGCGAAGGCACAGAGCCGCTGGAGCGGTCGGAAGCCTTCATGGGGGCGGAGATCGACACAGAACAGATGGAGGCGATGAAGGATGCGTGGCGGATGCCGCCCGAAGGGTCCGGCCGCGCCGACCGCACATCGCATTTCCTCGCGAGTTTTCCCGAAGGCACCGATGCAGAGGCGGCCAAGAGGGCAGGGCGCGCCTGGGCGGAGGAGATGTTCGGGTCGGGCAAGTATGGGGGCGACAGCTACGACTATTATACCGCGTTCCACACGGATCGCGCACATCCGCATATGCACGTCATCGTTTACCGGCGCGGGCTGGAGGAGGGCGCGTGGCTCAAGGTCAGCCAGCGCGGCGATCTGAACTACGACACGATGCGGGCGGTGCTGGTGGACGTTGCGGCGCGCGAGGGGATCGAACTGGAAGCCACGACCCGGTTTGCGCGCATCATCCACGACCGCCCCGTCCCTGATGCCGAGTATCGCCGGGCGGCGGAAGAAAAGCGCGAGCCGGTTCCGCCTGCCCATACGCGGCGCAGCGCGATCCTTGCCGCAGCCGCCTTGATGCACCAGTCACGCTATTTCGCCACGCAGGCGCAGCTTGTCGAGGACGCATCGCCCGAAGCGGCACGCGTTTACCGGGCGGCTTCAACCGCGGCGGCGCATGGCGGAATGCTTGCCGCCATTACCCGGAACATCAGCACCCGAGAGGAGACGAAAATGAACGAGCGTGTCGAAGCGGCAAAGACAGAAATCCGCGATAATTTCGAGAAAATGGATCGCGGCGTGACGGAAGTGAACGACAGCACCACGCGGATGCGGCTGGCGCGTGAGATTGCCGGACTAAAGGCAGATACGGCTCCGCTTTTATCCAATCCCCATGATCTTGTGCCTTTCACCGAGCCAAGTACGAGCGGGCGCTATCGCGGTTTTGAAGCGAATGATCCAAACGCCGTTGCGATGCGGCAGGCGGTAGAGACAAAAGTGAAGGCGATAGCGACACGCTACGGCACCGATCCGGACGCGACCGTGGAGCGGTATGTCGGCCAAGTCCCGTCCAAGGGGCTGGAGCAGCAATTCGCCCGCGCCGAGGTCGAGGAGCGGGCGCGGTCCCGCGTGGCGCGGGGAGAGGGGCCCGAGGAGGTGCAGGCGCGCGATATTGCATTGACGAAGATGCACCGCGAGATCGCAACGATCTATGACAATGCCCGGTCGCGTGATCCGGACGCATCGCGCCCGCAGAGGGACAGCGCCGCAGCGGCGGACAGATCGGGCAGGGCCGAGGGACGTGCAGCCACCGGCGAAACTCAGGCGCAGGCACAGGAACGCGCCCGGCAAGCCGCAGCACAGGACGAGGCAGCGCGCCAGGCCGCGCGGGAAGCCGATCCGATTTACCAGCAAGTCGCGGCCAGGCAGGCAGCCGAGAGGCGGGAGGCGGCGAAGCGCGAGGAGGCCAGGCGCCAGCAGGACCGCGCGGATGCAGAGCGGTCCAGGCGCGAACGCGACGACAACAGCCACGGCCGGTAGACAGCAAGGAACGAGACTATGCCCCCTGTGAAAACCATCCTTCTGCTGGCCCTTGGCGGTCTTGTGATCGGGCTGATGCTTGGAGCGATCGCGGCGGGCGCCTATGCCACCTGGATCACCGGCGGCGATGCCGCGAATGTCGGCTTCGATACGATCTTCCGGTTCTTCCCCGAAACATCCGGCGCGATCACCACCACCGAGCCGATCCGCACGGCCCTGATGATCTGGGGGGGCACTGCGCTGGCCCTTGCGGTTCTGGTGCCCGCGATCGGCGTGAAGCGCCAGCTCACCAGTCACGGCTCCGCAAGATGGGCGACAAATTACGAGATGAAGAAGGCCGGGCTTCTGACACAGCTCAAGACGCTGAACGGACCCATTTACGGGAAGGCCGGGAGACCGGGGTCGCGCGCGCTCTTCCTGTCCTCCCGCGAGATCCCGCACAGCATCATCTCGGCCCCCACAGGGTCTGGCAAGACACGCAGCATCGTCATCCCGACCCTGCTGACCTATCCGGGCTCGATCATCTGCCTCGATCTCAAGGGCGAACTCTTTGCGAAGACAAGTCGCCGCCGCGTCTCGTTTGGCGATACGGTGTATAAATTCTCGCCCTATGCCGAAGATAACCGGACACACCGCTACAACCCTTTGCAGGAAGTGGCCGACACCCATACCCGGCGCCGCTTCACGGAGGCGCGCCGCCTTGCCGCATCGTTCATCACCGCGCATGGCGGTGGCGAGGGTTTTCTTGAAGGTGCACGCGACATCTTTGCGGCCACGGCCATGCTTGTGGTCGAGCGCGAGACACCCACCATCGGGGCCGTGTTTGACGCGCTTTCGCAGCCCGGTGACGCCTTTGCGACCCTGCGCAAGCTCGGGGACGAGGTTGTCTCCCCCGAGGCCAAGAAGATCTTCTACAAGATGGGCGGGATGGAGGCGCGTATTCTCAGCTCCTATCTGTCGGTGCTCAGCGACGGGGGATTGAGCCTCTGGGCGGACCCGGCAGTACGAGACGCAACCTCCGCGTCGGACTTCTCGATCAAGACGCTGCGTGCAAATCCGGCGTCAATCTACATTGTCGTCTCGCCCAACGATCTGGAGCCACTGGCGCCGCTCATCAGGCTGATGTTCCAGCAGACGATTTCCATCATGCAAAGGTCAGAACCCGATCTGGAAGAGGGCGAGAAATACACTGTTCTCTTCTGCCTCGACGAGTTCCCGGCCCTTGGGCGAATGGATGTGATGGTCGGAGCGATCGCGACGTTGCGCAGCTATGGCGGGCGGATCATGATCGTGGTCCAGACGCTTGCCTCGCTTGAGATCTATGGCAAGGATAACGCAGCGGTGATCCTGGGCAACTGCCGGATGCAGCTCTTCATGGCACCGGCGGACAAGGAAACCCCCGCTTATATCAGCTCCGCAATCGGTGACTTTACTCGTCCGTCACGCACCAAATCGTGGAAGGGCGGGGAGCTGTCCACATCCTATCAGGAACGCGCAGAAGGGGCGCCGCTCATTCGCCCGGAACAACTCCGGATGCTGGATGAGGATTACATGGTGGCACTGGTGCAAGGGTCATATCCGATCCGCATCAACAAGGTGTATTACGATCAGGACCGGGTGCTGAAGCCGCTGTTTGAGAAGCAGACCGGACCCCTTCCGCAGCCGCCGGAAATCCCCGACGAGCCGCAGGCGCTTCCACTGGAGCCGATTACACCGCCCTCGTCTCAGGATGGCGCTGCAAATCCGATCGCGGATCATCGGGGTGCCATAGATAAGCCCGTCAATGGTGTGGCACCTATGCCGGTCGAAAAACGCGAGGAAGCTGTGGATGACGAAGCAGCAGAAACCCTCAACCGTGCAGCGCAATTTATAGAAAGAGGGAAGGTCATTCTTACCTCGCTTGAGACAGCACGACAGACGTTTGAGTCACCGAGCCCAATCCCGACCGATGCCGACATACCTACAGACGAGGTGCCCGTAAATCAGAGTGACGCAACCGAGACTGAACGTCCGAAAAAATCCGCAGAAACCACAGCACCGCGCTCAAAAGGATGGAGATTAAACCCGGCCGAAGTTGAAGCGGCACAAGAAAAACATTTGCGCGAAACAGGACGCAAACCTGATCACCCTGCACCGTAGAGGTCAGGCCAGCGCGGGCATGTAGACCTGAAGGACGCCGCGACGGCCATCGTGGCGTCCCATTTGTATCACGAGGTCGATCGTCGCGCGCGCATAGTCGATGACATCCTCCCGGCTCAGGCCGAGGCCCGCGCGCAGGACCATCATCGCCATCCGTTCGAGCGCCAGTTGCGGGCTGTCCGCATGAATCGTGCTGATTGAGCCGGGATGCCCTGTATTGATCGCCTCAAGGAAGTTGAATGCCTCCGCGCCCCTGATCTCGCCGAGGATCAGCCGGTCGGGCCGCATCCGAAGCGCCGATTCCAGCAAACGGGCCGGGGACCGCTGGGACTCAGCGCGGCGATCCGAAACGAGACTGACGGTATTGGCGTGGGGCAAATGCAGCTCCAACGCGTCCTCGATCGTCACCATGCGTTCATTGCGATCCACAAGCGACAGGATGGCGCGTGCATAGGTGGTCTTGCCGGTCGAGGTGCCTCCCGACACCAGCATGTTGAGCCGCTGCTCAACGGCAAGCCGCAGAAGGTTCTGAAGATCGCCCGCGTCTGCCAAGGCACGCAGCTGCGCCAGCCGGTCGCGGCGCTGGCTTTCAACATCGACCTGCCCTCCCATGAGGAAGCCGATTTCACCCAGATCGAGAATACGCGAGACATATTTGCGGATCGAGACCGAGACACCCTCCTCGATCGCAGGCGGCACGATGACCTGCACCCGCATCGACTGGCCAAAGACACGCACCCGGCCCGAAACGATCGGGTTTTTCGGACCAAGCTGGTTTTTGGTTTCACCTGCAAGATGCGCGCCGAGCCGCTGGAGACGATCGGGAGGGATCACACCGTCCCATTTCTGCATATGGGGCTGCCCTGCATATTCGACCCAGATGCTCTGGTCGGGATTGATGACGACCTCGTTCACATCCTCGGACGTGAGCAGGGCGCGCAGCGGCTGAAGGCCCTGTTCGGCGTAGCTGGTGGGGTTTTGCATGTCGCTCATAGCACCAAATCCCTGTTAACAATCACTGTTAAATAAGTGCCCTGGTCGATATAGATCACTGGCCCTGCGGACAGATATTCATCCAGTGCGCCGCCCGAGGCGTTTGTAATATCATCGCCAGCGTCCTCCGCCCAATCGGACCTTCGGCCATCTGTGCTGCGATCGACAAGCAGCTCCGGAGCGGCCCCCATGAGCGAGATCAACGCGGCTGAGCCAAACCGCTGGCGGAAGCGCGTATCCACGGTCCCGGCCTGACCGGACATGCCAAGCGCATCCGCCCCATAGCCGCCCAGTTCGACACTGACGCCTTCAGGGGTCACGGCGCGGTTCCACGCCATCTGGACACGGCCCTGTACCACCGACACATCCGAATTATAGGAGCCGATCAGACGGGTTCCCTGCGGCAGCAGCACGTTCGTTCCGTCATAGCTCATGACATTATCGGTCACGACCGCGCGGATCACGCCGGGCAGTTCCGTGCTGACAGCCGTTTCCAGAACCGCATTGAGCGTTGTGCCCTGCACAATGGTCCGGTCCGGGGCCGCGATCCGCGTGGCGCTGACAGTCTCGTAGGATTGCGTCGCCGCCTGCGCCATGAAGGACTCATTGGACGTCAGCTCGCGGCCCGCGCCGTTCCCGGATCCTGAACCGCCTGCCGCAGACGCGCCGCTCTGCGAGGGGCTGCCAGCCCGCGCTGTTGACGCGTCAATAACGATGCCTTCTGACATGATCTGCGCTTCCGCGATCGCCGCACGGCGCGCGCGCTCCTCTTCGAGCCGGGCGCGCGCATCGCGCTCTGCATCACTCATGCCGCCGTCGCCTGTGGATGTATTGTTCAGCAGCTCGGCCAGTTGTTGCTGATAGCGGGCCTCTGCATCTTCACGCTCCCGCTGGAACGCCTCCTCAAGCAATTTGCGTTGCTGCTCCATCAGTGCTGCCACATCGGGATTGTCGCCTTTCGCATCCAGCAGCTCGTTGATCCGCCGCTCCAGATCGGCGATGCGGGCCCGATCCGCAGCACCGCCGTCGCCGCTATCCGGCACCTGCGCTGGCGCCATCTGCGTGGGCGCGGGCGCGTTGGTTTCGGGTTCTTCTGTCTGGTCCATCGGCAGGTTTGTGTCGACACCGGACGAGGGTTGGGGGTCCTGCACCTTCGCAGGCTGGGATGTATCGGGCGCGGTGGGGGTCTCACCGGGCGGCACCAGCAAGAACCATGCCGCCGCGCCAGTCCCCAGCAAGAGCGCCCCGCCTGCCAGCACCCGGCCACGGCCGCCTCTGCCCGCTCCGCCCGACAACATGGATTCGCGCGCGCCGGTCTTACTGTCCGGTTGGCCCGTCTGGTTATTATTCTGATCGGTCATTTCGACCTCCCCTCATAGGGTTCGGGATCATAGCCGGTCCTCTGGCTGAGACGCAGCGCGCGGCGGCCGCCGGGCACGGACCGGATCGCGGTGCCGCTTGCCACGCAGATCTCCTCGTTGCCGATGCGGATGGTCCAGCGATCCGAAACGCGGTCGATGATGCTGACATTCGCATCATGGCGCACGTTCACGATGGTCTCCCGCCCATCCGGGCCGACCAGAAAGATGCCGGGGCGGCGGGCGCTCTCGGGAAACACGAAAATCGTGCGCGTGCCGTCGTCATAGACCTCGACCGGCTTGATCGCAGGCGCGTTGCCAGCCGCGTAATAATCATAGTTCTTGTAGCGTGCCGCACGCTCGAGGGACGCATTGCGCACCCGCGCCTCTTCCTGCGGGTAGCGGAAGCTGACCCGGTAATTCATGTTCGGTGAGCCGACCTGTCCCGTCCTGGCGCGCAGCTCGAACGTATAGGGCCGCAGGTTGGTGTAGACCGTCATGTTGGTATAGGCCCCGTCGATCACAGGCTTGACCGACAAGACGTCCCCGCGATCGAGCCGGACGATCTGCCAGCTTTCGCTGTCACCCACCTGCACGGACTGGATGTTCTCGCCGGGGGCAAACTCGATCGACGTGATGAAGCGCATGTAGGTATCGAGCCGGTACACCTCATGTTCGTGATAGGTGTAGGAGCGGATGCGGGCGTCTTGCGGAAAAGGGCGCGGTGTCGTCTCGGCCGAGGCCGCAGGAGCGAGGGCGAGAAAGGCGAGGATCGCAATGATATGTTTCATGTCAGCCTCTTGGGTCGAGGGTTTCGGCGTCGATCCGGTAGCTTGTCACGGTAAAGCCAAGGGGATTGCGCCAGACCTGATCGAGCGTGCGTTCGGTGCGCGGGTTGAAGGCATAGCCGACCACAGCCACGAAATCGCGCGAGACGGGGTTGATGCCGGGCTTTTCCAACGTGCGGACGAACCGGACCTGCGCCGTATCTTCATCAAGGATCGAAACCGACCGGACCCGCGTGGTAATCAAAGTGTCCCTGCCGTAGATCGCGGGCGGATATTCCCTGGAGCCGGAGTTCCAGATCGCCCGCAAGGAGGCCTGCGCCTGCTCTTGTGACATGCCATCGACCAGCGGAATGCGCTGCGGGTTGTCATTGGGATCGTAGGTCTCGCGATTGGTGACGTAGCGCACCAGCTCCGCTTCCAGAACGGCCTGCTGGTCGGCGAGCGTGGTGGGCCGGACCGAGACGATCTGTTCGGACTCGCCCGTCGCGCGATCGACCATGATGACGTAGGGCCTCACTTCCTTCAGCGGAATGGTGAGGAGCAGCGCGACCACGGCGGCAAGTCCGATCCCCATGCCGAGGCCGCCCACGGCCCATCCCCAGTTCCGCTGGCGGCGCAGTGAAAAGAACACCTCATTCTCGAAGGCTTCGACCGTTTCGCTCGGTGTTTTCTTTGACATCTGGACGGACTCCATGCGGGCCGCG
Source organism: Rhodobacterales bacterium (assembly GCA_030540655.1). GTDB lineage: Bacteria > Pseudomonadota > Alphaproteobacteria > Rhodobacterales > Rhodobacteraceae > Roseovarius. The sequence continues at coordinate 13,599 of JAUNVT010000036.1, forward strand.
ACTCGGATGTGTCACGGAGGGTTACGGTCAGTGCGGGTGGTCAGGCCTTGGGTTTGGGCAGGGTCGGTGGTGGTGGCTCCGCCGGAAGGTCTTTTCTGGAGGGAGTCCACGCGATCCTTGAGCGATCAGGCATCGGCGCTCCACCGGAGCCGCCCGTTCCACCCGATGGTCCGCCCGACGTGGGTGGCGGGGTGTCTGCTGCGGCGGGCGGCCTGTTACGCTGCAAGGGCGAGACGCGGTTTTCGTGGCGCTGTCCGGCATTGGCGGCCTTGAATCGGTCAATGGGGCCTGCCTGCTTGCCATGATAGGCGTTATATTCGGAATGCCCGCTGGCGTATTTCTGCCGGATGGCCTTCTGGCGCGCGCGTTCGGCACTGCGGGCTTCCACATCGCTGGTCCCGGCGGCTTTTGCGTCCCGCCCCGCCGCCCAGGCCCCCAGTTCGGCTTTGGCGGCTGGCGCTATTGCCTGCTTGAGAGCGCGTGCCACAGCAATCCCGGCTGTGGCACCGCCCGCCGCAAAACCGACAGCGCCCATCGCTATCGCGACACCATTGGCGGTCGCGGTGATTGTGCCCGACAGACCGTTGACGAGGGTCGGCACCATCAGAGTCATGAAAACGGCGCCGCCCCCGACAATCAGGAACCCCGCAGCGTCCTCCATATCAGTGGCTCCAGCGGCTTCAAGGATCATGCCTTCGCCAATTCCCACAATGGCCCCGACAACACCCGCCATCACCAGCGGGATCAGCGCGAAGCCGATGGTGAAGCGCACCCAGCTTTCGAACAGGTTGGAGGTGGCGCGGAACATCAGCGCAGGAATGAAGATGGGAGCGAGGGCGATCGCCATGCCAAGACCGATCTTGCCAAGCGCGATAACGATAATTGCGGCCGCCGCCATCAATCCGCCGAGGATCCACACGATGGTCGCCGCCATGCTGATGCTGAAATAGGACGCCTGATCAGATAGCTTGTCAGAAAATTCGAACAGCGTTGTAATCATGACATCGAAAGCGGTATTCAGATTGGGTGCGCTTACGGCACCCATCAATTTAGCCCCGAGTTCGCCGGGCACGTTGGTGACGATGTCATAGATCGGCGCGAACTGCGCCCAGCTTGTTGCAACGGCGGTGAGGATGACGTAGCGCACCCCCCATTTGAGATACTCGCCCACACGGATCGGTACCCACTGGACAAGCGTATTGAGGGCAATAAAGGCGAGACCGACGACACCCATCACCTGAAGCAGAGATGCGATCGGACCGGCAAAGGCCGCGAAGCTGTTCTCAGCATAGCCGAGGATCGCAGCATCGACGCTGTTCAGAGTGTTTTCTACGAAATCCGCCATCGGTTATCCTGTTATTTGATCGCACCGACGCTGCGGCAATATTCAATCGTTCCGGCGAAATCGGCTCTGTCTTTCTGCAAGTCATGATAGTGAGGCGTCAGATCGAAGGTCGACATGCCGAAATACTCGGCTGGCACCATCGCCCTGATCGCGTCCCAGTCGCGCCGACCGTTAAGGCAGGAAATCTCGTAAGGCTCGCCGGCGGCGTAGGCTTCACATTGCTTGCGCATCTCCGCCACGTCCCAGCGTTCGCGATATTTGTTCAGGACGTTGAAGAGGCCGTTGTTTGAACCCGCGATCGCCCGGCTTTCGTCGCTGTCCATATCCAAAGGATTTTCGCACTGGAAAGTGCCGCCCACGGCATGGGCCATCGGAGCGCCGAGGGCGAGCGTTGTGGCGACTGCCAAGAATAGTGTTCGCATTACTTCGTTCCTACGCGCATGAATTTTCGTTGTGACGCCCGGTCGCGCGCATCCTGAAGCGCGTTCGTTCCGGCCGCGTTGGCGGAGGCGGCCTGCAATCGCAGGCTCTCGTTCAGCAGGACAGCCAGCTCGGCCATCATCCGCGTGTTGTAATCCACAGACGCCTTCAGATCGGCAGTGCTGTCGATCCCTGCAATCAGCGTATTGACCCGGCCCATCGAGGCATTGGCCCGGCCATAGGTATCTTCGGCCGTGGCCACGGCTGTCAGGCCAGCGCCCGCCTGCGTCGCCAGCGCCCGGTCCTGCGGCGTGGACGAGGACAGGAACGAGTTGATGTCGGGCAGATCGAACGTGGTTTTCAACTCGTCTATCCGCGCTGTCAGCGCCGAGGAGTTGCCGGGAATGGCAGAGCCGGTCATCGCGCCCGACATGATCGAGGACAGGCTGTCGGCCGAGTCCCGCGCGGCAATATCCGGGGCACCATTGAGAATACCGCTGATCCCCTTGGCCCCGGTCATGCTGGTCAACTGGTCTTTCAGACTCGTGAGTTGCTCGATCTGGTTCAGGTAATCCTGCTTCATCTGGTTGAGTTGCGAAACCGCCTGCGCGATTGAGCCAGCGTCAAATACGGGCACGCCTTGGGCGCGCGCTGCACCCGCAATGAGAACCGTGCTTGCGGTGGCGATGGTCAGGATACGAAATGTCCGTTTCATACGATGGCCTCGTCCAGTGGGGACATGCGCTCCCAATCGCAGACGCAAGGCGATGTGCGTTCCGTGTAGCTGGCGCAACCGCCGAGCAATGTCGCAAATACGATTGCGGCAATAATCTTCGGCATCAGGTGGCCTCCTTGAGATAAATGTCATCGTCGTCATCATTGTCTTCGTCGCGGGCCAGCGATCCGGCTCCGAGGACGGACATCATCGGACCGAGACCCGAGAGGTCAAAATCCACGACCGTGCTGCCGTCGCCCGACCGGATCAGCGCCGAGTGTCTGCCCGCCGCCGAGGTGCAAAGATAGCCTTCCTCCCGGTCGGTCAGCCCGAGCGGAGCAAGTTCCTTGGCTGTATTTTTTGAGCTTGGAAACAGGATCTGCGTCACGGTGCTCTCGAAGATCGAGCCACCCGCACGGCTTTCAGCGATATGGCTCACCCGCTGTGTCAGCATGACGACGACCACGTTCTTCTTGCGCATGGTCAGCATCCAGTCCTTGAGGCGCGTCTGGAAATACGCATCATCCAGCATCTTCCACGCCTCATCGAGAACGATGATCGTCGGGCGACCGTCTTCAACCGTGCGTTCGATGCGGCGGAACACATAGCTGAGCCACGCCGTCCGCACCGCAGGGCTGTCGAAAATTTCCGTCAGATCGAACGCGGTGACGGGGTTGTCGAAGGCCAGCGGATCTGCACCTGTCCCGGAGAACAGCCAATGATACTGTCCGTCATCCCATTGGCCGAGGCGGGTATGGAGATCGCCTTCATCGTCCACCGAGGAGAGCTGGCTGCGGAAATGCGCCAGTGTTTGCAGGTAGGGATCGGAGTCCGCATTGGCTTTTGCGGCTTGGGACAGGGCTTCGCTCTGAAGCGGGCTGAGGGGCGGGGCATCATTGCTCAGAAGCGCACCAAGCCAGTCGGTCAGCCAGCCAACACCGCGCAGGTCCGCCTCCGAGCGAAACGGGTTGAAGCCGGTCTCAATCCCCATCTGTACCGCCGAATAGCTGCCCCCAAGGGCACGCAGCGCCGATTCCATGCCACGATCCTTGTCAAAGGCAAAGATGCGGGGGTTTACCCTCTGCGCCTGGGCCAGCAGGAACGCGGTCCCCAGCGTCTTGCCCGAACCGGTGCGCCCGATGACCAGTGTATGTCCGACCGCAAGATCGCCCGGCTCTCCCGGAAGATGGAAATTGAAACGGTACGGCTCACCCCCTTCGGTCGGCAGAATGGTGATCGGCGCGCCCCAGGGCTCCGTCCCCGGAACAAGGCCACGCCCGGACGTGTGCAGGGCCGCGAAATCGGCAAAGCAGGCCGAGGAAATCATCGCGTCGCGCGAGCGGAACGTGAAATTGCCGGGTGCCTGCGCAAAATAGGCGGTGCGCGCGCCAATGTCTTCCCGCACGGCAACAGCGAGCGCGCGTTGCGCCTGCGTCCGGATTTCCCCGGCAAGCACATCCAGCTCGCCCGGCGTGCGCGCGACGGCCATGATCGACACCTGATGCTGGCCGAAGCTGATCCGGCCCGATGCCAGATCATCGGCCGCATCCACGAGTTCGGCCTGTGCCGAGCGGGCGGCGTCATCGGCCGCACTCATCTGCCGCACCGTGCGCTGGACACGCGCGAGCGCAGGAACAAGGTCGATCGGGGTGAAGGAATGCGTGACGATGGTATCGCCCGGAAGGTCCAGCCGGTCCAGAAAGCCCGGAGAGGTCTGCGTCGGATACTTCTTGAACGTGAACATTGCGCCGTAGCGCATGTCCTGCTCATCCAGCCCGAAGGAAATGAAGCTGTCTCCCCGGAAATCGACACGGCTGTTCACCAGCAGGTTCGCGATCGGGGTGAAGGCCGCGCCGGGCGTCAGAGGATCATACTGGCCGGTGATTGTCGCCCGCAGCAGGCCAAGCCAGCGCCCGTCGATAAGCGTCAGCCGCTCGGGGCGGGCCGGAGCGACGGCCTGCATCAGATCGTTTGTCACTTCGTCCAGAAGCTCGATCCGCCGCGCCCGCTCTGCCCGCAGATCACGCTTCGAGCCACCTGTCATCTTTGCCCAGATCCCCGCCAGCCGCTTTGGCCGGACAACGACAGTAACCATGGACACACGCTCACGCAGACCGCCATGCGCAATCATGTGCTGCCACTGCCGGTCGATCTGTTCTGCGAAAGCATTCCCCTCGACCGCAGGCAGTCCCGGCGCCGTTTCATAGGACACACGATGGACGTAGAACGCGATGTCCGGGCGGGCCTGCGCAACAGTTGCCGCAAAAGCCCGCGCCACATCCGCAACGAAAGCCTGATCGGCTGTGTCGGCTTCGATGCCTGCGACGATGAAGGACGCCATCACATCGCCGTCCCGCAACATGATGACATCATCGCCGACGCCGCTGACATAGGGCAGATACGCGGCCAGCATGTGTTCGCGGGTCATGCCGGGAGGATCGACAGCCTTGCGGCCAAAGCCCTGCTTCATATCAAGCACGGTAGGTCATCCCCTTTCCCTTGAACCATGTCGGCGGCGGCGGGGTCCTCGCGAGGGTCACGAAGATCACGTCGAGAAACCGCGGATCGTAGTTCGCCAGCGCGCGCAGGGCTGCGTAGCCGAACACCGCGCTTGCCAGCATCCACAGGACCGACAGGGTGACGATGAAGCCGCCGACAACTACCATGAACAGGATCACGACATAGGTCATCGGCAGCCCCGCGATCGAGACCGGCCGGGTGAGCGCCAGAAAGCACGGATTTCGCATGGATCAGATGCCCGCCAGAATGGTGGCGGAGCCGAACAGGATGACCAGACCGATGACGACAGAGGCGGCAAAGCCCCAGTTCATCCGTCCGGTCAGGAAAATGATCCCGACCGCTGCGAGCGCAACAAGCCCAAGCGCCCGGCCGGTCGTGCCGGTCAGAGCCGTGCCGAGCGTTGTGAAGAAAGTGTTGAGCGGCGAAAGATCCTGTGCGAGCGCAGGCGTTGACGCCACGGCCAGAGCCATGGCTGCGAGTGCGATGCGCCGGTGGGATTTGGTCAGTATTGCCATACGGAAACGTCCTTTGATGTATTCTGAGTGGAGATCGTGGATTGCAGCCGGACAGAGGTCAGGGTTGCGGGGGCTGCCACCGGCACCTGACCGGATGCGGCAGTGATCCTGGCAACGTAGGCGCGGGTTTCTCGGAAGGGCGGGACGCCGCCATATTGCACGACGCGGTGCGGACCAGCGTTGTAGGCGGCCAGCGCAAGGGAGACGTCGCCGAACCGTTCAAGCTGAGCTGCAAAGTACCGCGCGGCACCGTCAAGATTTTGCGCCGGATCCCATGCATCGCGCACACCAAGAAGGCGGGCGGTGCCCGGCATAAGCTGGCCAAGCCCCTGCGCCCCCTTTGGGGACAGAGCGCGTGGATTGAAGCCGCTTTCGGCACGGATCAGCTCTACAAACACGCGCGAGAACGTCAGAGCATCCAGCCCGGCCCGACGCGGCCCTGCGCCTCCTGCGTGACGCAGGGCCGTCTGCTCGGCCATCGTGCGCCAGGTCGCGCGGGAAGCGGAAATCCGGGAGGGGCGGGAGGTCCGCTGCTGCGTTTGAGGGAGTGCCGCCTGCCCAGACGCGTGCCGGGCAATCATCCGGCCATCGCTGGCAAACTCAAACACATCAGCATGAGCGCCAAGCGGTAAAACTGCGCAAACGAAGGCAAGGGAGGCCGCGCGGATCACAGGCCGAGCCCGCCGGTATACCAGATGTAGATACCGGCAACGATCGCGACGAAGCTCGCGATCGGCACCCAAAGATAGTGCGTTCCACCAAGCATAAGAGCCGCAAAAAGCGTCACGAACATCCAGATCGCGTCAGGCCAGAATGGAACGGCAATGACGAGACCGATGAGGCAGGCGGTCGAGAACCAAAACGCCGACACCATGATTACAACGCCAGACCACGCTATAATCGGTGCAAAAATCAGCCAGAGGATAAGATAGCCAATCGTCCACGGTGTCGCGATCTCGCCGACATAGGTGGTAAAGGTCCCGACACCTGCAAGGTAGGGGAGGACCGCAAGGTTCGGGCCATATTGGAACAGCCAGTCCCTTACCGGTGTCCCCCGAAGACCGCCGTCCTTGTCAGTCTTCCTCGTCGAGATTGGTTCGGCTGCCACTGCTGGCGTGGAGTCCGATAGTGATGGACGTTGCCTCAGGATGGATGCTTTAATGAACTTTCCGAATTGGGAGCAAGTGGATCGTTCGGCCCCCGAGGAAAAACGGAACGTCCACATGCGCGAAACCAACGTCGTGCATGAAAGATGATAGGCCGTTGATAGTTTTGAAGACCCTGACTTTGATCTCATCCATATCATTAACCCGTCGCGGCGTTGTGACGAGCAGCTTCCCGAACGTCCCTTCCTGGCTGACAGCGCGAATAATCCACTCGCCGTACCAAACGGATGCTTTGCGATATGCCGCGCCTTGGCACACGACCTCGGCATGGTAGCCGATAGCCACAAGCTGTCGAAATCTAAGTTCTGTAACCACATTCGGCGTTTCTTTTTCTAACTCGGTTTCCACGCCTGTGGCCCTCCAACTGGTAGGACCCGGCACCCTTTTCTGGTACCCCAATCCTACAACATTATATTAACGACTGACAACCCTATAATATTAAGGGTTATGTTTTCGGCAAAATCAGGTTATCAATATGACGCCAAACGATTAAATTAAAGCAAATTGGGAGATCGTTGATCGTGCTGACGAAACCGAAGACGGCATACAGCTTACCTGCCTGCTGATGCTGACCGTCTTTTTGGCACAAGCTGAGACATGCATTGCGCCGCCTCACCCGTTTGTTCCTGGCAATGCTTCAACTGCACGGGAGTATGCAGACCTTATCAACAACGACTTCGAAACCTACCTTTCGGAGGTTCCAGACTACTTTCGGTGCCTCGATGCCGAACGCGCACACGCCTTCGAAGAAGCGTAAGAGGTTTCCCAAGGATACAATCAGTTTATCAAAACGAAACGCGAGTAGGGCAATCCCTAGAGCTGCCCTTCTTTACCCATGTCCGACGGTAACGCTCTGGTCCGTCATTCGTAGATCACGTTCTCGCATCTTTCGTTCTTCCACATCACCGCGACGTGGCCGGTATTCCACCTGTAAAGCCAGCCCACGACATCCCTCGATTTTTGATCGAGGACGCGCTTTATCGGGTGTGCCTGCTCTCTTTCGCTAAGCACTCCGTTCGTGTCGTTCTCGGCAAACGCATCTTTGCCAAACTGTTTTCCCATATTTTTTCTCCCACGGACGTTAATGTACGGCAACGCTGCACGTTGCCTTGATAAGCGACTCTTCACCCGTCCTGATTGAACTTTCATGGCTACCCTAATCACGGCATGATACGAAAGTTAACGAAACGTAACGTAACGAAAGCCCGTAAACCTTTGGCAGAGCAGGGAAAGTATTTTATCCCCCCAGGTTGCGACGACAGAGATTTCAAGGTGCTTTTCAAGCATCTAGCCTCTGCTGGTGCGGGGCGACCTATAGACGAGAACGGTTTTCCCCAAGGTCCGTGGACGCCAGACCTTCTCGCCGAAGCAATCTCACAGATCGACGCGAACCGGGACGGGATCGAACTGCGCACCGTTCAGCTTTGGTTTCAGGACAACGACAAGGGCATCAGCTCTGAAAATATTCGGTGGCTGGCCCGGATTTTTGGGTGCGACGACCCCGAAGCTACAAGCGCATGGCAAGCCGAACTTAGCGCGTCCCAAGCGCGGCTAACCGCCAAGCGGCGGCAGCGGCGAAGATCGCTGGTCAACAGCAGTCAAGAGGGCGGGGATAGTGAACAATTGGCGGTCGCGGAAGAAGGCGCGATTGTAGCTGCTGAAACGCCCGATAGGCCACCTACGAAGCAGACGGCCAAAGGTTTTAGCCTTGCTCGACAGTCCGAGGCGATCTTTGGCAGGGGTTCTTTTCTAGACCTACCGGCATCGGTCTTTGCGGGTTCCGTCGCGCTCGGCTTCATATCCGTTTTTTTGGGCGTCCATAGCATAACTTACACCAGAGACGACGGCGTTCTGAAGCAGGTCGGTTTTCTTTGGGCACCAAACTGGACCCTGGTGTTTATGGTGTTCATGCCCCTGTTCTTTGTCTTTGCCGTAGAGGTTTTAACGTACTGGAGGAACGACGGCCGAACGCAGCTCATGGCGGCAAGTGGCGTCGCAGAGGGCGATGGAGGCTGGATGCGAAAGGTGGAGGCATCACCCTACACCTACTGGGCTGTTTTTCTCATCTGCATAGGGTTTGCTGGCCTCTTTCAGTGGATCACCGTGCGCTTGATCCCGTTGATATACGGCGGTGGCGACTCTGCGACCGATTGGGGATCTGTCGGGATCACACAGCCGGAAGTCGTATCAGTAGCGGCAGAGGCGGCGTTCACAGGTTTTGCCTATCTCTATATGTGCCTGTGCTTCTATCTTTTCTTCGTCGGCCTCATCCTACTCTACACCTTGGCATATGATTTTTGGGATATCGAAAGAGCGTCGGACCCTTCGCTTGATGGTAATTTTCAATATGCCGCTAGTGCCGTTGGCGAGAGGATCATGCAGGGCATTTTCCGATGCACTCTTTTAGGTGTGCTAATCGCAGTATGTATGAAGCTCCAAGGCACCTACGTTGCAACGAACAGTGAGAATGTCGTCCGCTGGCTGGTTCAGGATTTCCTGTCAGTCTTGAACGGACAAGACGATGGGATTAACACGGTCAACTATATTGAGCCGACGCAATACACGAGCCTTCTCATCGCGTTTGCAACCTGTGTTACCTTCGTTCATGCCGTCATCCGAATAGGTTTAATCTGTGGATTTAGTGCAGCACGTGTGAAGATGGCGGCGGCCGTCGTGCTGCTGGCCGCAGGCTATATGACGATCGGTGCGTTCGCTGGCTTCTCGCTGCTACTGTGCATCGCGGTCCTGCTTGCGAGCTACGGTCTGTTCGATCCGAGTTTCGGAACGCGGCAGGAAAATAAAGGAGGAGGCCCAATTGTATCATAGCTGGCTTGATCGTTGGGACGAGCGACGGGCGCAGCGCAGAGATGCGGTGAAGGAAGAAACCGCTTTTGCCCTTGATGCACAGCTTGCGTTTCCGTCCGCAGAGAATGCAGCGAGCATCGGCTGTTTTACTGATCTTGCAGAACAGGCCGTCGGTGACGCCACATTCTTTGATGAACCCGAAGGGTCTGATCCGGATTTTGAATGGCAGGATGGGTGGATCAAATTCCGGTCGAGCGTTTCAACCGACACCGATAGCAATAACATCGTTTGGGCCAAGGTGACAGAGAGTCGGTCAAAGGACCGGGTGCTTGTGATTTTTCATCATTGGAACGCAAGCTCGCGCTATGGCCAGATCGCCAAATATTTTTCAAGTTGCGGGTCAACGGTGGTCCAGATCGCTATGCCCTATCACTTCGAACGCTGCCGCCCGGCCTCTTTATATGCTGACCACATGCTTAGTCCGAGCCTAGGCCGGACCATTCAGTCAGTACGGCAGGCGGTTTTGGATGGGAGAACGCTGATACGTGTTCTGCAACAAAGAGGCTATGGGGAGGTTTCGGTTCTGGGCATGAGCCTCGGATCTTGGGTCGCGGGATTGGTCGCAGCTAACGACCTGACTGTTAAAAAGGCGGTCCTTTTTCTAGTCGCTGGAAGTCTTGCGGATATGGTCTGGACCGGACGCGCCACACGGCACATACGCGCCAGCCTGGAAGATCAGATTAACCTGGCCCAGCTCGGCAGAGCGTGGAGTCCACTGAATCTGGAGAACTATACAGATAGGTTGGCGCGGACTGACCTTGATCTGAAAATAGTGCTGGCCCAAAGAGACACGGTGGTTTTGCCAGAGCTATCAAAACGACTGACGGCGAAGCTAAAGGAGGCAGGGGCCAGAGCCGACGTTCTGGAACTAAACTGCGGACATTATTCGCTATCGCTACCACCATACATCATACGCGCCGGATTCAGCGCCTCGCGGCTGCTGAACCGCTGATACTTGGACGAAACAAATTCTAGGCGTTGCCAAATCACCCTTGACTATAATATACAACCTTATAGTAACGATGTATCATCTTATAGTATCGTTCAATATGAGAGAACGGTTGTGCTCAAAGTCCTGCACCCAATGACGTTGGAAGTGATGATGTCTGTATTCATCGACTGGCGGGACTATGAGGATAGTTATGGGCAGGAGGAAGTGCGCTACTAAGACTTGTGTGTGTAAACACTTGTGCGCGAAATTTCGCCACATGCAATAATTGCGACAACCATCGCCACAATGTATGCCTGTTGCAAACCGACAATCAGAATCAAAAGATCGGAGCAGTTACCACACAGTAAAAAAGAGAAACCCCCGCGAGGCGGTAACCTGCGGGGGGGGTTCAGAGCCGAGGGATTGGCGTCCCAGAGCGACCTACTAATGATTTCAGGTCCTGTTCTAACCTCTCCCAACATGACGAGCAAGTAAAAAAACGCATCTGTGCGACCAATAAAAAATTGCTTGATCACCGCTTCGCTTCACAAGCGAGGACAGGACAGTGACCAGATCAATCATCCCCCATAGCGGGGATTTC
>JAUNVT010000037.1 GCA_030540655.1 Rhodobacterales bacterium
ATCGCGGCAACAGCCACTTTCGCCTTGAATGCCACGCTGTGGTTCCGGCGCGGTCATCTTGCCATGGTCTTCTCCTCGCTCGCAGCATCATGCCGCTGTTGCGCGGAAAATCCACCTGTCCAAGTCGTTCAGATTCCCCGGAACCACCTATGTTGGCTGACATTGCCGCCAGAAAGTTTTTCAATCCAGTGCATGCGATTACAACCATTCCAATGGCTGCATAGTCAGCCTCTGTTATTTTAAGTTCACCGTCAGCCACCTAAGATCCCATATTTCTTGATTTTAAACGCTCCCGCCAAACAGCGGAAGCGTTTTATATTACATTTGTTCAAAATCTACATGCAGTCCTTGATCTTCTGCACGTCCGGCCCATTGGGTGTCCGGCCCAGGTTGAACGGGGCCGATGCATCGCGCCATTGTGCGTAGTCGGCGAGGTATTCCAGCATCGACACGTAGACCTTGGCGGAATTCGGATTCTCGCAGGAGACCTCGACAATGACCTCATTGGCCAGTTCCTGCACCTTTGCCAGCGTTTCGTCGTCGTAGCGGTTGATCTCGACGGCCTCATCGAACAGAGCATACGCTTCGGTAGCGCGCTTTTCGGTGAAAGCCAACGACCACATCATCGTGGCATCGGCGGCGATTTGCAGCTTCTCGCGTGTCTCATCCGACAGCGCGTCCCATGACGCCTTGTTGATCATCACGCCAAAGACCGAGGCCGACTGGTGCCAGCCCGGTGTCGCCCAGTATTTCGTGACCTGCTGGAAGCCGCCCGACCAGTCCACGTTGGGGGTGGAGAACTCGGCGCCGTCGATCACGCCGCGCTCCAGCGACTGATAGATCTCGCCGCCCGCCATGGAGACCTGGTTGCCGCCCAAACGCTCCAGCAGTTTGCCCTGCTCAAGGCCCGACAGGCGCAGACGCTTGCCCTTCAGGTCGGCCAGATTGCGGATCGGCTCGTTGGAGCGGAAGCCGGATTCGTTGTTGGTGATGCCGTAGGGCAGGTAGACCATGCCGAAATTGCCGTAGATCTCGTTATAGATTTCGGCCCCGCCCCATTGCTGGATCCAGTTGGCATAATCGACCGCGTTGAACAATGACGGCGTGGTCGCCAGTGCAGAAAAGGCCGCGTCTCGGCCCGCCCAGTAGCCCGGCCAATCGGCTCCCGCCTGTATGGTGCCCGATTCCACCGCGCCGAACACCTCGCCCGCGGGCACAAGCGATCCGCCCTCAAAGAATTCGATGCTCAGATCGCCCTTGGTCAGCTTGTTGGCCAGATCGACGAAATGCTTGTCCGTCTCGATCAGCTCCAGTGACGAAGGCCATGTGGTGGTCATCGTCCAGGCTTCCTGTGCCATTGTCTGCCCCCCGAATACGGCAGTGGCCGCAGCGGCCAGAATGGTCAGTTTATTCATATTTCATCTCCCTTTCATGGTAAAAATTCAATTGGCATAGAGGACGCGTGGCAACCATTCCACCAATGGCGGAAAGACTGCGACCAGCACGCACATTACGATGATCAGCCCGATGAAGGGCATGACGCCGCGGATGATTTCGGTCGTGCGCACTTCCTTCGGAGCGATGGCGCGCAGGTAAAACAGCGCGTACCCGAATGGTGGCGTCAGGAAGGATGTCTGCAGCACCACCGCCATCAGCACCACAAACCACAGCAGGCTGACCCCCTCCATTTCCTGCACGATGGGAAGGAAAATGGGAAAGGACAGCAGCACGATGCCGGTCCAGTCCAGAAAGGCGCCCAGGATGAAGACGATGAACATCATCATCGCGATCAGCAGCCACGGCTCCATGTCCAGCGCGCGGATGATCTCCTGCGTGGCGCGCAGGCCGCCGGTTATATTGAACACGCCGGTAAAGGCGGTGGCGCCGACGACGATGAACAGGATCATCGCCGATGTGCGCCCCGTCTCCAGCATCGCGCCGTAAAAGGTATGGAGCCTGAATTTACCTCGTACGATGACGATCAGCAGAGCCAGCCCGGCGCCAATGGCCGATGCCTCGGTTGCTGTGGCGATCCCCGCCAAAAGCGAGCCGAGGATGCCGAAGATCAGCACCAGCGGCGGCACCGCCTCGATCAGCAGCATCCGGATCAGGGCGGGACGGCTCAATTTCTCGTCCGGTTCGACAGAAGGAGCCAGATCAGGGCGCAGGACCGAAATGATATAGACATAGACGGCATAGCTGAGGCCCAGAAGCAGGCCCGGGATCATCGCGCCCGCGAACAGATCCCCGACGGTCAGCGGCGAATAGCTGGCCATCAGGATCAGCATGATCGAGGGCGGGATCAGGATTCCAAGGCAGCCCGAGGCGGCAATAACGCCCGTTGTCAGGGTGGGCGCGTAGCCATATTGCAGCATCGGGCGCAGCGCCATCACGCCCATCACGGTAATCGAGGCGCCGATGATTCCTGTGGTCGCCGCCAGCAGGATCGAGATGAAAACCACCGCCAGTGCAAGCCCGCCACGCACCCGGCTGAGCAGCAGGCGCAGCGCCTCGAACATGCGGTCGGTGACGCCGGAATCGGATAAGAACCGTGCCATCAGCACGAAAAGCGGAATGGCGATCAGTGTGTAATTGTCCAGCACATCGCCGAAAATACGGTTGATGACGATGCCCAGCACCATCGTCTTGCCGGTGATCACGGCTGTCAGAACCGCTGTTCCACCCAACACCAGCGCCAGCGGATGGCCCATGAACAGGCCCAGCACCAGCAGGCCGAACATCAGCAAGGCAATCAGTTCGGGATTCATTGCAGCACCTCCTCCGACGTCGTGTCAACGTCGAGGATGATCTTCAACACCTCCGCGATGCCCTGGATCAGCAGCAGCGCCGCTGCCACGCACATCGCCATTTTCAGCGGATAGACCGGCATCTGGATCGCGCCATATGTCTTCTCACCCTGATTCCAGGACTTCATTGCGAAATCCCACGAACGGGTGGTGAACACATAGGTGAACGGAAAGAAGAAGATGACATAGCCCAAGAGATCGACGATGCGCTGCCAGCCGCGGCTGAACCGTTCGGTCAGGATATCAACCCGCACATGCGCCTTGTGACGCAGCGCATAGCCGCCCAGCATGACAAAATAAAACCCGTACAGCTGTTTGGATACATCAAACGCCCAGCGGGTGGGATCGTTGAATGCATAACGCATGACCACGTCATAGATGATGATGAGCGCAAACAGGATGGCAACAACCGAAACGATGCGGCCGACAAGTTCGTTCAGGGCGTCGATGGCCCGTATGATGATCAGCATTTATGGTCCACTTATGTCTCCCCGATGGCGGATCGGCCTCTTGGGGGCCGTTTGTCTTGGCGCGTTGGCCCTGCTCCGGGATCCGCGCAGTGCCCTTGGCGATGCCTGCGGGATCCGCGCCTTGCGGCAGTCTTGATGTTTCCACACGCGATTGCAAGACAGAGCATCTGTTCATGGTATATGCCGCAAGGGAAGGCAGGTACGCCGCCACCCGATAGGTCTTGATGCAGTCTGCGCGGTGTCCTATCAGCGGCCGTAATCTGCATCGAAGAGGACGCGTCATGGATCTTATCCGCAAATGTGACACCGCGATGATGGTCGGCATCGGTGTCGTCCTGGTTGCGACAGTGATTCTGGCGCTGGCCGATCCGATCTATTTCTACCAGGTTTTTGCGGCCGAGGACGGGCCGGTTGAATATGCCACAGCCTTCTTTCTGCTGGTGGCCTGCGGAATTTTGCTCTTTCACATGGCATCGCTCTGGCAGAGCGGGCGGCGCGGGGCTGCGGTTCTGACAGCACTCTATGCGTTGATCTTTTTCATGGCGGCGGGCGAGGAAGTATCCTGGGGGCAGCGGATCGTCGGATGGGAGTCGGGCGAATTCTTTCAGCAACACAACAAGCAATACGAAACCAACCTGCACAACCTGATGGTTGGTGACGTGCATCTGACCAAATCGCTGTTCGGTCCGGTGCTGACAGTGTGCATCCTGCTCTATCTGGTGGGCCTTCCGCTGATTTACCCCAAGGGCGGAGGCGTGGCGAGGCTTGCCGACCGTATGGCGGTGCCGGTGCCATGGCTGAAACACGCGGCCGTCGCGCTGATTGCCAGCATCATCATCGCCGTGCTGGACGCGGAGCGTAAATGGGAGGTGTACGAGCTGATCTTCAGCATGCTGGTCGTCTCGATCTTCCTGTTGCCGCAAAACATCGCCAAGACCCGTTAGAGGATCTCGTCCTCGTCAAAGAGCGGTGCTGCGTCCATCTGCTCGGCTGCGCCATCTGCCGCCGCTGCCGCGCGCAGGGTGCTGGCCACGTGAAACAGCGCCTCCCCCTCGTAGACCACCGGCATGTTGGTCCGCCCTATGACGATACCGGCCTCGTCGCAGATCACTTCGGCCTCCACCTCGCCGAAGGGGTCCGAAATTGCGCCCAGCACAGTTCCCTCCGCCACCGCATCGCCCGTCGCGCGATAGCTGCGCAGCAGGCCGCCGACAGGCGCGCGAAACCACCGCGAGCCGCTGCACATGACGGTTGCGCCGCGCATCCTTGGAACCCCATTCTGGCCGACCATTCCCAAGGCCTGCATGACGCGCAGGATGCCCGACACCCCCGAACGGGCTGCCAATTCGTCGAACCGAAGCCCCTCACCGCCCTCGAACAGCAGCACGTCGATGCCCGCCTCCTCGGCGGCCATGCGCAACGATCCTTCGCGCAGCCTTGAATTCAGCATCACCGGCGCGCCAAAGGCCCGGCCGAGCGCCGCAATTCGCGGGTTGCCCGGTGTCAGGCGGATCTGCGGCAGGTTGGTGCGGTGGATCGCGGCCGAATGCAGGTCGATCCCGACATGCGCGCGCAATACGATCTCCCGCATGAAGATATCGGCCAGTCGCGACGCCATGGACCCAGTCGGCCCGCCGGGAAAACAACGGTTCAGGTCGCGCCGGTCTGGAAGGTATCTTGAATTGGCCAGAAACCCGTAGGTATTTACAATGGGCACCGCCAGCAGCGTTCCGGCCAACGAGTGCAGCGGCGCGGCGCCCAGCAGCCTGCGGACGATCTCGACGCCGATCACCTCGTCGCCATGGATGGCCGCAGATACGAACATGACCGGCCCGGCGGCGCGCCCGTGGATGACATGCGCCGACAACGTGACCGGGGTATGATCGGACAGGGTGCTGACCGGTATATCAACGGTCTGCCTTGTCCCCGGCGGGATGTCATGCCCGGCGATCTGGAACGGTCTGGTGTTCGGCATCGGCCCTCCGCTGCGGCAACAGGTTCAGAACTATGCGGTTTTCAAGCGCCTGTCCATCCGCGCCCGCCCTGCCGCCTGAGCGAATGACACTGTAAGACCGACCGGGAATTCCCCATATACGGACCAGGTCAGCCTGTTCCGGGCGTCGGCACGGTTGCGCGCCGCACCGGGGAGCGTAACGGCAGGAGGCCCCGTTTCGGCCTGGTTTTTTCTCCGACTATTTTCTGAAACGATAAAGATCACACGCGACACATGCAGATGGACGCTGCTAGGGTGCGGCGGATGTCCGGATCCAGTTTTGCCCACCGCCTTGCCGTCCGCAGCGCCCTGCCCCGTCTCAGCGCGGGCACGCGGGACGTGGTCAATATCGGATTCCTGGGACCGCTGAGCGGCCCGGTCGAAAGCTGGGGACTGCCCGGCCTGAACGGCGCGCGCATCTGGGAAGACTGGCTGAACGCGGCCGGAGGGCTGCTGATTGACGGGCAGCGTCATCCGGTGCGCATTCAGGCCTTTGACTGCGGCTATGATCCCGACAGTTCGATGAAGGGCGCGCGTCTGATGGTGCAGCGGCACAATGTGGCGCTGCTGATGATGCTGGGAGGGGATACGTTTACGCCGGTGCGCGATTACCTGATGCGCTCCAAGGTGCTGACTTCGACCCTGCTGCCCTCCGACCTGTCGCCCGACACGCCCTGGCTGATTGCGCCCAGCGAATTGCATCCGATCTATACCGTCACAGGCGTAGATTGGCTGGCACGGGCGCGGCCCGGGCTGAAGACGGCGGCGATATGCAGCCAGACCGACGCAATGGGCCTGCCATCACTGGCCACCTATCGCGCGGCGTTCAAGGCGGCGGGCATCGGTCTGGTCCGAGAAATTCAGTACCCTCCCGATCAGACAGATGCGTCCGCGATTGTTGATGCGATGCTGCAGGACGATCCCGACATCCTGTGCTGGTCGACCAGCTTTACGCCCATGGTTCATGCGCTGACCGAATATGCCCATGCCATGGGATTTACCGGGCAGATCCTGTCCTGCACGCTGGATAATTACCCGGCGCTGATCGCCCGCACGTCGCCGGAATTCATGGAAGGCGCGGTATTTCAGTTCCCTGATTTCGACGATCCCCTGCTGCGGGAAAAAGCGTTCTTCTTTAACCAGCCAGAGCGGTTTTTCGACGAATACGAGCGCCGGTTTCCGGCCAGCTGGAGCGCGGTCAGTTGGGAATATGTCGCCACTTTGGAGATCTGGCAGGCCGCAGTGGAAAAGGCCGGCAGTCTGGCGACGAGGTCTGTTCTGGCCGCGATGAAACAGTTGGGTCAGGTCACACACGCCTTCGGCCCGGCGCAGTGGTGGGGCGATGAACTATACGGCATCTCGAACGCGCTGGTCGGGGACTGGCCGGTAGTGACACTGCAAAATGGCAAGGCGCGTATCACCGAATTCGGCTCCATCCCGGCATGGCTGAAGCAGCATGGAGATCTGCTGAAGCGCGAGATGTCGGATCTGGGTCAACTCTGGGAGCAGCGTCTGGTGCGGGACGGTTGGGCATTTTCGAACCGGTAACCGGCGGCAGTTTCAAGATTCTCTGTGCAGATTTTGAACCCGGCACAACCGTGGCCTGAGAACATAGCGGCCCCATACGCGCACAGGGTTTTCAACTGGTTCAGTATTTTCAACCAGATCCGGCGGCGGCGCGAGCGGGCTAACGCCCTCATTCTCCTAGCTTAAAGGGAATACACGTTGCGATTTTCCTGTTAAGTGGAAACAATTGGTTCAATTACCGCGACCAAAACGTAACTAAATTTCTTGATCGCGGAACCAATCGGCTGTTACGCTTTGATTGAGATAGGCGCTAACCGCTCCTCCCCTGCACGCGCGGCGGTGGGCGTATCAATATAGCCCTGCCAATCTCCAATATATGCGCCGCCACAACGCGCGGCCTCAACATGGGAGAATTTCAATGATAACCAGGATCATGGCTGGCGGTCTGTCGCGGCGCACCTTTTTGAAAAGCACCGCCATCACCGCTGTCGGCGCGGCCCTGCCCGGCGTGTCGTTGGCTGCGGGCGAGCCTATCAAGATCGGTTTTCTGGCGCCGCTGACGGGGTCGGTCGCCGCCTGGGGCAAGCCGGGACTTGACGGCTGCCTCATCTGGGCCGAGCGGGTGAATGCCGCAGGCGGGATCGAACTGGAGGGCGGCAAGCATCCGGTGGAATTCGTCAGCTATGACAACGAATATGATCCCGCCAAAGCGCGCACCGGCGCCACCAAGCTGATCCGCGAGAATGGCGTTTCTTTCATCATGATGCTGGGAGGCGATACATGGCCCGGCGTGCAGCCCGTTGCCGACAAGACCGGCATGCTGTTTTCCACCCTGCTGCCGTCGGACCTGAGCCCCGACACCCCCACCCTCGTCGCGCCTGCCGAAGTGCACCCGATCTATCTGGTGACCGGCGTGGATTATCTGGCCGACACCTATCCCGATGCCAAGACCGCGGTCATCTGTGCGCAGGACGATTCGCTGGGCCTGCCCTCGGTGGCAACCTATCTGGCTGCGTTCGAGGCGCGCGGCATCGAGGTGCTGGAGGAGCCGCTGCTTTTCGATCCCGCCACGACCGATTTTGCACCTATCGTCACTCGGATGTTGTCCAGCAACCCGGACATCATCTGCCTTGATACCTGCTATTCCGACTATGTCCACCCCATCTGCGAGCAACTGTTCCAGCAGGGCTACAAGGGCAAGATGATCAGCGCGACCGCCGATTTCTACGACCAGATGATCGCCAAGACGTCCAAGGAATTCATGGAAGACTTCATTTTCCAGTTCCCGGATTTCGACGATCCGGCGCTGGCGGCCGACAACATCAATTTTGAGGATGCGGCCGGGTTCTACGCTGAATACTCCAAGCGGCATCCCGGCCAATGGGGGGCGGTCAGCTGGGAATACGCATCGATCATGGACCTGTGGAAGGCGGCGGCCGAAAAGGCGGGATCAGCCGATCCCGACGCGGTTCTGGTGGCGATGAAAGACGACGGCAAGGGCAAACATGCCTTTGGCGATGCGGTCTGGTGGGGAACGGAGTTGTTCGGGATCGACAATGCGCTGGTCGGCAACTGGCCGGTGGTGGTGATCGAGGATGGAAAGGCGGTCATCAAGGAGTTCCGGTCGATCCCCGACTGGTATGACCAGCACGGCGATCTGCTGATCAAGCACATGCAGGCGTACAATCAGATGTACGATCAGCGCAGCTGATCCCGCCTTCGCGGTGCGGGGCACAAACTCCGCACCGCCGCCCGTCCCCTCTTTGAAAGTATACTCCTATGCTGGATCTTCTGGCCCAGACAGGGCTGAATGCCGTCTACGCGGCAAGTTATATCTCGCTTGTCGCGGTTGGCCTTGTGTTGATCTTCGGCGTCATGGGCGTGATCAACTTCGCCCATGGCGAGCTGTTCATGGCCGGTGCTTATGTGGTTGTCGCGGTTTATGCGAAAATGCACATGCCGTTTTTCCTGGCGGTCGTGGTCGGGCTCATCTTTGTCGGCTGTCTGGGCCTATTGATGGAGCGGGCGCTGTTCAGGCCGCTGCGGGACAATCCGCTGGGCGGGCTGGTCGCCTCGATCGGGTTTCTGATGATCCTGCAATCGCTGGCGGTCATGGGTTTCGGCGTACGGATGGAGTTCATCCCCCCGGTCACGCAACATGTGGTGTGGCTGTCGGACACGATCAGCATCCCGCTGGCGCGGGTCTATGTAATAGTGGCCGCAATCCTTCTGCTGTCGGCGCTCTGGTATTTCCTGAAACGCACGCGGTTCGGCTGGGCGCTGCGCGCCTCGGCGCAGGATCCGCAGGCGGCGGAACTGCAAGGTATTTCCATTGCCCAGACGGCGCGTATCGCCATGTTCATCGGCGCGGGGCTGGCCGGTATTGCCGGCGCGCTGACCGCACCGCTGGTTTCGGTCAATCCGCATATGGGCCATTCGGTCATCGTGACGGCGTTCATCGTCATCATCGTCGGCGGTGTCGGATCGCTTGAGGGGGCAATCATCGCATCCGTTGTTTACGCGTTCGTGCATACTTTCGTGACCACATTCTACGGCGGGGTCATTGCCGACATTACCGGTCTGGTTCTCATGCTGCTGGTCCTGATCGTCAAGCCCACGGGCCTCTTTGGGAGTGCCGACCGTGCTTAAATTCCTGATCTGGCCCGTCGCGGCTGTTGCGCTGATCGCCCTGCCCTATGGGCTCAGTTTTTCGCAGCAGGAAATCCTCGTATTCCTGACCATCAACATCCTGCTGGTATCATCCTACCGCCTGCTGACGCTGACCGGCGAATGGTCGCTGGCGCATGTCGTCATCATGGGCGTCGGTGCCTATTCCAGCGCCATGCTGACCAAGAATCTGGGCCTCTACGTTCCTCTTTCCATGCTGCTGGGCGGCGTGATCGCGGCGCTTATTGCGGTGGTCCTCAGTTTTCCTCTGTTCCGGATGAAGGGGTTCTATTTCCTGATCGGCAGCTTTGCCGCGGGCGAAATCATCCGCCTGCTGTGGAAGCATTTCCGCGATCCTTTCGGCGGCGCCAAGGGAATCAAGGGCATCAACCCGATGCCCGATTTCAGCATCGGCTTCTATGATTTCGACTTTTTCGAGCCGATCAGCTATTATTACTTTGCCGGTGTCATCGTCATCATCTGCCTGTGGATCCTGTGGCGGATCGAGCGCAGCCCGGTGGGCCTGACCTTTCACGCTGTCCACTGGCAGGACAAGCTGGCCGAGGCGTCGGGCGTCAATCTGCGCGCCTATCGCACGCTGGCCTTCGCGATCGCCAGCGGATTTGCCGGCATCTGCGGCGCGCTTCTGGCGCATTATATCGGCACGATCAATCCGGGCAGCTTCGATCTGGATTACATGGTCTTCGTGCTTACCTGGGCCATCGTCGGCGGCACGGGCACCTTCTACGGCCCCATTCTGGGCTGCGTGGTCCTGACCATCCTGAATGAGGTCGTCCTGCGCGAACTCGGATTCGAACAGCTGCGCCCGTTGATCTACGGCGCGATCCTCATCGCCTCGATCCTCTTCCTGCCCAACGGGCTGGAAAGCATCGTCCAGAAATTCACCAGGCGGAGTGCCAGGACATGACCCAGTTTCTGAAAGTCGAAGATCTGACCATGCGCTTCGGCGGTCTGGTCGCGGTGGATTCGCTGAGTTTCTCGGTCGATCACGGCACGATCCACGGGCTGATCGGCCCCAACGGGGCGGGCAAGACAACGACGTTCAACATGATCTCGGGCTTCTACAAACCGTCCGGCGGGCGCATCCTGCTGCACGAGGAAGACATATCAGGCCTGAAGATGCACGAGGTCGCGCGGCGCGGGGTGGTGCGCACCTTTCAGCATTCCACCCTCTTTGCCGAATTGACGGTGATGGAGAATGCGCTGATCGGCACCCATATGCCGTTCCGCCCGAACATCTTTGCCGCCATCATCGGCTGGGACCGCGAGGATCGCGAAGGCGCCGAAGGGCGCGCGCGCGAGGCGCTGAAATTCTTCGGGCTGGACCACCTGGCGACGGAACGGGCGGGCGATCTGAGCCACGGCCACCAGCGCGCATTGGGCATGGCGATCTGCTTTGCCAGCCACCCCGACCTGATGCTTCTGGACGAGCCTTTTACCGGCATGAACCCTGAGGAAACGCGCCAGATGATGGAGTTGATGCGCCGCCTGCGCGAAGCGGGCACGACCATTCTTCTGGTCGAACATGACATGCAGGCCATCATGGGCCTGTGCGACAGGATCACCTGCATGAGTTTTGGCAAATTCCTGGCCGAAGGCAACCCCACAGAAATCCGCAATCATCCCGCCGTGATCGAAGCCTATCTCGGGGGCGCGCGCCATGTTGCTTGAGATGAAAGGCATTGCCGTAAACTATGGCAAGATCAACGCGATCCGCGACATCTCCATTCAGGTTCCCGAGGGCAAGATCGTTACCATCATCGGCGGCAATGGCGCGGGCAAGACGACCACCCTGCGCGCCATGTCCGGCATGGTGCCGATCACGCAGGGCGAGATTACGTTCGAGGGCAAGCGCATCGATGGGCTCCCCGCCTCCAGGGTGGTCGCCCACGGCATTGCGCATGTGCCCGAGGGGCGGCGCATCTTTCCACAGATGACGGTCGAGGAAAACCTGCGCACAGGCGCGTTCCTGCGGCGCGACAAGGAGGCGGTTGAAAGTGATCTGGAGGCCGTTTTCAAACGCTTCCCCCGCCTGCGCGAACGCCGCCCGCAGCGGGCGCAGACCATGTCAGGGGGCGAGCAGCAGATGTTGGCAATCGGCCGCGCGCTGATGTCCAAACCGCGGCTGTTGCTGATGGACGAGCCGTCGATGGGCCTTGCCCCCGTCATCGTCGAGGAAATCGCCGTTATCATCGAGGAAGTCAACGCACAGGGACTGTCGGTCGTGCTGGTTGAGCAGAACGCCGAACTGGCGCTGGAACTGGCCGATTACGCCTATGTGCTGGAGACCGGAAACTGCGCTATGGAGGGCCCTGCCCATGAGCTTCGCGATAACGATACAGTCCGTGCCGCATATCTGGGCATTTAGGCGTGGCGATCCGGACTGGCAACTGGCCCGGACATCGGGCTGGGCCCGCGCCGATCTGATGTGGGAACGGCTGATGGAGGCCGGGAACGAGGCCTATTGCAACGGGCAGATGGCGCGTGCCGGGCGGCTGTTCCTTTGCGCCGATGCGCTGGCGCGGGGGCGGTTTGACGCTCGCGACCTGCGCCGTGCCACCGCCCCCGCCGCGCGGGCCATGGTGTGTCTCGCCCGCGGCAGGCAGGCGCGCGCACTGATCTCTCTGGCACAGGCAAGCTGGCAGGTGGCTCCCGAGGCCGTTGCGCAGATGGAGATTCGTCCCCGAATGCGGTCTTCCCTGTTTCATCTGCGGCTGGAGGCAAGGCATCGCGGCCAGTATCAGGACAACCTGCGGTTGCGTCTGGGCCGTATTGCGCAGGAAACGGCACAGACGCTGGACGGGATGGGCCGCCAAGTCGCGCGCCACCGCCATTTCGCCCGGTGGCGGGGGGAGAAACCCACCGTTTTCGACGATACCCGCAAGGTGCTGGGCGCCGCCCTCCTCATACCCGACGGCCTTGAACCTCTTCCTTGATGGGGCGTGACAGCAATGTGTCAACCGCGTCGCTCGGGGCAATCTCTCCGGTGATGACGCGCCGCGTGGCATGCAGGATCGGCGCGCTGATCAAATGCTCATTGGCAATGCGGTCGGCGATCTGCACAGTTGCGGCGCCTTCGGCCAGCGGCCGCCCGGCCAGATCCTCGCCCCGGCCCAGCGCCATGCCATAGCTGAAATTGCGCGACTGCGGCGAGGCGCAGCTGAGCATCAGATCGCCAAATCCCGACAGGCCCAGATATGTCTCGGGGCGCCCGCCCATCGCCTCGCCCAAGCGGCGCAGTTCCACAAAGGCGCGTGTGATCAGCGCGGCCTTCGCGCTTTCGCCGAAGCCCAGGCCGATGACAACGCCCGCCGCGATTGCATAGACGTTCTTCAGCGCCCCCCCGGTTTCCACCCCCGCCATGTCGGCGCTGGCATAGGCGCGGAACCGGTCCGAACTGAGCGCCCGGCAAAGTTCCAGCGCGCCTGCCTCTGTCCCTGCGGCCAGCGTCACAGCCGTGGGCAGCCCGCGCGCGACATCGGTGGCAAAACTGGGGCCCGATAACACCGCCTGAGCATGATCGGGGCAGATCTCACCGATCACGCGGCTGAGCGTGAATCCGGTCCCGAGCTCGATCCCCTTGGCAGTGTTGATCAGGGTCGCTCCGGGCGCGAAATGAGACGCAAGCGCGGGCAGCGCGCTACGCAGGCTTTGTGCAGGAATGGCCAGAATGACGATATTTGCCGCGTTCAGCACGCCAGGATCTGTCGCCGCCTCGATCCTGTCTGGCAAGGTGATATCAGGCAGGTAGCGGGGATTGCACCGGCTGGCATTCAGCGCATCCGCAACGCCGGGATCGCGGCACAAAAGCATTGCGCGCCACCTGGCCCGCGCGGCCACGCAAGCCAGCGCCGTCCCCCATGCCCCGCCGCCGACAACGACCACCCTGTCATCTGTCATACCTGAATGCGCTCCCCCGCTGCGTGCATTCCCATCTTAACGCCCGCCTGCGGGAGGAGCCATGCAAATATCGCGCAGGCCGCCGGCCGGGGCTTTGTGGTTGACGCATTGAGGTCAGTTCGCCATTCTCCAACTTCCTGATACCTGCCAATACCTTGGAAAGGGAGAGAGATGAAATTCAGCTTCAGAAAAGCGGCGCTTGCGAGCGCGGCAAGCCTTGCGATGACGATTGGCGCGATGGCGCAGGCGGATGACGTGCGCGTCGCCACCGACCCCAGCTTCGTTCCTTTCGAGATGATGGATCAGGCCTCCGGCGAGATGGTCGGCTTTGACATGGATATCATCCGCGAAATCGGCAAGCGTGCGGGGTTCGAGCCGAAAATCAATACGATGGACTTCAACGGCATCATCCCCGCGCTGCAAACCGGCAATGTGGATATCGCGATCGCCGGGATGACGATCACGGATGAGCGCAAGCAGGTCGTGGACTTCTCCGACCCTTATTACGACAGCGGGCTTCAGCTTCTGGTCGGCGTCGATAATGACGACGTCAAGACCGTCGATGATCTGGCGGGCAAGAAGATCGGCACCAAGATCGGCTCGACCAGCTTTGATTTCCTGACCGACAAATTTGGCAGCGATGCGACCATCACTCCTTATCCCGGCTCGGCCGACATGTACATGGCTCTGATTGGCGGCAGCGTGGATGCGGTATTCTATGATGCGCCCAATGTCGGCTATTTTTCGCAGACCAGGGGTAAAGACCGGGTGAAGGTCGTCGGCCCGCTTTACGAAGGGCAGCAATACGGCATTGCCTTTCCCAAGGGCAGCGACCGCGTGGATGCGGTGAACAAGGCGCTGGCCGCCATGCGCGAGGACGGAACCTATGACGAAATTCACGCCAAGTGGTTCGGCAAGGCCGAAGAATAGCCTTTGGTCATTCAGATCAGGCAGAGCCGCACCAACTGCGGCCCTGCCTCCGCCCGTGGCCATCGGAAAGGCTTTCATGTCGACGGACCTGCCCCTGACGGAGCCTGACCTGTGAATTCAACATTCTCGTTCAACTGGGATGCGGCCTTTGCGTCGATCCCGTATCTGCTGAAGGGCGTGCCCTACACGCTGATGATCTCGTTCGGGGGACTGGCCATCGGGTTCGTCATCGGCATCATCTTTGGCCTGATGCGGATCGGCCCCACGATCTGGATGCGCTGGCCCGCCATCGCCTATATCGAGGTGTTTCGCGGAACGCCCGTCCTGGTGCAGGTGCTGTTCATCTTCTACGGCCTGCCGCAACTTCTGGGCGGCCCGATCGACGCGCTGACAGCGGGTATCGCGGCCATCGCAGTGAACTCGGGCGCCTATATTTCCGAAGTGGTACGCGGCGGCGTGCAATCCATCGAACGCGGCCAGCGCGAGGCGGGCGTGTCGCTGGGCCTGTCGCGGCTTCAGACCTTTCGCTATATCATCTGGCCGCAGGGCTTTCGCCGCATGATCCCCGCCTTGGGCAATCAGGCGATCATCAGCATCAAGGACACGTCGCTCTTTGCTGTCATCGGCGTGGGCGAGCTGGTCCGTCAGGGGCAGATCTACATCGCGACCACGTTCAACGCACTTGAGGTCTATCTGATGGTCGCGCTGATGTATCTGGCGATCACGCTGACATTGTCGGTGCTGCTGCGCCTTCTGGAACGCAAGGGGCTGGTGGGACAATGACCGACGAGCACGAAACGGACGCAAGGCACATCGTCCGGATGGAAAATTTGAACAAGCATTTCGGCAGTCTGCACGTTCTGAAAGACGTGGATCTGGCCGTCACCCCGGGCGAGGTGGTGGTGATCATCGGCGCCAGCGGGTCGGGAAAATCAACGCTGATCCGCTGCATCAACGGGCTGGAGGAATTCCAGTCCGGCAGTCTGGATGTGGATGGCAGGCAGCTATTGCCCAACGGCAAGGCGTCCAAGGCGCTGCAGCAGATCCGCACCGAGGTGGGAATGGTGTTTCAACAGTTCAACCTGTTTCCGCACATGACGGTACTGGACAACGTCACGCTGGCCCCGATGAAGGTGCGCGGCGCCAGCCGGGATGAGGCGCGCGGGACGGCCCGCCGCCTGCTGGAGCGGGTCGGCATATCCGATCAGGCAGAAAAATACCCCTCGCAGCTCTCGGGCGGGCAACAGCAGCGTGTCGCGCTGGCCCGCGCGCTGGCGATGGAGCCGCGCCTGATGCTGTTCGACGAGCCGACATCGGCGCTTGATCCCGAGATGATCGGCGAGGTGCTGGACGCCATGCGTGAGCTGGCCCGCGAAGGCATGACCATGATCATCGTCACCCACGAGATGAATTTTGCGCGCGAGGTGGCGGACAGGGTCATCTATATTCACAAGGGCGAAATTGTCGAACAGGGCACGCCCGACGCCGTTTTCGACAACCCGCAGAACGAGCGCACGCAGAGCTTCCTTGCCAGAGTCTTGACGCATTGACCGGATCAGTCGGGGCTTGCCGCTGCCGGCCTCCAAAGGTCGGAATTGATTAACCGTGCCGGGCCCGCCATAATCGATTGAACCCGCCAGTCATCCAAAGGCGCCGCCATGCTGGACAAGCTTGAGATGTTCATCGCGCTTGCCAAGGCAAAGCATTTTGGCAAGGCAGCCGACGATCTGGGCATCACCCAGCCCACCCTGTCCACGGGGATCAAGACCCTGGAGCAACAGCTTGGGGTCAAGCTGGTATTCCGCGGCTCGAAATATGGCGGGCTGACGCCCGAGGGGCACAGCGCGCTGGTATGGGCGCGCCGCATCGTCGGCGATGCGCGCCAGCTCAAGGAAGAAATGCGCTTCAAGAAAAACGGGTTGACCGGCCAGTTGCGCATTGCCGTCATCCCTACCGCCCTGACATGGGCCGCGCGGCTTTCGGCGCGGTTCAGCGAGCGTAACCCCCGGGTAAAGCTGACGATCCTGTCGCGCACCTCGATCGAGATCCTGTCGATGATCGAAAATCTGGATGTCGATGCGGGCATTACCTACCTCGATAATGAACCGACAGGCCGGGTCAGCACCGAGCCGCTGTATCGCGAGCGATACATGCTGATCTGCGGCATGCAATCACAATTCTCGGGCCGCGATTCGGTTGGCTGGAAGGAGCTGGAAGGCGAGCGGCTGGCTCTTCTGACGCCCGAGAACCAGAACCGGCGAATCATCAACCGCCATTTTCGCGATGCGGGGGCCACACCGGACCCTTGGATCGAGTCCGATTCGCCCGTTGTTCTGGTGGCCAACGTGGAAAAAAGCGATTGGGTCACGATTCTGGCGGCCGATATCGCGGCGTTTCTGACACAAGGCAAGGCGCTGCGGATGATTCCCTTATCCGGCAGTACGATAGCCCCGAGTGTCGGTCTGGTTGCGCCCTATCGCGAGCCGCACACACCCACGTTGCAAGTGCTTTTGAACGAGGCGAGGAAGATGTCCGACATGTGCGATTGAGTTTCTTTATTGATAGACGGTATAACGATATTGATTTAGCATCGATCTAATACCTACTCTCTCTGTGGAACAGCAGAAGAAGGCCAGCCATGCAATATCCCACGCCAGCCCCGACAGACGCGGAGATCAGTGCTCTGATCGACGAGCACATGCATCTGGAAGGGCCCTTGCTGCCCATGTTGCATGCAATTCAGGATAGCTACGGTCACGTGCCGCAGATGGCGGTGCCGATCATCGCCAAGGCGCTGAACGTCACCACGGCCGAGGTGCATGGGGTGATTTCCTTTTACCACGATTATCGCAAGGCCCCCGCCGGCCGGCACATCCTCAAGATCTGCCGTGCCGAGGCATGTCAGTCGATGGGTGGCAAGGCGCTGGCCGAGGGCGTCCTCGCCAAGCTTGGCCTCGACTGGCATGGCACCACGGCGAACGGCAACCTGACGGTTGAGCCGGTATATTGTCTGGGACTCTGTGCATGCAGCCCCGCCGCGATGATTGACGGCAAGGTGGTCGGCAGACTGACATCCGAACGCATGTCTGCGCTCCTGAAGGAGGCAAACGCATGAAGATTTACGTACCCCTTGACAGCGCGGCGAAGGCCGTCGGCGCAGATGAAGTCGCCGCAGCGATCCGCAGCGAGGCAGATTCTCGCGGCCTTGATGTAACCATCATCCGCAACGGCACGCATGGCATGATCTGGCTGGAGCCGCTGGTCGAGATCGATGACGGCAGCGGCCGTCAGGCCTTTGGTCCCGTGACCCCCGAGGATGTTCCCGCGCTGCTGGATGGCAAGATGGAAAGCCTGGGCAAGGTCGAGGATATCCCCTTCTTCGCCCGCCAGACCCGCCTGACTTTCGCACGCTGCGGCGTCATCGACCCGCTGGATCTGGCTGATTACGAAGCCCATGGCGGTCTGGTCGGCTTGCGCCGTGCTCTGAAGATGAGTGACGCCGAAATCGTGGCCGAAGTGACCGAGAGCGGCCTGCGCGGTCGCGGCGGCGCGGGTTTCCCCACCGGGATCAAGTGGAACACTGTCCTCGGGGCCCCTGCTGACCAGAAATACATCGTTTGCAACGCGGACGAGGGCGACAGTGGTACCTTTGCCGACCGGATGATCATGGAGGGCGATCCCTTCACCCTGATCGAAGGCATGGCGATTGCAGGTATCGCGGTTGGCGCGACCAAAGGGTACGTCTATCTGCGTTCGGAATATCCCGACGCGATAGCAGTGATGAACGAAGCTGTCGCCATTGCGCGGAAAAATAGCGTTCTGGGCGTTGATATCTTCGGCTCCGGCCGCGCCTTTGATATGGAAATCCGCGTGGGCGCCGGCGCCTATGTCTGCGGCGAGGAAACATCGCTGCTGAACTCGCTGGAAGGCAAGCGCGGCGTTGTCCGTGCCAAGCCGCCCCTGCCCGCGCTCGAAGGGTTTCTGGGCAAGCCGACAGTCGTGAACAACGTCATCAGCCTCGCCACCGTTCCGGTCATCATGGAACGCGGCGCACAGCATTACGCGGATTTCGGCCTCGGACGCTCGCGCGGCACGATGCCGGTGCAGATCGCGGGCAACGTGAAATACGGCGGCCTCTTCGAGACGGCCTTCGGCATGCCCTTGGGCGAATTGGTAAACGACATCGGCGGCGGCACCGCGACCGGCCGCCCGGTCAAGGCCGTGCAGGTCGGCGGCCCCTTGGGCGCCTATATGCCACTGTCGAAATTCGACACGCCCTTCGCTTATGAAGAGTTTGGCGAGCAGGGCGGGTTGATCGGCCACGCGGGCGTCGTCATCTTCGACGATAGCGCGGACATGTTGCAGATGGCCCGCTTCGCCATGGAATTCTGCGCGGTCGAAAGCTGCAGCAAATGCACGCCATGCCGTATCGGATCCGTGCGCGGGGTCGAAACCATCGACCGGATCGCACGTGGCGACGCGGCGGCCATCCCGCTGCTGACAGACCTGTGCGAGACGATGACAGAAGGCTCGCTCTGTGCATTGGGGGGCTTCACCCCCTACCCGGTCATGTCCGCCCTCACCCATTTTCCCGACGACTTCGCGCGTCAGCAGGAGGCTGCAGAATGAAAGATTTCATTATACCCACATCGATCCAGGACGACCGCGACATGGGCACCCCCGCCCGCACCGGCGCTCCTGTCACTCTGACCATCGACGGGTTTTCCGTGACGGTGCCCGAAGGCACATCGGTCATGCGCGCCGCCGCCGAGATGGGAACCCAGATTCCCAAACTCTGTGCTTCGGACAACATGGAGGCGTTCGGCTCCTGCCGCCTTTGCGTGGTCGAGATCGAGGGCCGCCGCGGCACGCCTGCCTCCTGCACCACACCGGTGGCCGAAGGAATGGCCGTGAACACGCAGTCAGCGAAGGTCAAGAAGATCCGCAAGGGCGTGATGGAGCTCTACATCTCCGACCACCCGCTGGATTGCCTGACCTGCAGCGCCAACGGCGATTGCGAATTGCAGGACATGGCCGGTGCCGTCGGCCTGCGGGACCAGCGTTACGAGCCCGGCCGCAATCATTATGACCCCACCGGCACCGGTACTCTGGCACAGGGCGACGCCCGTGCGCGCGATACGACGAGCGATCTGGGCAACCCGGAATTCATCCCGGCGGACCTCTCCAACCCGTATTTCTCCTATGACCCCAGCAAATGCATCGTATGCTCGCGCTGCGTGCGCGCCTGCGAAGAGGTGCAAGGCACATTCGCGCTGACCATCGAGGGGCGCGGCTTTGAAAGCCGTGTATCGGCGGGCATGACCGGCGATGATTTCATGTCGTCCGATTGCGTCAGCTGCGGTGCCTGCGTGCAGGCCTGCCCCACCGCGACGCTTCAGGAAAAGTCCATCATCGAACTTGGCACGCCTCAGCGGTCGGTCATCACGACCTGCGCCTATTGCGGTGTGGGCTGCTCTTTCAAGGCCGAGCTCAACGGCGACGAATTGGTGCGCATGGTTCCCTACAAGCACGGCAAGGCCAATCGCGGCCATTCCTGCGTCAAGGGCCGGTTTGCCTATGGCTATGCCAACCATAAGGATCGGATCCTGAATCCGATGATCCGCGATCGTGTGGATGAGCCGTGGAAGGAAGTCAGCTGGGACGAGGCGTTGACATTCGCCGCCGACCGGATGCGCGGACTTCAGCAGAAATACGGCAAGAACTCCGTCGGCGTCATCACCTCCAGCCGCTGCACCAACGAAGAAACCTATCTGGTGCAAAAACTGACCCGCGCGGTCTTTGGCAACAATAACACCGATACCTGCGCACGCGTCTGCCATTCTCCCACCGGATACGGTCTGGGTCAGACCTTCGGCACATCCGCGGGCACGCAGGATTTCGACTCGGTCGAGGATACCGATGTCATCATCCTGATCGGTGCCAACCCGACCGACGCGCATCCCGTCTTTGCCAGCCGCATGAAAAAGCGCCTGCGTGCCGGTGCCAAGATCATCGTGATCGACCCGCGCAAGATCGATCTGGTCCGCTCGGCCCATGTCGAGGCATCGCATCACCTGCCCCTGCGCCCCGGCACCAACGTTGCCGTCGTATCCGCGCTGGCGCATGTGATCGTGACCGAAGGTCTGATGGATCAGGACTTCATCCGTGAGCGTTGCGATTGGGACGAATTCGGCGAATACGTCGAATTCATCGGCGATCCGCGCCATAGCCCCGAAGCGACAGAGATGCTGACCGGCGTTCCCGCGGCTGATTTGCGCGCCGCAGCGCGCCAGTTTGCAACGGGCGGCAATGGCGCCATCTACTACGGTCTGGGCGTGACCGAGCACAGCCAGGGATCCACAACCGTAATCGCGATTGCAAACCTTGCCATGCTGACCGGCAATGTCGGACGTCGCGGCGTGGGCGTGAACCCGCTGCGCGGCCAGAACAACGTGCAAGGGTCCTGCGACATGGGGTCCTTCCCGCACGAGTTGCCGGGCTATCGTCACGTCAAGAACAAGGAAGTGCGCGACATCTACGAGGAGGTCTGGGGCGTCCAGATCGACAGCGAACCGGGCCTGCGCATCCCGAACATGCTCGATGCTGCTGTCGAGGGCACGTTCAAGGGTCTTTATTGCCAGGGCGAGGATATCCTGCAATCGGATCCGGATACCAAACATGTCGCTGCGGGCCTTGCTGCGATGGAATGCGTGATCGTGCATGACCTCTTCCTGAACGAGACTGCAAACTACGCGCATGTCTTTCTGCCCGGCTCGACCTTTCTGGAGAAGGACGGCACATTCACCAACGCAGAGCGCCGCATCAACCGCGTGCGCGAAGTAATGAAGCCGCTGAACGGTTATGCCGACTGGGAAGTGACGCAGCTTCTGGCCAATGCGATGGGCGCCAACTGGACCTATACCCATCCGACCCAGATCATGGACGAGATCGCGCTGACCACGCCCAGCTTTGCCGGCGTGTCCTATGACGTGCTGGAGGAGCAAGGCTCGGTTCAGTGGCCCTGCAACGAAGCGAATCCCGAAGGCACGCCGCTGATGCATGTTGATGGGTTCGTGCGCGGCAAGGGTCGGTTCATCGTGACGGAATATGTCGCGACCGAAGAGAAAGCCGGCCCCCGCTTCCCGCTGCTGCTGACCACCGGGCGCATCCTGTCGCAGTATAATGTCGGCGCGCAGACACGGCGTACCGACAACAGCCTGTGGCATGATCAGGATCTGCTCGAGATTCATCCGCATGACGCCGAATTGCGCGGCCTGAAAGATGGTGAATGGGTCAAGCTGGCATCTCGCGCGGGTGAGACGACCTTGCGCGCCAAGGTGTCCGAGCGGATGTCGCCGGGGGTGGTCTATACCACGTTCCACCACCCCGATACGCAGGCCAACGTCATCACCACCGATTTCTCGGATTGGGCGACCAACTGCCCGGAATACAAGGTGACGGCGGTGCAGGTCTCGCATTCCAACGGCCCGTCTGACTGGCAGGAGGAGTATAACGCACAGGCCGCACAGGCGCGGCGTATCCTGCCCGCGGCAGAATAAGCCATGGCATCCCCGTGGGTTACCCATAGCGCTGCGGGGGTTTCCGTCCGGCGGGACGGCGTACGAGACATCGTGCGCGCCCTGCCGGAGGAGACGCCCATCGCCTTGGTCTTTGAGGGGACCACGGCGGCCGTGATGATGGCAACGCCCGACGATATCGCGGATTTTGCCATGGGCTTTGCCCTGACCGAAGGGTTCATCGCCCATCCAGGCGATGTGTCGGAGTTCGAGATTGTTCCCCATGAGCAAGGTATCGAGGCACGGTTCTGGCTGACGGGGGATCGCTCCGAGGCGCTGAGGACACGCCGTCGCAACATGCTGGGGCCGGTGGGCTGCGGCCTCTGCGGTATCGACAGTCTGGAGCAGGCGATACGTGCCCTGCCCGTGCTGGAGGATGGCGGCAGCGCCATAAGCCAGTGCGACGTCGCCCGCGGGGCAGATGCGCTGCGCGCGCACCAACCGCTTCACGATCAAACCCGCGCGGTGCATGCCGCGGGATTCATGCGACCGGGCGGCACCATTGTTCTGGCGCGCGAGGATGTGGGCCGACATAACGCGCTGGACAAGTTGATCGGCGCCATGGCCCATGCAAAGATCGATCCACGCGAAGGGGCTATTGTTCTGACCTCGCGCATCTCGGTCGAAATGGTGCAGAAGTCGGTAATCGCCGGCTGCCCCATCTTGGTTGCGGTGTCGGCGCCCACAGCCCATGCGCTCCGCCTCGCCAAGGGCTCCAAGCTGACGCTCGCGGCCTTTGCGCGCAATGACGGTTTCGATATTTTCTCCCATCCCGAACGTATTAAAACAGGAGCCTGCAATGCAGCCTGACAAACTGATCTCGATGGCCAACCAGATTGCCATCTATTTCAAGACGCAGCCCGGCACCAACCAAGCGGTTCACGTGGCGGACCATATCAATGATTTTTGGGAGCCCAGCATGCGCGCGAGGCTGGCTGCCCATGCCGCCGAGGGTGGCGCGGGCCTGTCCCCGCTGGCGTTGGAAGCTGCCGAATTCCTGAGGATTCCGGCGCAGTAATTAGAACTCAGCCTCCAGTTTACCGCGTCTCTTCCGCCCTTTCCCTGCTTCAGGGAAAAGGGCGGGTTGCTTTATGCCTCAGCGTGACTTCAGCGCACGGCACGCAAATGGGTGAAGCTCATCTTTACCGACGTTTCTTCGATGATGACCGAGCGTTCAGGGTGCCGTCGCAGATCGGGCATGCGCCGCATCAGCCGTGTATTACGCCGCTGGTTCGCCACCCGTTGCCCGGCAGGCGCATGCAAAGAGCGCTGCCGCGAGAAGGCATTTTTTGGCAAAACCGAGGCGCGGCAGGAGCGCGACAATCTAGGAATGGCGATTCCATATACCCTCTGCCGCCGTCAGGCCTCGCATCGTTCAAGAAGCGTGATGGCTGCATCCTGCGCGATCAGGTCATTGAAAAACAGCTGGTAAGCTGTCAGCTTGCCTCGACACGTGCGGATTTCAGAAATACCGGACAGCGATTACGCTAATTCCCGGACAGCCGTTTCAGTAATTCCCGGACAGCTCGGGCACGGCTGATCATCTGCCTGCGATCATGTTTCGGTTCGGATAGTTTCGGTGTTTTCGGCGGAGGTCAAGGTCGCTTTCCGGTCCTTTCTGCGCATGCTGTCTCCGTTGAGTTCGATGCGGTGTGCGTTGTGGACGATCCGGTCGAGGATGGCGTCGGCAATGGTGGGTTGGCCGATCATGGCGTGCCATCCGGACACGGGCAGCTGGGCGGCGAGGATAGTGGACCGCCGCTGATAGCGCTCCTCGAAAAGCTCAAGGAGGTCGAGGCGCTGCTGGTCGGTCAGGCCGTGCGTGCCCCAGTCATCGAGCACCAGCAGCTGGAGGCGGGCCAGCTTGTCGACGAGGCGGGGGAAGCGCCCGTCGATGCGTGCCATGGCCATGTCTTCGAAGAGCCGCGGCATTCGGACATAGGACACGGAATGATCCAGGCGTGCGGCCTGATGGCCGAAGGCGCAGGCGAGCCAGGTCTTGCCGGTGCCGGTCTGGCCGGTGAGGATGATCTGCTCGCGGGCCCTGATCCAGTCGCCTTGTGCGAGCGCGAGGATCTGACGCCGGTCGAGTCCCCGGCTGGCGGCGAAATCGACATCTTCGATGCAGGCGTTGGGGAAGCGCATCTTGGCATTGCGGAGCCTGTTGGCGAAGCGCTTGTCGGCGCGGGCCGCGGCTTCCCGGTCGAGCATGAGGCCGAGCCATTCATTGCGCTCGAGGGCCTGACCCGGATCCTGTTCGGCCAGTGCTTTCCAGGCGTCTGCCATACCTGTCAGGCCGAGCGCGGCCATCTGATCGAGTGTGGGATGTGTCAGCATTTGTTTGTCCTTTCTGGGTTACTGGTAGTAGCCGGGGCCACGAATATTG
>JAUNVT010000038.1:0-22077 GCA_030540655.1 Rhodobacterales bacterium
GGCGAGGCTCAAATCTTCCTTCGACACCACGTCAGTATCCCGATGAGCTGTGATCAGTTGCTCGAAGATAATGCCTACAACCTCGAAGGCGAGTTGCTGGCAGACTTCGCGGAATCCTTCGGCAAAACCGAAGGTCTGGCGTTCGTCAAAGGCACCGGCATCGGCCAGCCTGTCGGCATTATGACCGCTGCCGATATCGCCGAGATCAAGACCGGCGTGGCCGCGAACTTCCCGGCATCCAGCCCCGCCGACGTGCTGATCGCGATGTATCACGCAATCGCCACCAGCTACGCGCAGGCTGGTGTCTGGATGATGAACCGCACCACGCTGGCAATCGTGCGTCAGTGGAAGGACGGCAATGGCCGCTATCTGGTGCTGGACCCGATCAGCGAAGGCGCACCTTCCACATTGCTGGGCCGCCCCGTGGTCGAGATGCTGGATATGGACGATATCGGCGCAGGCAAGGCCCCGATCCTTTTCGGCGACATGTCCGGTTATCGCATCGTGGACCGCATCGGCCTTTCGACACTGCGCGACCCGTTCACCCTCGCCACAAACGGGCAGGTTCGGTTCCATGCGCGCAAGCGCGTTGGCGCAGACCTGACGCATCCCGATCGCTTCGTGAAACTGCGCGTCGCAGTCTGATCGATCGATGACAGGGCCGCGCGCATATCAAGAGATCACACTGACCCACGGAAGCCATGCCGTGCGGCTGGTGCCGTCTTTGCGCGCGGCCAGCTATCTTGAGCGGCTGCATGACGGGTTCCCCGCCCTGCTGGACAAGATCCGGCAATTCGACACCCGGACAATCGCGGCGATCATCACCGCATTCGCCGCCGACAAAGAGGCCGCACAGGCCCTGTTCCTCCATGCGGCAACGCAACCCCTGTCAGACTTCAAAGAGGCCGCCCAAGGCTCTGTAATCGCGCTGATCGCGGCGCTGCTGCCCACGGCCACAGAGGCACCCGGCACCCCCGGCGCCACCCCCGGCACCCCTGCCACGCCGCAGCCTTGGGCCGAGGTATTCGCGGAGCTGTTCGGCCTTGCAACCGGATGGCTGGGCTGGACCCCCGCCGCCGCATGGCAGGCAACACCGCAGGAGATCACCGACGCTTTCGCGGCCCATGTCGAGAAGCTGAAAGCCATACATGGCGCAGGCGATGCAGACCAAGACGCCGCCGGTAATCCCGAGATCTACACCCCCGAGCGTCACGCGCAGATCGTCGAGCAAGGGTTCGATCCGGCCTTTGACCGGGCTGGCCTTGCCGACCTCAAGGCCATGAGCGCCAGCCGCGAGGGGCAGATCACATGAGCCGCCCCGGCCATATCTGCACCGGCTGCAACGTCATCGTGCCGCACGGCACCCGCTGCGCTTGCCAGATCGCATCCACGCGCGCCCGGAACAAGCGCCATGACCGGACCCGGCCAACCGCCTCACATCGCGGCTATGGGTCTGCATGGCGCAAGGCGCGCGACCTGTTTCTGAAGATCAATGACCGCTGCGCATGGCCCGGTTGCGGCGCACTTGCGACCGCTGTTGATCACATCATTGCGCACCGTGGAGATATGCGGCTGTTCTGGAATCGCAATAATTGGCAACCGCTTTGCGCGCATTGCCACAACCGCCATAAACAACGGCTGGAGCGTCAATAATGAATTTCCGGAACCTGTTCGCTGATGGAATTAGACTTGTTGCTTTAGAGCTTATGGCCCCCTGTATCGGGAAGGCGCAAGAGGTAAGGCTTTGCTCGGTGAGCGGCTTTTACTTCCAGAAAGATATCGCCTCCGGAAAAGTCTTCTTTACTAATAGGGAAACTCAATTCGTCATTCTGCAACAGTCTGTAAGGCAACCATTTTTCTGGAAAAAGGCATCGCCCCAGAGCATATCGCTTACCTTGGCTGCGCCGCACAAGTTCAGTTCCCACAATCGTTACATCAAATTGTCCTGCATTGACGATGTGCGCTTGGATCGCCGACGCTTCTTGAGACTTCTCTGTTTGCAACTCAGATATTCGAAGCTTTACTTTTGGCCCGGCGGCAATCAACGCGGCAATCAAGGCCGCAGGGACGGGCAAGCCATGACCGATCCGAGCATCACCTTGCGGACCGCCCTGCGCGGCGCGCTGATCGATCACCCGGCGGTGAACGCCCTAGTGCCGGCCGATCATATCCGGGCAGGTTCCACGCGCCCCAACGGAACGCCGTGCATCATCCTTGCCGCCCCGCAAACAATCAACCTGGGCCGCGCATCCGGCGGGGCATACCTGACGCGCTGCTACATCGATCTGCACATCTGGGCGATCGAGGATGGCGCGGACATGGCCCGCCAGATCGGCGCAGCCGTGGCGCTGGCGCTTTGGGATAGCCCGCTGCCGGTGCAGGACGAGAACGAATATGAGCGGCCTTCTTTCCGCTACATGCGCGACCCTGACCCCGAGCAAGCCTATTGCCACGCGGTTGCCAGCGTCTCTTGCGTTGTGAGGTGGTCGCTATGATCCGCAGCGGCAAACTTGATCGCCTGATCACTCTTGAGCGCAAAACCGAAACGGTTTCGGCTCCGGGCGCTGTCTCGAAAACATGGGCAGGGATTACGACCGTGCGCGCCGAGCTGGTGCAGCAAAGCGCCGATGAATACCTGCGCGGCTATGGCGAGGCCGAGCACGGCACCCTTGTCTTTCGCATCCGGTATCTGCCGGGGATCACCACAGCCGACCGCGTGAGCTATCAGGGCGCGGCCTATGATCTTGACCAGATCGCGGAGCTGGGCCGCAAACGTGGCCTAGAGCTGCGCGTGTCGGGCGGTGCGGCATGAGCGTTCACTCCAGAGGCATCAAGCCCGCCCTGACCGCAGACGTGGACGCCCTGACCAAAGCGCCGCCGCTACCGCGCCACCTGTCGGCGCAGGCCAAAGCCGAATGGCGGCGCATCATGCCGCAGCTTATCGCGCGGCAGATCATCACGCGCGGCGATCTGGCCAGGCGTCGAGCATTACTGCACCTGCGCCGGGATCGTCCGGCAGATCGAAGAGGAACGCGCCGCCGCTGGTGGCATGATCGACGTGCGCCTGTTCGGCGTCCTGAACCGGGCCGCGCAGACCGCCCGCCAGCTCGCATCCGAGTATGGTCTGACACCGACCAGCCGCGCCCGGATCGGCAACGCAAAGCCTGTCGATGACGATGACGACAACCCGCTGCTGGCATGAGCACGGCCAGCGCGTTCCCCGATTGGATCTATGACGGTTCGGAGATCCCCGATCCGCTGGGCCATGGGCAACGCGCTGTCACGTTCCTGCGCCGCTTGCGGCATCCGAACAGTGACGTCCCGGGCAGATCTTTCCAGCTCTATGACTGGCAGGAGCGCATCGTCCGGCGCATCTATGGGCCAAGGCATCCAGACGGGACGCGGATCGTCAAAACTGCCTTCATGCTGCTGCCGCGGGGCAACCGGAAAACCAGCTTGGCCGCGGCGCTGTCGCTCTTGCACCTCTTCGGCCCCGAGAAGCGTCCGGCGGGGCAGTGCATCTTTGCCGCGTGCGATCGCGAGCAAGCCGGGATCGGCTTCACCGAGGCCGCAAACATCATCCGCGAGGACAAGCGCCTGATCGCGGCCACCACGATCAGGGACGCCTTCAACTCGAAAAAGCGCATCGCCTACCCGGCCAACGGATCGACGCTGACCGCGATTGCGTCCGATGGCGGCGCGGCGCATGGCCTGACCCAGAGCTTTACCCTGATCGATGAAATCCACGCATGGAAGGGCCGCGATCTTTGGGAGGCGCTGAAATCCGGAACGGCCAAAACCGACGATAGTCTGATCGTCATCGCCACGACCGCCGGACGCGGTGCCGAGACGCTGGCCGCAGAGCAATACGCCTATGCGCGCGCCGTGGCGCTTGGCGAGATCGACAACCCGGGGTTTCTGCCGGTTCTGTTCGGCGCTGATCCCGATGACGATTGGCGGGATGAAGCGATATGGCGCAAGGCCAACCCCGGCCTGGCACATGGTTTCCCGTCCCTGTCGGGGCTGCGCGCCCTTGCCAAAGAGGCCGAGCACAGGCCGCAAGAGCGCTACGCCTTTTAGCAATTCAACCTCAATACCTGGCAGACGAACAGCCGCGATCCTATCTTTGACATGGACACATGGGACGCGCGCCAATTCCAAGATGGCGATGCGGAGCTTGAGGCGCTGC
Organism: Rhodobacterales bacterium; assembly: GCA_030540655.1. Classification (GTDB taxonomy): domain Bacteria; phylum Pseudomonadota; class Alphaproteobacteria; order Rhodobacterales; family Rhodobacteraceae; genus Roseovarius. Next base: position 4,190 of record JAUNVT010000038.1, read on the forward strand.
CCTGCTGGATCGGCGTTGACCTCGCCCTGTCCGGCGACACCAGCGCGGTTGTGGCCGCATGGCTGCACGATGACGGGCAGATCAGCGTCCGGCCTTGGTTCTTCATTCCCGGCGATGACCTCAAGGGCCGCAGCGAGCGCGACGGCGTTCCTTACCAGACATGGGCCGACGATGGCCTGATCACCGCGACACCCGGCCCGATCATCGATGCCGGGATCGTCGAGGATCACATACGCGAGCTTTGCGGCACCCATGACGGGCAGGAGATCGCGTTCGATCCGCACCTTGCCCGCCGGATGATGCAGAACCTGCATGATGATGGCCTGCCGGTTGTCGAGTTTAGACAGGCCCCGCTGTCGATGGCGGTGGCGATTGGCGATCTTGAGCGCACCGTCAATGGCGGGATGATCCGCCAGAACGGCCACCCGGTCTTGCGGCATCACTTCGATAGCGTCGTCGCATCCCGCAGCGAGAGCGGCCTAACCCGGCTGCACAAAGGTAAGAAAACCGACCGGATCGACGGGGCAATCGCAACCGCGATGGCGGTGCATCGCGCAGCGGCAGGCGAGACCAACAAATCACAATACAGCGGCGCAGACGCCGAGATATTCACCTTCTAGGATTTAGAACTATGTCCACAGAACTTCCCGGCCTGATCGTCCCTATCGAGGCCCGTATCGATAAGCTCGAAAAGGGTTTGCAGCGCGCCAACCGTGCGCAGAGCGCCAGCGCGCAACAGATGGAGCGCCGCGCCAAGCAAAGCGCCGACAAGATCAACGCGACCTACGGCAAGATGACAAACAGCATCGGCGCATCCTTCAAGCGGATGGCCGCGCCCGTCATCGCGATTACAGCCTTTATCAAGGCCGCGCAGCAAGCGCACAAGCTGGCCGAGGAATACCGCAAGGTGGAAAACACCCTGCGCGCTATCGGAGAGACCAGCGACGAGGCTGCCGAGAAACTGGCCGGTGCCGCGATCCGTTCGGGTGCGGATCTGGGCGACATGGGCCAGACGATCATGCGCGTCCAGAAGGCGACAAATGCCGGTTTCGATGAAACCACCCGGCGCGTCGAGACCCTGAACAAGCTGCTGGCCGTTGGCGGTGCATCAACTGCCGAGGCGAACAGCGTTTCGCTGCAACTGGCGCAGGCGCTTTCGTCCGGCGGGCTACAGGGCGACGAGCTGCGCAGCCTGCGCGAAGCGGCCCCTGTCGAGCTGCTGGACGCCATTGCAAAGGCCGCTGGCGGCACCCGTGACCAGCTCAAGGACATGGGCGCGCAGGGCAAGCTGACCAGCGACGTGGTGCTGCGCGCACTGGACGACATGGCCGCATCCGCCGACGCAGACTTTGGCAAGATGTCGATGACCGGCGCCCGGGCCATGACAAACCTGAACACCGGCCTGACCACCTTTGTCGGGCGGCTGGACGAGGGCCTTGGCGCGTCCGAGCGGCTGGTGATCGGCATCAACGATCTGGGAACTTTCCTGAACGAAAATGCCGAGCTGGCCGAAGAGTTTGGCCGCAGCTACGTTGCGCTGTCCGAGACTGCCAGGGGCGTGTTTGACGATGCCGTATCGGCACTGCAAGTCATGGGCGAGGAAATCAGGAACACCGGCATCGGTTCGGTTCTGGATCTGGGGGAGGCGTTCGGCAATACCGGCCTGACCGTTGGCGAGGTGCTGGACCAGATCATTCAGGGTTTGGCTGCGTTCACCGGCGCGATGGAAGGATCGGCGGATGCCACGCGCGAGGCGTTTCTGAAAATACCCGACGCGATCAGCGGCGCGATGCAGGGTGCAATCAACGCTGTCATCGGCGCTGTCGAACGCATGATCAACCGCGTGCTGGATGGCGTGCGCACCGTGGCGCAGGAGATCGACACCCTGACCGCCAAGATCCCCGGCACGGATGGCACAAACCTTGCCGGGGGTATCGGTTCGGTTTCGCTTGAGCGCGTCAACGGCATGGCGACCGGCTACAGCTCGCGCAGTGTCGGAGAGGCATATCGCGAGGGTTCGGAGCGCGCCGGGGCTGAGGTTCGCGAGACCGCCGCAAGCGTCGAGGGGTATTTTGAAACCCTTCAGGATCGGTTCCGCGAGACCCGGGCCAAGCTCGAAGCTGAAAACGCAGCGCGCGAGGCGGCAGGCGGGGCAGGCGGAACGGGCGGGACGGGTTCCGGCACCGGAGGCGGCACCGCAGGCGGGACGGGTTCCGGCGGCGGCAAGCGCGGCGGCGGCGGAGCGAAGGAAAAGCTCGATGACTTCACCCGGGCCGCGCAGGCGATCCGCGATGAAACCGCCGCGTTGCAGGCCGAGGCCGAGGCGCTGGCGCAGGTAACGGGCGCGCAGGCTCTACATGGTGATGCGATGGAGCTGGCCCGGACCAAAGCCGAGCTGCTGGCCGCTGCCATGCGATCCGGCTTGGCCGACACCCCCGAGCTGCGCGCGCAGATCGATCAGCTTGCCGAGGCTTACACGCGCGCAGGCGTCGATGCGGATCTGACCGCAGACCGTATCCGGCAAGTGCAAGACGCCAGCAAAGAGGGTGCGCAGGCGATCGGCAATGTCTTTGAGCGGATGGCGACCCGGGCAATCTCGGCCCGGGAGGCCGTGGCAGAGCTAATCGTGCAAATCGCCCGGCTTAACGTCAAGAAGCTGGTTTTGAAGGCAATCGAAATGGCACCCGGCGCGCCTGTCTCGGCCATTCCCGTTGGCAGTGCTGGCCCTACACCGGCCACGTTTGCACAGGGCGGATACACCGGCCCGGGCGGCACCTATGAGCCTGCCGGGATCGTCCATAAAGGCGAGTTTGTCATGTCGAAGGCCGCAACATCGGCAATCGGCGTGGACGCCCTCGCAGGGCTGCACAGCGCGGCGCTCAAGGGCTATTCCGGCGGCGGGCTGGAGGTCCGCGCAGGCGGTCAAAGGCACCGCAGCGGCCCCCGCAGCGGCTGGTGGCGCAGGTTCGATCACCATCAACGCCCCGGTGACTGTTCAGGGATCATCCGGCACCGCCGAGCAGAACGCCGATCTGGCAAAGAAGATGGCGCGCGAGATGGAAGGCACGCTGCGCGGCGTCGTCGTCTCGGAGCTGCAAAAGCAGATGCGCCCCGGAAATCTCATGAACAACCGGAGGCGCTGATATGCCCTTGCAGACTTTCGCACCAAGTATCGCCCCCTCGCCGGGCACGGCACATAAACCGACGATCGGCCTCAATCGGGCTGAATTTGGCGACGGATATACAGCCGCCAGCCCGCGCGGTTTGAACCATATCCGGCGCAATGTCAGTCTCAAATGGGAAGGGCTGACCGAAACGCAGATGATGGAACTGGAAACTTTCTTTAATTCACATGGCGGATATCGCCCGTTTTACTTTCAGCCGCGTGGATATTCGACACGGCTGAAATGGACGTGTCGCGATTGGAGCTTTTCAGATGCAACGCCGTGGACGTTCAACGCAGAACTGGAACAAAGTTTTACGACCGAAATCTGACCGGACCGGCGCGGCGTGTAGCGCAATAAGAAATCGCCTGTTCGCGCGGTGGTGAAATGAGACGCGCTGCCGCTTATCCGAGGGTGGTTTGAGAGAAAACCCCTTTCCGGAGGATATGGAGGGCCTGAACCCTGTCCGGAGCGGGTTTGAAAATGTCATGTTTTTGCACGTCTTATACTTATTCTTAAAAACCCTGAATCTCTTAAAAGAGATTATAAGACGTGCAAAAACGTGACATTTATGGCAGATATGCCGACCTATTACCATCCCGGCTACCCTCTTCCCTCCACGAGACCGAGACACCGCCCCGGAGACGCAGGCCGCGCCTGATCATTCAAGACCCCCCCCCGGCGAGCCGCAGGCCGTTCCTTCACCCCGGCGAATCACAAGCCGCGCCTGAACCAGCCCCCAGAACGCTGCCACACCCGGAAAATATCCCCGCCTGCCCCCTGAACGGGCGTGAGGTAGGCAATGGATAGCCCGAACCCGGTTCTGGCGCTCTAGAGGCGCTTATATCACCCGGAAACGAAAATATGCCTTTACTATGGACCATGGTTGATGGTATGTGGGTTCAGGACAAACCCAACCTCACAGGATCACCCATGACCAACCAGACCTTACATCAAATTAAGCTGGCACCCGACCGGGCGGCGCAGATTCGCAATCTCGCGGCGCAAGAAGGCGTTTCGATGAATACCGCGATCGGCAAGCTCTTTCGCGCCCTCTACGGCCATACCGACGTGCCACACGATATCCCCTCGATCAAGATCAACGCGCTGGCCGACGGGCTGACCGTGCGCGTCGAGGATAACGAAACGACCGGGTTCAGTTTCGAGACTGTCGCGCAGATCGCGCAGACCCTCCGCGCCTTTCTCGCAGGTGAACACCCCGGCGGCAGGATAGTCCTAGCCTGCCCGACCCACGGCGGCACCTTCGCAATCTGGCGCAGGGGAACGGCGTTCAAGATCGAAATTCCGGCGGAGGCGGCAGAAAAGAATCTCACCAGCGATCTGTTAGAAGATCTGGCGGCTATACTGGAACACGAAATCGCCAAGACGAAAGCCTGAAACAGAAAGGGGCGGGTGCCTCAAACACCCACCCCAAAACCTTCAAATGAAGATCAGTCACAAGATGCCTACGTATAACAATTTCTAAACTGAACCGCCAGATGAAACTTCGGTAATGGAGCGGCTGGACGTCTTCTTTAGCGGCGCACCGATACCGCCGAAGCGCACCGATCTGGATGCAGGCCCAAGCGTGGTAGAAGTCACCGCGCGGAAACTCAAGATTGCCGAGGCCGCGCTGTCGGTGCTGGACGATCTGGACGATGACACGCCTGCCGCGCCCATCACGGCGTATTTTCACTTTGGCGCCGATTGCGACGACCACATTATCGAACGGATCGATGCAGCGCCAAATCCCGGCTGCCGGTATGGCAAAGCCTTCGCACAGGTCCGGGCGCTGGAAGCGCAGCTCGCAGAGGCAAGCCCGGACGATACGCCACATATCGCTGCCGAGCTGCACGCGGCCAGCGCGACATGGGACACCGAGAAGGCGCGCGCCTTCGATGATCACTCTCGCAAGATTCACCTAATCGACACATGGCGCGCAGGCGAGGGCCGCGACAAATACAACGCCACCCGGCGCGCTACGGATAGGGCAGCGAACAGGTCGCTCAAAGATCTGACAGAACAAGAGCGCGAGGCACACCGGGCGGCGCTGGCGAGGGATCGCAAATGGACTGCGCGCAAGAAGGCCGCAGGCTGGACCGCCGAGCAGATCGCCGCAGGGCTGGCCCTTCGGATTGCCAAGCGCACCTGGGATGCCGAAGCGATATAACGATTCGAAACGTAATTTAGCCCTTGCACTTTCGTCAGTGATGCATTTGGAGAAATCTGTGAGATTCTATAATGAAAAACCCCGCTTGCGCGGGGTTTAATTTAATATTTCAGGCTATAGGAACCGTTTTGGTTAGGCGACGCACTTCTCATCGTCCGTGTATGCACCTGCATTGATGTTCCAAATCTCCGCATCCTCGGACGTCCAAAGTTCATCAGATATGGTGTCGACGAGGGTAGGGCGTGCAGGAACAGACTTGATGCGCTCGAATGCGGCCATGATGCTCGCATGAACTTGATCGTTTTCTATCGGCTTTTTTACTGCATTTCCCATTTCATACATCCTTGCTCAAGTAAGCACCACCATACGCAACGTTCGGATGGCGGAACTGTATACCCGTATCGCTCATACTTATGTGGGCCAAGCGGGTCTTTAATCAATACCTTCTCACTGCCTATCAACATCGCATACTCTCTGCACAGCTCAAAATTGCCAATAATGCGCTACCTGCTACCGGAGTATAAGCGAAGAACCTTTCTACCCACTTAACGGTCATATATTTACGTCCATGAGATGGATTGCCGAGAGCTAGCGCTACAAGTGTTTGCTTTCCATTAACCTCTTGCCAGATGGCCAAGTTGAAATGGTCAGGATCTTTGAAGTTTTTTTGTGCAAGGGCAGTCCAGTCTACATCAAAATCTTGGTGTGACTCGGGCTTTCTATATTTTCTCCATTCCGTCGCGGCAACGTTACAGGCGTCCCCAATCTCTTTCCCGAGGATCGAGCATAATGTCACTTTGTTCCAAGTAGCTACTTTGCCTGTCCTGATCGCGCGGCGGTTTAGTGCTTCGATTGTCCTGGAGCGAGCCTCGCGTTGAAGAGTATAATAGTATTCAAGCGTGTCCATAAAACCCCCAGTTTAATTTAGCACCCTAGGCAGTGAATGAGGGGTGTCAAGGCACAGATGGAATCGCTGCGTGTCGGATCATCCCCGGCGGGTTTTTCTTTGGCTGAGTCACCTCGCCAAAAAAGACGGCGCCGCTGTTCCTCTGAGAGGGGGCCTCTAAACTGTTCCTCTGGCGGCTTTTAGAAGCTATCTAAGCGACTGAAGTATAAGAGAAAATGAGTCTTGGCTGGGGTGGTAGGATTCGAACCTACGATACACGGTACCAAAAACCGATGCCTTACCGCTTGGCTACACCCCAACGTGGCGTGGTGATTACTCTGGCCGGACATGGGGTGCAAGTCCGAATGGCAAAAATTGTGGGCATTTATCAGGATTCATCGCGGCGCGGTGTTTGAGGAGCGGGAAACCAACAGTTGGATGTGGGCTCAGTCGAGGATTTCGTCGGGTCCCACGCCCCAGATGGCAGATTTGGGCACCCAGCCGTGATGGCCGCCGACGGCCAGGTCACACCACGCGAGCGCACATTGCTCCACGCGGGCGATCACGCCCAGCTCCAGCTGCGCGGCGACAAGCGATTTGGGGTCGGGGCTTGTATGCATCTGCAACATGTCCTGTTCGATTAAAACAGTCCGCACTCCGGACAGCAGCGAATAATGCATCCAGCCACCCGCGCCCTCGCGATCTCGCACACGGCGCCAGTGGCCATGCTCGGCGGTGATTTCCATGGGCATGTCGCGCCTGCGAAAGATCCAGTCGATACGGTGGGTGCGGCTGGGTCCGCGCCTTGCATAGCCTTCGGAGGATTTGAGCGAAACGAAGCGCGGCAAGGGCAGGTTGGTGACTGGTCCGCGATCCTGCGCGGCCGCAGTCAGAGGCAGCGCGGCGACGAGCATTAGCGCCCAAAGCGTTCGATGCGGCCTGATCATATTCAGATTTCTGCCCGTTCTGACCTGGGGGGTTCTTGTGCCCCGCCCGTTACTGCGCCACCATGCCACTAAGGATGCGAATATGAAAGATCAAGGAGGCGCTTCATGCCATCTCAACGTCTGAAGGTTGCGCTGACGCGGCGTTTGCCCGAACCGGTGGAGGCGCGCCTGTGCCAGCTGTTCGACACGACGCTGCGCGAGGACGACACGCCCATGACCCGTGAGGAACTGGTGGCGGCGGCACGCAGCAGCGATGTACTGGTGCCGACACTGAGCGACAAAATTGACGCGGGGCTGATAGGGCAGGCGGGCGACCGGCTGAAGCTGATTGCCAATTATGGGGCAGGGGTGGACCATATTGATATTGCGACCGCGCGGCAGCGGGGTATCCTTGTGACCAACACGCCCGGTGTTTCCGCCGACGATACGGCAGACATGACCATGGCGCTGATCCTCAGTGTCACGCGCCGCATTCCCGAGGGTCTCGCGATGATGCAGTCGGGGGAATGGCGCGGCTGGTCGCCCACTGCGCTGCTTGGCGGGCGGATCACCGGCAGGCGGCTGGGCATTCTGGGCCTCGGCCGGATTGGACAAGCGGTCGCGCGGCGCGCGGTGGCTTTTGGCATGCAGGTGCATTATCATAATCGCAAACGTCTGCTTCCTGAACTTGAGGAAGAGCTGGGCGCGCAATATTGGGAAAGTCTGGATCAGATGGTTGCGCGCATGGACGTGATATCGGTCAACTGCCCGCATACGCCGTCAACCTTTCATCTGATGAATGCCCGCCGCCTTGCCCTGATGAAGGAAGGCGCTGTCATCGTGAACACCTCGCGCGGCGAGGTTATTGACCAGAATGCTCTGACCCGGATGCTGCGCGCGGGCGAGATCGGCGGCGCGGGCCTTGATGTCTATGAAGATGCCTCCAACCCGCGCCTGCGCGCGATAAAGAACGTCGTGCTTTTGCCTCATATGGGCTCGGCCACGATCGAGGGACGGATCGAGATGGGAGAGAAGGTGCTTTTGAACATCAAGACCTTTCAGGATGGGCACCGCCTGCCGGATCAGGTCGTCCCGGCAATGCTATGACCATGCGTGCATTTGTTCTGACGCTGGCTGTGCTGGCAGGAGGCGCAACGGCCCAGCAGGCCACCGATGCTGTCGCGCCCGAGGCTGGCAATTTTCTTGTTCAGGATGTGCGGGCGCCAGTGCAGGCAAAGGAGTGGATGGTCGTCGCCGCGCACCCGCTGGCCAGCAAGGCAGGCGCCCGCGTGCTGCGCGAGGGGGGCACGGCGGCCGACGCGATGATTGCCGTGCAACTGGTGCTGGGCCTGGTCGAGCCGCAAAGTTCGGGGCTGGGGGGCGGTGCCTTTCTGGTCTGGTACGATGCGGCCAGCGGCGAGCTGACCACGCTGGACGCGCGCGAGACGGCGCCCGTCAGCGCCACGCCGCTGCTGTTTCTGAATGATGAGGGCCAGCCACTGGAGTTCATGCAGGCGGTTGTCGGCGGCCGGTCAGTGGGCGTGCCGGGCACGCCGATGCTTTTGGCCGAGGCCCATGCCCGCTGGGGCCGGCTCGATTGGCCCGACCTTTTCACGGAGGCGCGGCAGCACGCCAAGGAGGGGTTCGAGGTCAGCCCGCGTATGTCCGCATCCATCGCGGCCAACGCCGACACGCTGGATCGCTACCCCGCCACGCGCGATTATTTCTTCCCGGAAGGGCGGATCCTGAAAGCCGGCGCGCTGCTCAAGAACCCGGCCTATGCACAGACGCTGGACATTTTCGCAAGCGACGGGCCGGAGCCTTTCTATACCGGCGAAATTGCGCGGCAGGTGACGCGCGCGGTGCAGGCGGCGGAGGATAATCTGGGCGCGCTCAGCGCGATGGACATGGCGCTTTATTCGGTGAAGGAACGCGCGGCGGTTTGCGCCCCTTACCGCACGCTTGAGGTATGCGGCATGGGTCCGCCCTCATCGGGGGCCATCGCGGTCGGGCAGATTCTGGGCACGCTTGAAGGGTATGATCTGGCCGCACTCGGCCCGGCGGATGCGGAGGCGCGGCGCCTGATCGGCGATGCCACGCGGCTCGCATTCGCGGACCGTGGTCGCTATGTCGCTGACAGTGACTATGTGCCGGTGCCGGTGGATGGGCTTCTGGCACCCGCCTACCTGCGCACCCGCGCCGAATTGCTGGATCGCAGCGACGCGCTGCCGGAGGTCGAGGCCGGCGCGCCTGAATTCGATCACGCGCTGCTTTGGGGGGATGATGATGCGATCGATCTGCCCTCGACTTCGCATATCTCTATCGTGGACAGTTACGGCAATGCGCTGTCGATGACGACGACAATCGAAAACGCATTCGGCTCGAACATCATGGCTGCCGGGTTTTTGCTGAACAACGAACTGACCGATTTCAGCTTTGCGAGCCATGAGGGCGGACGACCCGTCGCCAACCGGGTCGAGCCGGGCAAACGGCCGCGGTCCTCGATGGCGCCGACAATCGTGATGAAGGACGGCGCGCCGGTTCTCGTGCTGGGCAGCCCCGGCGGAAGCCAGATCATATCCTATGTGGCCAATGCGCTGATCGGCTATGTGGATTGGAGAATGGACGTGCAGCAGATGGTCGCGATGCCGCATCTGACCAACCGTTTCGGCACCTACGAGTTGGAGGAGGGAACGCAGGCCGAGGCGCTGGCGGACCCGCTGCGCGACATGGGATTTGAGGTTGATCTGCGCGGCCTGAATTCCGGTTTGCACGCCATCGCCATCGGGGACGGGTTGCAAGGCGGCGCTGATCCGCGCCGCGAAGGATTGGCCATTGGCGAATGACAGAGCGGCCGCGGCGCTGCTACTGGTCTGCGCGCTGGCTCTTGGGGCCTGCGCGCGGCCGCTGACGCAGAACGAGCGCCGTTTTGCGGCCGATATTCTCGGCCCCACACTGAATGTGGACAATGTGCGTGTTGCGCGCGGGTTCGGCCCACTGCCTGCAACGTCCGAAGATGGCGATCAATCGGACCTCTATCCGATTATTGCTGAAAACCAGATCAGCGGCCTGTGCGACCGCGCGGCCCCGGAGCCGCGCAGCGGGCCACCTCCCGGCTGGGCCTTGTGGAGCCGTATCCACATGAGCCGGGAATTCTACCGCGCCGATCTGGCCCCGGACTGGCCTCGATCCGCGCGGTTCCCGCAGGCCTTGGTGCTGGCGCATGAATTGGTGCATGTCTGGCAATGGCAGCATCGTCGGACGACCGGCTATAGGCCAGTGCGCGCCGCGGTCGAGAACGTGATGAACATGGACCCGTATTTCTATGTGCCGGGACCGGATGCGAGTTTCCTCAAATTCGGTTTCGAGCAGCAGGCCGCGCTGCTGGAGGATTACCTTTGCTACACGCTCTATGATCCGGGCGCGCCGCGCCGGGCGGAGCTGCGCCCGCTGCTTGCGCCATATTTTGCAATCGATACGCTGGACGCCACATTCGCGCCATAGCCACGCGCGCGTCGGTTTTGTCGCGCGTTATGTCGGATGCGCGGCGCGCGCCGCACAGGACGTGATAGAACCGGGAACAAGACATGTCCATCGGAGCGCAGCACATGAAAACAACTGTAAAGGCCCTTGTCATCGGCGGCGGCGCTGTCGGCACTTCCATCGCCTATCACTTGGCACGCGCCGGCTGGGATGACGTCATGCTGCTGGAGCGGGACGAGCTGACATCGGGCAGCACGTGGCACGCGGCGGGCCTGCTGCCCTATTTCAACATGAGCTACGCGACGACCCATATCCACGACTATTCCATCAAGTTCTACAAGACGCTGGAGGAGGAGACGGGGCTGAATGCCGGGTTTGCGGTGGTCGGCAACCTGCGCATGGCCCAGACCGAGGAGCGGATGGACGAATACCGCCTTTACGCCTCGACCGCCGAAACCTGCGGCGTGCCCTATGAGTGGATGACGCCCGAACAGATCAAGGCGAAGTGGCCGCTGATCCGCACCGAGGATCTCAAAGGCGCGCTCTATCATCAGACCGACGGCTATATCAACCCTGCCGATGTCACCATGGCCATGGCCAAGGGCGCCCGCCAGCGCGGCGTGATGATCGAACGCCGGTGGCAGGCCGATGCCTTCCATTGGACCGGCGATTCGTGGGAGGTCACTGCAACGAAGATGATCGAAAAGGGCGGCAATCTGGTGCCCTCGGACGAGCAGGTGGTCATCACCGCCGAACATGTCGTGACCGCCAGCGGCAACCACGCGCAGCGCACCGCGAAGATGCTGGGCATCAAGATGCCGGCGATCCCGGTCGAGCATCAGTTCATCGTGATGGAGCAGGACCCCGCGCTGGTGAAATTCCGCGCCGAGGGCCATGCCGAACATCCTGTGATCCGCGACGCCGACGCGCAAAGCTATGTCCGCGAGGAGCGGGGCGGCTGGATCCTGGGTGTCTACGAGCCCGGAGCGCCCGCCCGGTTCGAGCATGGTGTGCCCGACAGCTTTCGCGCGGACCTTTTTCAGCTCGATCTGGACCGGATCGAGGACCAGTACATGGCCATGAACCACCGCATCCCCAGCTGCGAGGAATGCGGACTGAAGGATGATTTCAACGGCCCCATCTGCTATACGCCCGATGGCAACCCGTTGGTCGGGCCCGCGCCGGGGCTGCGCAACATGTGGCTGGCAGAAGGGTTCAGCTTTGGCATTACCGCCGCAGGGGGCACCGGCTATTACCTTGCGCAGATGATGACGGCAGGCGAGGCCGAGATCGACATGGCGTCGCTGGACCCCAAACGCTATTCCTCCAATTGGATGACCACCGGGTTTGCGGCCCGCAAGAACGAGGAATCCTACGAGCACGTCTATATCCTGCATCACCCCGACGAGGAACGGCCGGCCTGCCGCCCGCTGCGGACAGCGCCTGCCTATGACCGGCAGAAGGCGCGCGGTGCGCAATTCGGTTTTGTGAACGGATGGGAGCGGCCCAATTATTACGGCCCACTGGATGCGCCAGAGAATTTTGACCGCGATGCCCGCAGTTTCCGCCGGGGCGGCTGGTGGCAATATGCCGTGGACGAGGCAAAAGCCATCCGGGAGGGTGTGGGCCTGATCGACGCCAGTGCATTTTCCAAACATGTGGTCAAGGGACCGGGCGCGACCGCGTTCCTTGACTGGTTCACCTGCAACAGGCTGCCCAGGGTGGGGCGCATCAACCTGACCTATGCGCTGACCGCTCATGGCACGACGCGTACGGAATACACCATCGTGCGGAACGGCGAGAACAGCTACTACCTCGTCTCCGCCGGTGCGTGGACGGAATACGATGCCGATTTCCTGCGCAAGGCTGCCGAGGACAAGATGCCCGAATTGGGCTATATTGAAATTCAGGACGTAACCACGCAGTGGGGCGTCTTTGCCTTTGCCGGGCCGAAATCGCGCGATGTGTTGAAAGCGGTGATTGTGGACACCGATTCTGCGACTGCGCTGTCCAACAAGCGATTCCCGTGGCTTTCTGCGCGCCAGATCGAGTTGGGAATGTGTCCGGTCAATGCCATCCGCGTGGCCTATACCGGCGAGCTGGGATGGGAGCTGCATCACCCGATCGAGATGCAGAACTATCTTTTTGATCTGTTGGAAAAGGCAGGCGCGCCGCATGGGATGAGGCTCGTGGGCGCGCGCGCGCAAAACTGGCTGCGGCAGGAGAAGTCCTATCGTGCGTTCGGCAACGAGCTTGGGCGCGACGCAACCCCGCTTGAGGCCGATCTGCCGCGATTCGTCGATCTGGAGAAGGATTTCAATGGCAAGGATGCTATGATCGCGGCGGGCCTGCGCAGCAAATGCTGCACCTTGCTGATCGACGGGCCGGATGATGCTGACCCTTGGGGCCGCGAAGTGCTGTATGCTCCGGACGGGGAGCGCGTTGGCCGCCTTACATCGGGCGGTTACTCGGTCGCCTTCGGTAAAAGCATCGGAATGGGATATGTCAAACCAGAGCTGGCGGTGGCTGGTACCATGCTGAAGGTCAAGATCATGGACGGGCTATGGGACGCGGTCGTGACCGAGGACAGCCCTTATGATCCCACGAACAGCGCCATCCGCAAGGATGGATGAAAACGCATCGCCTGCAGGAGTGACCCCCGCCGATCGGTTTGGGTTGCGGCAGTGCATTAAGGCTTTTCTTCGGGCCTGAACCCGGCTATTGGAACCCCATGGTCCGGGGCGTGGCGCAGTCTGGTAGCGCACCTGTTTTGGGTACAGGGGGTCGTGAGTTCGAATCTCGCCGCCCCGACCATATCTTCTAAAAAAGGATAGTGATTCCCTCGCTTCGCAATGCGTAGCGACCTGTGCCTGCATGTTGATCGAACACCGGCCCGATACATAATTGCGGCGCACACATTTTTTTTACATTTGTTTGGTTCGTCCCGGGTTTTTTTACAGGCGGTGGACAACTTGTCTACCAGTTGTCGCGGTGTTTCCTATCGTATTCGGAAAGCAGTAGTTTTGAAGAACAATCTGCAATTTTGTCGGAACGGTGCCCTGTGGATATGTCTGTGGACAGATTGAACTCTCATTCCAACGTTGCTCGTCTGATGCCATTTTGCCGGGTATTTCTTGTTGACGGCAAGGAGCAAAATACGCCAGATTGTGGAGGATGACGGGCGAGGCACAAGATATAGTGTAGAGACGCCGGTCTGGGCAAATTCAGAAAACTCCGATCTCCCGGTGTGGGAGGACACGTAGAAGGCGTGATTGCCGAACAGCGTACACTTTCAGACTATCGGACCCGAACGCTCCCGGCGTGAGCATGGAAATTAAAGGTAGCCCCAGAAGCGGGTAAAAGGCAGTGACATGAAAATCGACAGAAAATTTACCAAGGCAGGTCAGGATGCGTATGCGGATCTGGAATTCGTGACGACCTCGTCCGAAATCCGCAACCCGGACGGTACCACGGTTTTCAAGCTCGACAATGTCGAAGTCCCCGGCGGTTGGAGCCAGGTGGCCAGCGACGTCATCGCACAGAAATATTTCCGCAAGGCGGGCGTGCCGATCCGGCTGAAGAAGGTGAAGGAAGAGGGGGTACCGGAATTCCTGTGGCGGTCCGTCCCCGATGGCCGGGACGTGCCGACAACGGGCGAAACTTCCGCACGGCAGGTGTTTGACCGCCTGGCCGGCGCCTGGGCCTATTGGGGCTGGAAGGGTGGCTATTTCACGGCCGAGGCTGATGCTCAGGCCTATTTCGACGAAATGCGCGTGATGCTGGCCCGCCAGATGGGCGCGCCCAACAGTCCGCAATGGTTCAACACCGGGCTCCATTGGGCTTATGGTATCGACGGGCCGGGGCAGGGGCATTTCTATGTCGATTACCAGACCGGCAAGCTGACGAAATCCACGAGCGCCTACGAGCATCCCCAGCCGCACGCCTGCTTTATCCAATCGGTCAAGGACGATCTGGTGGGCGATGGCGGCATCATGGACCTGTGGGTGCGGGAGGCACGGCTGTTCAAATACGGCTCGGGCACGGGCACGAACTTCTCTTCCCTGCGCGCCTCGAACGAGCCGCTGTCGGGCGGCGGCAAATCCTCAGGGCTGATGGGGTTCCTGAAGATCGGTGACCGCGCGGCTGGCGCGATCAAATCGGGCGGCACCACGCGCCGCGCGGCCAAGATGGTGATCTGCGACGCGGATCACCCTGATATACAGGAATTCATCAACTGGAAGGTGAAGGAAGAACAGAAGGTCGCCAGCATCGTGGCGGGATCCAAGATGCACGAGCAAAAGCTGAACAAGATTTTTACAGCGATCCGCGCATGGGATGGTACCGCCGAAGATTCTGCCGATCCCAGGAAGAATGCGCAGCTTAAGGACGCGATCCGCAGCGCCAAGAAGTCTGCAATCCCCGAGACCTACGTCAAGCGCGTGCTGGACTACGCCCGTCAGGGATATGAAAGCATCGAATTCCCTACCTATGACACCGATTGGGATTCAGAGGCATATGCCTCTGTGTCGGGCCAGAACTCCAACAACTCGATCCGTGTGACCGATGCGTTCCTGAAGGCCGTCAGGGAGGACGGTGACTGGGCGCTTCTGAACCGTACTGACGGGTCGGTGGCCAGGACAATCAAGGCGCGTGATCTGTGGGAGGATGTCGGCCACGCCGCGTGGGCCTGCGCCGACCCGGGGATACAATATCATGATACGGTCAACGCATGGCATACCTGCCCCGAGGATGGCGAGATACGTGGCTCCAACCCCTGCTCGGAATACATGTTCCTCGATGACACAGCGTGCAACCTCGCATCGATGAACCTGCTGAAATTCCATGAAGATGGCCGGTTCGATGCTGAAGCCTATATGCATGCGTCGCGCCTTTGGACTGTAACGCTGGAAATCAGCGTGATGATGGCGCAGTTCCCCTCCAGAGAGATCGCGCAGCGCAGCTTCGAGTTCCGAACGCTGGGTCTGGGCTATGCCAATATCGGCGGTCTGCTGATGAATATGGGGCTGGGCTATGATTCGGCCGAAGGCCGCGCGCTCTGCGGCGCGCTGAGCGCGATCATGACCGGTGTCTCCTATGCCACATCCGCCGAAATGGCGGGTGAGCTGGGAGCGTTTGCGGGCTATGAGCGCAACAGCGCCCATATGCTGCGCGTCATCCGCAACCACCGCAACGCCGCCCATGGCAACGTGGAAGGCTATGAGGGGCTGGCGGTGAAACCTGTCCCGCTGGACGCGGCGAGTTGCCCTGACAGCCGTCTGGTCGATCTGGCCATGTCCTGCTGGGATGAGGCGCTGGCCTTGGGCGAAAAGCACGGCTATCGCAACGCACAGTCGACCGTTATCGCGCCCACCGGCACCATTGGTCTGGTGATGGATTGCGACACCACGGGAATTGAGCCCGACTTTGCGCTGGTCAAGTTCAAGAAGCTGGCGGGCGGCGGCTATTTCAAGATCATCAACCAATCGGTTCCCGCCGCGCTGGAAATGCTGGGCTATGGGAGCGCGCAGATTGAAGAGATCATCAGCTATGCTGTCGGTCACGGCACGATCGGCAACGCGCCGGGCATCAACCATACCTCGCTGATCGCTCACGGCTTTGGCCCGAACGAACTGGCCAAGATCGACGCGGCGCTGGGCAGTGCCTTCGATATCCGCTTCGTGTTCAACCAGTGGACGCTTGGTGCTGAATTCTGCATCAATGTTCTGGGCATTCTGGCAGAACAGCTGAACGATCCTGCCTTCGATCTGCTGGCGCATCTGGGCTATAGCCGCGCCGATATCGAAGCGGCCAATGACCATGTTTGCGGCACCATGACGCTGGAGCGTGCGCCGCATCTGCAGGCCGAGCATTACCATATTTTCGACTGCGCCAATCCCTGTGGTAAAAAGGGCACCCGCTATCTCAGCGTCAACAGCCATATCACCATGATGGCCGCCGCGCAGAGCTTCATCTCCGGGGCCATTTCCAAGACGATCAACATGGCCAATGACGCCACGATCGAGGATTGCCAGAAAGCCTATGAGCTGTCCTGGTCGCTCGGGGTCAAGGCCAACGCGCTTTATCGCGACGGATCGAAACTCAGCCAGCCCTTGGCATCGGCGCTGGTCGAGGATGACGATGACGCCGCCGAAGTGCTGGAATCGGGCAGCAACCACGAAAAATCGATGGTTGTGGCCGAAAAGATCGTCGAACAGATCGTCATCAAGGAAGTGAACAAGTTCCAGCGCGACAAGATGCCCGAGCGCCGCAAGGGCTATACCCAGAAGGCACTCATCGGCGGCCACAAGGTTTACCTGCGGACTGGCGAATATGCCAATGGCGAGTTGGGTGAGATCTTCATCGACATGCACAAGGAGGGTGCGGGCTTCCGGGCGATGATGAACAATTTCGCCATCGCCGTCTCGGTTGGCCTGCAATACGGTGTGCCGCTGGAGGAGTTCGTGGACGCCTTCACCTTCACCAAGTTCGAACCCTCCGGCATGGTTCAAGGCAATGACAGCATCAAGAACGCAACATCGATCCTTGACTATATTTTCCGCGAACTTGCCGTGTCCTATCTGGATCGTACCGATCTGGCACATGTCAAACCCGAGGGTCACACCTTTGACGATCTGGGCCGCGGCGAAAACGAAGGTGTCGGCAATATTGACGAGATGAGCGAGGCCGCCGCCACCAGATCGCTCGCCGTGTTGAAGCAGATCAGCTCGACAGGCTATCTGCGCAAACGCCTTCCGCAAGAGCTTTACGTGCTTAACGGTGGGCAGGCGCAGATGCAGGCCGCAGGCGGCACCGCACCCCAGATGCACACGCAGACGTCCGAAATGACAGCCACATCGACGCTTGTCTCGTCAACGAGCACTATTGCTGCCGGTGCGGCGATGATCGATGCCCGGACCAAGGCGCGCATGCAAGGCTATGAGGGCGAATCCTGCGGCGATTGTGGCAACTACACATTGGTGCGCAATGGTACATGCATGAAATGCAACACCTGCGGCGCGACGTCCGGCTGTAGCTGAGCAATGGAAGATTGGGTGTCCCTCCGGGCATAGTTTGTCCCGTTTCGGGCAAAGGTTGTCCGAAGGGGAGGAAGCGACCTTCTTGATGGGCCGCATTAACAAGGGGTTGATCTGGAAGTGAGAACATCGAGACCCAGAGCAGGTGCGCTTGCTCTGCACTTTGGATGGGCCGCAGGCAAATTACCATGTAAACGGTGAACCAACTGAGCCCCCACCAAAAAA
>JAUNVT010000038.1:22177-24071 GCA_030540655.1 Rhodobacterales bacterium
GGCCGCAGGCAAATTACCATGTAAACGGTGAACCAACTGAGCCCCCACCAAAAAACCTACCGGGGCGCCTTCACGGCGCCCCTTTTTTCGGAACTGAAAATCGCATTTACGGAGAGGCACGATTGCATCAAGGCCATTTTGTTTCCCTCAATGCTGTGTATGGCTGCCGCACGGGAAGCTGGGACGAAGCCGCCGGATTTATCGCCAATGAACCGGCAGGCATCTTTATCGAAAGGAACACGGTAAAGTCGTTTGTTTCGGACGCAGACTTTCCGGCAGTGCAGCCGTCTGCTAACATAAAGCGGGTCTTGCAAGGAAACGAGGAGGAGATATGATCAGTCGGGCTTTTCAATGGCATCGATGGGAGCCGCACATTCATGCGCCGGGCACCATCCTTAACAACCAGCTAGCAGCTAGGCTGTGCCGATCCTTGAGCATCCTGTCTCACAAAGCCCGAAGGTCTGACGCCGACGATTAAAGTGATCGGGGTCACGGACTATTACGTAACCGGCACCTACGAGGAGTTCTATAACCACGAATCCGCGGACCGATTGAACGATGTGGAATTTCTATTCCCGAATACCGAGTTGCGCCTCAATGTGGCAGCGAAGGCAGGCTTCGCGAACGTTCATTCTTGTAAGCCCCGACAATCCCGATCACTTGATTGAGGTCAAACCGATCCTCAAGCGCCTGCAATTCTATGCGTTCAACGCCCGCTTCGACTGCACGCGCGAAGAGTTGATCAAGCTTGGAAAACGCGCCGACAATGATCACCGATGACGGCGCAGATCTCCGCCACGGCGCGACACATTTCAAGGTCAACTTCGGGCAACTGCGAAATGTGATTGATAAAAGCGAAAGGGCGAAGAAGAACATCTTGATCGCCGTGGCCGGTGGAGCTGACGACGGTACATCCGAAGTCCGACAGTCTGTCGACGTGGTGGTCCGCCAAGAGATTGAAAAGTTCGCACAGATCATATTTGCGAGCAGCCCGGCGCAGTGTGAATTCCGGATTGGTCAGCGTGGCCTGACGCTTGAAGATCTGCGGCTTCGCTATGGCGGATGCAAGCCGGGTCTCCACGGAAGGGATTCCCATGATCAGGAATCCGTTGACCAGCCAGACGACAATCGCTTCTCGTGGATCAAAGAGCCCTTGAAATTCGACGCGCTGCGACAGGCTTGGATTGATCCGGAAGGCGGGCCTTAGCCGCCGCGCTCAGCCATGCCGTCGCAGGTGATCTCAAACGTCCGCATCCACAACGCCGACTGTGCCACTACGCCGGATATACCTCTAAATTCCAGTCTTGTCGCAATTATCGACGCGCGTGGACCGGGCAAGACCACACTGGCCGATGTCATCACCGCAGGATGCGACGCAATCTCTCCCCGCCGGCTGGGATGCAGACGAAGGTATTAATCTGTCTTTTTGGCGCGGGCGCGCAGGCTTATCGGCGAAGAGACCACAATGCTGACTTGAGGAAATGGTGCGACTATCACGCCCGTGCTTGATGGCAACGACGCTGATGGCCACATGTCCTTCCCGCGCGCCCGCTATCTCTCGCAACAGTCGCGGAAAATCAGTGCTCGGCTCATGAAGCTTCGGATGGACTCGTCCACGAAATCAAGCCGGTGATCTTCGAGGCGCATTCGCAGGATGACCGTGAATGGGCGCTTGATTTTGCAGAGCTGCGCGATCAACATATCGCGCGTTTCCACCAGGCGCGCGAACGCGGACGTCATGGCCCAATTCGACCAGTTCGCATGCCCGGTGATGTGCGCTCTAGCATGCCTTCATCCCGACGTGGCAGGGCGGCAGATCTTCGAAGAAGGCCAGATGTTCCTGTCGCCGTATGCGCCGCTTCAGAACGACGTTCCCGTCGGCGTCAAGCCGTGG
>JAUNVT010000039.1 GCA_030540655.1 Rhodobacterales bacterium
TTTTGCGCCGACTGATTTGGCTGCTCTGCCGGACTTGCATGATTGCCGACGCAGATGTTTTTTGGTGATGCAGTGTCACAAGAACGCGTTTTGCGATATCCTCGCGACGGACTGATTGCGCTATCAGCGCGCCTCAATCGGTGACGGCGAGACTGTTGGCGACGCTCGCGTAGTCGCAATCGCCACGCACGGAATTCTGCAATAGCCTGTAATAAAGAAGAGAATGGTGGGTGATAAGGGATTTGAACCCCTGACATCTTCGATGTGAACGAAGCGCTCTACCACTGAGCTAATCACCCTTGGGCGGGTGTTTAGCGTTCCTATAGAATGTCCGCAACTGCTTCTTTTAATCGTTTGTTTCTGCATCTCCGCAGCGCCTGCCCACTCAGCGCCCCCTGAACAGACCGCCCAATATACCGCGGATGATCCGCTTGCCACTGGTGCCTCGCAGCTCGCTCAGAACGGCGTCGCCAACGGCCCGGCCGAACTGGGCACCGATACCGCCCTTCCTGACAGGTGGGGTTTCAGAGCGGCCCGAACGGCCTCCTGTGTAACGGCGCCCGGAATTGAAAGTGGATTCGTGGTTTTCTTTCACATCCTCTTTTGCGGCTTCGGTGGCGGCCTGATCGGCGCGCGCTGTCAGGATCTCGTATGCCGACCGGCGATCCACCGGCGTGTCATATTTTCCGGCCACCGGAGATGCCTGCATCACCGCCCTGCGCAGCGGCGCGTCAACCGGGCCGAGTTGCGACGATGGTGGCCGGATTATCGTGCGTTCGACGACGCCCGGCACGCCCCTCTCCTGCAAAAACGAGGTGACCGCCTCGCCGGTTCCAACATCGCGGATGGCTTCAACCGTCGAAAAGCGCGCATTTGGCCGATAGGTTTCCGCCGCCCGGGCAAGCGCCTTCTGGTCGCGCGCGGTGAAGGCGCGCAGCGCGTGTTGCACGCGATTGCCGAGCTGGGACAGAATGTCCTGAGGCACATCATCAGGATTCTGCGTGATGAAATAGACCCCGACCCCCTTGGAGCGGATCAGCCGCGCGACCTGCTCGACCTTGCCAACCAGCGCCCTCGGAGCATCGTCGAACAGCAAATGCGCCTCGTCAAAGAAGAAAACCAGAACGGGTTTATCCGGATCTCCCAGTTCGGGCAGCGTCTCGAACAGCTCGGACAGCAGCCACAGAAGGAAGGTCGCATAAAGACGCGGCGAGCCCATCAGCCTGTCCGCCGCAAGGATATTGATCTGCCCCCTGCCATCGACGCCCACATGCATGAGGTCAGCCAGATCCAGCGCGGGCTCACCAAAGAACTGCACAGCGCCCTGATTTTCCAGCACCAACAGTCGTCGCTGAATTGCACCCACCGAAGCGGAGGATACATTGCCATAGCGCAGCGCCAGTGCCGCGCGGTTCTCGCCGACCCATACCAGCAGCGCCTGCAAATCCTTGAGATCCAGCAAGGGCATCCCCTGCTCGTCCGCCACGCGGAAAGCGACGTTCATGATGCCTTCCTGCGCCTCGCTCAGATCCATCAGGCGGCTCAGCAAAAGCGGGCCCATTTCCGCAAGCGTCGTACGTACCGGATGGCCCTGCTCACCGAGCAGATCCCAGAAGGTTACCGGAAATGCAGCATATTCATAATCTGCCAGCCCGATCTTTGCGGCACGCGCACAGAAGGCATCATGCAGTTTGAAGTCCGCGCTGCCCGCCGCCGTAAGGCCCGACAGATCGCCCTTCACGTCTGACAGGAACACCGGCACGCCCGCGTTCGAAAACCCTTCCGCCAGAATTTGCAGCGTCACGGTCTTGCCGGTTCCCGTCGCCCCGGCGATCAACCCATGCCGGTTTGCGTAATCCAGCCGAAGATTTTGCGGCGTCGCATTATCCGGCCCGCCGCCCCCGATAAAGATGCCATCGCTCACCTTCTTGCCCCCGTTTTCATCCGCCAGCCCCCCGCACTCGACAAGCATACATTCTCAAGCGTCCTGCACCAGTATCATGTCGGTACCGGCGCGCGTGATCCTTCTTGTGGCGGGGCTGGTGCCCACAGTGTCCATCTGGCCGCTGCTTCGGGTGCGCCTTGTTTCAATTGGGTTATGCGCGATTTTGACTGTTGACGTGTATCAAATGCTGCCGTAGCGTCTGCTCAATTATAAGTCGGCCATGTCCGGCAGGGAGTAGGGAAAAGGGGCCGTGTGGCCCCTTTTCCTTTGTCAGACGGGCAAATACGCTGATATGTGGATCCGGTGGGTGCCAACGCGGGATTTCGCCATGCGCGCCCTCTGCGGAGGCGATTTGCGCCTGACAGGCATGGCTTGGCATGATAGAGCGCTATTCAACTTGCAATCACGACGGGGAAAATTATGAACCATTCACTTTCTATTCTGTCCTTTGTAGCCGCGCTTGGCCTGGCCGGCGCTGTCTTCGCGCAGGATAGTGCGGCCCCGGATAGCTCCGATACCTCCACCGCCGGAGAATCGGCGACCGCCGCCGAAAAGGCAGCTCCCGATACGGACAACGCGGCTGGCAGCGATGCCACAGATGACGCAACAGATACGTCGACGGCGCCCGCAGATGACGCGACCGATGCGCCTGCGGATATATCGGGCGACCTCCCCACAGGGGAGAAGGTGGAGGACGGATCACCCGCCGTCTACATCAAGGAAAAGTTCGGTGACTGGAGCCTGCGGTGCTTCCGCAATGACAAGGGGGATGATCCCTGCCAGCTCTACCAGTTGCTGCATGAAGAGGGTGGAAACCCGGTTGCCGAATTCAGCATCTTCCGCATCGAAGGTCAGGAACCCGCGGTTGCCGGTGCCACGGCGATCGTACCGCTGATCACGTTGCTGACCGAGGAGTTGAAGATGTCGGTCGATGGCGGCACCGCCAAAAGCTATCCCTACCGTGTCTGCACCGAGGCCGGTTGCGTCGCGCAGATGGGCCTGACCGCCGAGGATATCGCTGGCCTGAAAAAGGGCAAAAGCGCGCAGATGGTGCTGGTGCCCGCTCAGGCCCCGGATCAGAAGGTCAAGATCAACATCTCGCTCAAAGGCTTTACCGCAGGCTACGACGCGGTCGGCAAAGACGCCGAGTGATTACCGCAAGGCGTCCCTGATCTTCGGGGCGCGCCGCACAACGCATTGGCCGACAAGGCCAGACGCCTGTCAGGTTCACCCTGACAGGCGTTTGCGTTTGGGCATTCGTGTATCCCTGCGCCCTGTTTTCGTGTTGAAAGTCGGTTCGGATCGCGCCTGTGTCGCAATTCGCCAACTGCGCGCGCCGCAAATTGGCAATGTGTGAGGAAGGAAACTATGCCGGGCCACGCAGGGGGCCTTGCCTCAGCCGAGGGTTCACACAATGTCCGACGACCAAGATGACATCATCCTGTCCGAACTCGACGACGAGGAGCTGGTTCAGCAGATGTTCGACGATCTTTACGACGGTCTCAGGGATGAGATCATGGAAGCGGTCAATATCTTGCTCGAACGCGGCTGGATTCCCTATGATATCCTGACAAAGGCGCTGGTCGGGGGGATGACCATCGTCGGCAAGGATTTCCGCGACGGTATCCTGTTTGTACCCGAAGTGCTCTTGGCCGCGAATGCGATGAAGGGCGGTATGTTCATCCTCAAGCCTCTTCTGGCCGAAACCGGGGCGCCGCGCGTGGGCAAGATGGTGATCGGCACGGTCAAGGGTGATATCCACGATATCGGCAAGAACCTTGTCGGGATGATGATGGAGGGGGCCGGGTTCGAGGTGATCGACCTGGGCATCAACAACGCGGTGGAAAAATACCTTGATGCGCTGGAAACCGAACGTCCCGATATCCTGGGCATGTCCGCCCTGCTGACCACGACGATGCCCTATATGAAGGTCGTCATCGACACGATGATTGAACAGGGGATCCGGGACGATTACATCATTCTTGTGGGCGGCGCGCCCTTGAACGAGGAATTTGGCCGGGCGATTGGCGCGGATGCCTACTGCCGGGATGCCGCGGTCGCGGTGGAAACGGCCAAGGAATTCGTGGCCCGCAAGCACAATCAGGGCGTCTCCGCGTAAACGGTTGATCGGACGCCCGCCTGTTTCGCCCTCGCGCCATCGATGGGCGCGGCCAATTGTTAGGTGCATGATGACTCACCTGCCCCCCGACCGGATCCTGACGGAAGAAGGCATGTCTGCGCCCGCGCGCGGCGCGGGCCGTGTCCTGCTGATCGCCTGCGGCGCACTGGCGCGCGAAATCCTCGCGCTGATCCGTCTTAACGACTGGGATCACATGACATTGGTATGCCTGCCAGCCAACCTGCACCTCTATCCCCACCGGATCGCGGACGCGGTCGAGCAGACGGTTCACAAACACTCAAACGATTTTGAGCGTATATTCGTCGCCTATGCCGATTGCGGCACCGGAGGCTTATTACGCGCCAGATGCGACGCACTGGGGGTCGAAATGATCCAAGGTCCCCATTGCTACAGTTTTTACGAGGGAAACGAGGCATTTTCACAACATGACGACGAAATTACCGCATTTTATCTGACGGATTTTCTGGTCCGGCAATTTGATGCCTTCGTCTGGACCCCGATGGGTCTGGACCGGCATCCTGAACTGCGTGACATGATTTTCGGCAATTACACCAAGCTGGTATATCAGGCACAGACGGATGACAGCGCCCTGCGCACCAAGGCCGAGGATTGCGCCCGCCGCCTCGGGCTGGACTACGAGTACAGGTTCACCGGATACGGCGAATTGGCCACCACGCTGGACGAAGTGGCCGTGCCAACAACCGCCGATCAAGACCTACTAAGCTAGGCCCCGGCGCGTTGGCGAGTCAACGCGCTCACGGCAATGTCGCCCCGGCAAAACAAAAAACCCATTGTTCAGCCGGAGCGTGGCTATTCAGGAATGACCAGCGCCGCTCTGAAATCAAGCGTTCGCTTCCCTGATTTTGTCGGCCGCGGCTTTGTCATAGCTGACACCGTTCTTATCAAGCAACGCGTCCAGTTCGCCGGACAAAGTCATCTCGGTGATGATATCGCATCCACCCACAAACTCTCCTTTGACGTAGAGTTGCGGAATAGTGGGCCAGTCGGAGTATTCCTTGATGCCCTGACGGATGCCTTCATCCTCCAGCACGTTGACGTCGTTGTAATCTATGCCCATGAAATTCAGCACGCCCGCCACGCGGCTGGAAAATCCGCATTGCGGCATTTCCTTCGTGCCTTTCATGAAAAGTACGACGTCCTTGGCTTTGACAGTCTCTTCGATACGGGTTTTTGCGTCAGTCATGTTGTTTTCCTTATCGCTTCTCTGTGTTGCGCGCTGAATTCATACGTCTTTCACGGTTTCGGACAAATAGCGTGGCGGGAGATAGATCCGTACAAATGGGACCACTTGGTGCATGTCATTCGGGGGCGCGGGTGGTCAAGGCCAAGGCATGTAGCTCTCCCGCCGACCCATCCATCTTGCCTTTAAGGGCGGCATAGACGATGCGCTGTTGCTGCACCCGGTTCAGACCCTTGAACGACGGGTCAACTACCTCGGCTGCGAAATGCGCGCCATCATTTCCCTGAACGCTCACCTGCGCATTCGGTAGCGCCTCACGTATCATCGCCTCTATATCGGATGCCAGAATGGCCATTGTGCCCTCCCTTACAGCGGTTCATATCGATGTAGAGATCTGCCTGCAAAAGCGCAAGATGTCCCTCGCCCGCAAGGCCTGCGTCTGAACGACGCCCATTCCCGAATGCGCTCTGGCAGAACTGCGCTATCGGGCGGTATTGCCATGTTTTCCGGCCATAGATTGACCAGATACCCCTATCTGATGTAAGTGCTGCATGGTGGTCCCATCATGCGGAGAACCGCAGGGTCACAGGGGCCCGGACCCAATCAGTCGTACGGGCCACGTCGCGTCCGTAAACCACGGATACACATGACAAAATTTTCCGATCTGAATCTGAACCCCAAGGTTCTGAAGGCCGTCGAAGAAGCAGGATATACCAGCCCCACCCCGATTCAGCAGGGGGCGATTCCCCCCGCGCTGGCGGGCCGCGACGTGCTGGGGATAGCGCAGACGGGGACTGGCAAAACAGCAGGGTTCGTCCTGCCGATGCTGTCGCTTCTCGCGCGGGGGCGGGCGCGGGCGCGCATGCCGCGCAGTCTGGTGCTGTGCCCCACGCGCGAACTGGCCGCGCAGGTGGCCGAGAATTTCGACGCCTATTCCAAGCACCTGAAACTGACCAAGGCCCTTCTGATCGGCGGCGTCAGCTTCAAGGAGCAGGACAAGCTGATCGACAAGGGTGTCGATGTTCTGATCGCAACGCCCGGCCGCCTTCTGGACCATTTCGAGCGGGGCAAGCTGCTTTTGACCGGCGTTCAGATCATGGTGGTGGACGAGGCGGACCGGATGCTCGACATGGGGTTCATCCCTGATATCGAGCGGATTTTTAGCCTGACGCCGTTCACCCGCCAGACGCTGTTTTTCTCGGCCACGATGGCACCCGAGATCGAGCGGGTCACGAATACCTTCCTCAGCTCGCCCGAGCGGATCGAAGTGGCGCGTCAGGCAACCGCCAGCGAGACGATAGAACAGGGCGTTGTCATGTTCAAAGGCTCGCGCCGCGACCGCGAGGCCAGCGAAAAGCGCAAGGTCCTGCGCATGATGATCGATGCTGAAGGCGACAAATGCACCAACGCCATCGTCTTTTGCAATCGCAAGATCGACGTGGATACCGTGGCAAAATCGCTCAAGACGCATGGCTATGACGCGGCCCCCATTCACGGCGATCTGGAGCAGAGCCAGCGGACACGCACGCTTGACGGCTTCCGCGCGGGCGATCTGCGGATTCTCGTGGCCTCGGATGTTGCCGCGCGCGGTCTGGATGTGCCTGCAGTCAGCCACGTGTTCAACTATGATGTTCCTTCGCATCCCGAGGATTACGTGCACCGCATCGGCCGCACGGGCCGGGCCGGGCGCGACGGCAAGGCGATGATGATCTGCTCGCCCAAGGACGAAAAGAACATGCTGGCAATCGAAGCATTGATCCAGCGTGCCATTCCGCGTCTTGAAAACCCGCTTGGCACCCCGCCCGAGTCCACTGACCAGATTGGGGAGGAGACAGACGCATCCAAACCTCGCCGGTCGCGCAGCCGCAAAGTTACTGCGAACCCGCCAAAACCTGCCGATACCACTCCAACAGATGTGCAAGCTTCCACGGCTGCGCCTACCAGCCCGGAAGCCGGCATCGTGCAGCAGACAGAGAGTGATGCACCGCGCGACGTTGTTACCGAGACGCCTGCGCAGCCGGACGTTCACGATCATGTGGAGCAATCCCACGACAACAGAGCCGGTCGCTCGCGCGGTCGCGGAGGGCGCGGACGCTCGGGCAATGGCAATGGCAATGGTGATAAGGTTGTGGGCATGGGAGATCATATGCCCAGCTTCATCGCGCTCAGCTTTGAAGAGCGCCGCACTGGCTGAGCTTCAACATATGCCTTATAAGAGAGGTCAGCCCTCAGGACCGTGCCCTGTTTCACTGTAGATACAGAGCCTGTTTTCGAAATACCGGCTGCCAGCGTGTTGGTAAAGTTACCCGGGACCTGTACGTCCCGGGTCACGCACATTAGCTCATGCGGCTTATGATGACCGTCACCTCCGGCTTCTTGCCGACTTCGCCGCTGGCGGACTGACGTACGACGCGGCGCAATTCTTCTTCGAGCTTGTCATCATTGGCGCGCAGTTTGCGCGCAGAACGCCCCATAGCCTGGCTCAGATCTTCTTCGAGAATGTCCAGAAGCGGCGCGTCCGATGTTCCCGTCTCTGCCAGACCCATCGTTTCGCACCATGCGTCACCCAGAATTTCGTGATCCTCATCCAGAATGATATTGACCGTGACATGCCCGTTCAGAGCCATGCGAATCCGGTCGCGCACAACCCCATCCAATGCGCCGACCTGCACAGATCCATCCAGATAGGTGCGCCCTGTCTCCACATACTCAGCCACTCTGGGCGGGGTAGCGGTAAGGTCCATCATCATGCCATTGACCACAAGAACGCCCCGAACCCCCTTGGCATCACAGATTTTAGCGTGCTCCCGCAGATGGCGATGCTCGCCATGCATGGGGACCACCATTTGCGGTTTGATCAGATCATGCATCCGCTCGATATCGGGGCGGTTGGCATGGCCGGAAACGTGATACCGCCCGCTGCTGTCGTCGATAACGTCAACGCCAAGTTCTGAAAACTGGTTGATGATGCGGATCACGCCGCGCTCGTTACCGGGGATCGTCTTGGAGGAAAACAGGAACATGTCTCCTTCCTTCAGCTTGATCCCCTGATATTTCCCGTTAGCCAGCTGGGCGCTGGCGGCACGGCGCTCGCCCTGGCTGCCGGTGACGATCAGCATCAGGCTTTCACGCGGCAGGGATTTGGCATCCTCTGGGCTGACAGTGGTGGGGAAGTCTTGCAGAACTCCGGTTTCGACCGCCGCCTCGATCATCCGGCGCATCGATCGGCCCATCAGGCACACGCTCCGCCCTGCCCGCTGTCCTGCCTCGGCCAGCGTCTTGACCCGCGCGACGTTGCTGGCAAAGGTGGTTGCAGCCACCATCCCCTTGGCAGAGGCGATCAGCTTTTCAATCTCAGGACCAACGGTCGCCTCGGACCGGCCCTCATGAGCGGAGAATACATTGGTGGAATCGCACATCAGTGCCAGCACGCCGTCCTTGCCCAGATCTTCCCACATCGCATGATCGAAGGGCTCGCCCACACCGGGATCTGTATCGATCTTGAAATCGCCCGTATGCACAATCCGTCCTTTGGGCGTGTCGATCACAAGCCCCGCGCTTTCGGGAATGGAGTGGGACACCGGAACAAACCCTACGGAAAACGGACCAGCCTCGGTCATCTTGGGCCAGGGCCGAACCACTTTTACCGCAGTCGCAGGGTGGCCATGTTCCGCCAGCTTGCGCACCGCTATATCGGCGGTAAACGCGCGCGCATAGATGGGGGCCTCCAGACGCTCGTAATGATGTCCGATGGCGCCGACATGATCTTCATGCGCATGGGTAATGAAAATTGCCTCCAGATCATCCTTGCGCTCGACCAGCCATGAAATGTCGGGCAGGATCAGATCCACGCCTGGACTGGTATCCATATCGGGGAAGGTGACGCCCAGATCCACCAGGATCAGCTTTTCCTTGCCCGGTCTGCCATACCCGTAAACATAGGCATTCATGCCAATTTCACCCGCCCCCCCAAGGGGCAGGTAGATCACTCGTTCATTGCTCATCCGGCGTCAGCCTTTCCTGTTGTAGTCGTGAATCACGGTAAGCCCGTGCATCGTCAGATCATCTTCAATATGGTCGAAAAGGTCGGCGCCCTGGGCAAAAAGCGGGGCCAGACCGCCGGTCCCGATCACAGTCATTGGACGTCCGTATTCGGATTTTATCTTGGTGCAGAGGCCTTGAACCATTCCGATATAGCCCCAGTACACCCCTGACTGCATGCAATCGACCGTATTCGTTCCGATAACGCGCGGCGGCGTGGTCACATCGATATGCGGTAAAGCCGCTGCGGCCATGTGCAACGCCTCAAGGCTGAGATTTACTCCCGGGGCGATAACCCCGCCCACATAAGCGCCATCCCCGGCCACCACATCGCAGGTTGTGGCGGTGCCAAAATCCACGACAATCAGATCCCCGCCATGGCGCGACCACGCCCCTGCGGTGTTGACCAACCTGTCCGGCCCGACCTGCGTGCCCGGATCGACACGCGGATGCACCGGCAGATCGCACTCCGGTCTTCCCACCACCAGCGGCCGACAGCCAAAGAACCGGTCCGCAAAAACTCGCAGGTTGAACACCACGCGCGGCACCGTGGAGGATATGATCACATCAGTGATATCCACATTGATGCCGTAATGTTCGACCAGGGTGGAATACCAGGTGAAATAGGCATCGGCGGTGCGCGCATGATGGGTCGAGGTCCGCAACGTACACAGAAATTCGCTGCCGTTCCAAATGGAAAAGACAGTATTGGTGTTCCCGCAATCAATCGCCAGCAGCATCATTCGCCTCGTTCAGAAAAACACGTCTGCCGCCGGGATCGCCCGCCGCCCCTCCGCAGTAGATAGAACAAGGTTGCCCTCTTCGTCCACCGTTTCAAATCGGCCCTGCGCTTCGCCCTGCATGGTGCGGGCGGTGACCACCTGCCCAAGCCGCGCCGCCCGCGCCAGCCAATCAGCGCGGATGGGCGCAAATCCATCTTGCTGAAATACAGCTTCGCGTTCGGCATAGGCAGCAGCCAGATGGTTCAGCAGCGTTTCAGGCGCCACCTCAACCCCGGCCTCGGCGCGCAGCGATACGGGCTCCACTGTCCCGCCTGCCCCCGGCACTGGAACCTGACCCAGATTGACCCCGATGCCAATCACGAGTGAAGCCATCCGCCCTGCGACGCTGCTGCCCTCCAGCAATATTCCGGCCAGTTTGCCACCGTTCAGCAGCACGTCATTCGGCCATTTCAAGGAAAGATCAGCGTCTGGCGCCACTGCTCTCAGCGCATCATGCAGCGCGAGGGCCGCCACAAAGGAACGCAGCGCCGCGTGTCCCGGCGGCTCGTTCGGGTGAAGCACCAGAGAAGCCGCAAAATTACCCTCGGGATCGGTCCAGACCCTGCCCCTGCGCCCCCGTCCGGCAAGTTGCCGTGCGGCAAATATCCAGGTCGGCCCTGCCAGACCCGGAGCCAGACGCAACGCTTCGGCATTGGTGCTGTCTACCTCGTCCAGAGTATGGCGCTCGTATCCCTCTGGCCAAGCGAGGTCAGTCATGATGGCACCAATGCTCCAGTGGTCTGCTGAAAAGAAAGATGACGCGCAACTGCGCGTCATCCGTTAGCTTTGGATTGGCTGCCATGTTCAGTTGACCAGCGTTGCCGCCGCTGCCTGCGCCGCCCCCTCGATGCCAAACAGGTTGATCCCCGGAAGCCATGCCAATCCGATAATGGCAGCAGACACCATGAGAACACCCCACAGGACTGCCGATCCCGGCGGATCCAGGGCCTCGGCTTCTTCGCCGAAATAAATGTAATAGACGATACGCAGATAATAAAACGCACCAATCACCGAGCCGACCACACCCAGCACGGCCAGCCACACCAGTCCGCCATCATAGGCCGCACGAAGCACATAAAGCTTTCCGAAGAAACCCAGCAGCGGCGGCACACCGGCCAACGAAAACAGCAGCACCATCATTGCAAGCGCACGGCCCGGATCAGTCTTGGAGTAAAAATTGAGGCTGCGGATATCCGTCACCGGCACCCCATCCTTCTGCATCGACAGGATAAACGCAAAGGTGCCAACATTCATCGTCACGTAGATCGCCATATAAATCAGCATCGCCTGAACGCCGAATGCCGTTCCCGACGCCAAGCCCATCAGCGCAAATCCCATATGTGCGATCGAGGAATAGCCCATCAGTCGCTTGATGTCATTCTGGCCAATGGCGGCAAAGCTCCCCCAGAAAATGGACAAGACGCTCATTACCGCAAGGATCTGCTGCCAGTCTGCGACCACACCGCCAAACGCGTCGAACAGCGTCCGCCCGAACAGCGCCATTGCCGCAACTTTTGGAGCAGTCGCAAAGAATGCGGTGACCGGCGTGGGAGCGCCCTCATACACGTCGGGCGTCCACATATGGAACGGCACGGCCGACACCTTGAATGCAAGGCCCGACATCACGAACACCAGCCCGAACAGAAGCCCCACGGGCGCGCGGCCATCTGCCGCCGCAATTATTCCGGCAAAATTTGTCGTACCTACATAACCATAAACCAGCGAGGCACCGTATAGCAGCAGTCCCGAGCTGAGCGCGCCCAACACGAAATACTTCAAGCCGGCTTCCGTCGAGCGGATACTGTCACGGCGCATGGACGCAACGACGTAAAGCGCCAGCGATTGCAGCTCGAGCCCCATGTAAAGCGACATGAGATCACCGGCGCTGACCATCATCATCATGCCGACAACAGCCAGCGCGATCAGGATCGGATATTCAAAACGCTGCATTCCCCGCCGCGCCATGTAATCCTGCCCCATCACCAATATCGCTGCGGCGCTGAGCAGGATCATCACCTTGGAGAAACGTGAAAAACCGTCGTCGATGAACATGCCGGAAAATGCAGTCCGCGATCCGCTTCCGGTGGTGCCGATCCAGAAGGCCAGCGCCACGAACAGCGCGGCGGTCAGCCAGACCAACATCCCTGCTGTCTTGTCCTTGATCGTGTAGACTGCACCCAGAAGGGCCAGCATCGCGAATACCGCGATGATGATCTCGGGCAGGATAATATTCAGATCGGCCTGGATCATCTGAGCCTCCTTAATTCGCGGCTTCGGCGGTCTGGACGGCAGCCGGGCTGCCCCCCTGCGCCAGCGCGGTGTCGTATTGAGAAATCAGCGCCTCGGTGGAGGGGCTTATGAGGTCAAGAACCAGCGAAGGATAGACGCCAAGCAGTAATGTCATCGCCACGAGGGGGGCGAAGATCGCCTTTTCCCGTCCGCTCATGTCGGTGATGGATTTCAGGCTTTCCTTGATCAGATCACCCAACACCACCCGGCGATAGAGCCAGAGCGCATAGGACGCAGACAGGATGACACCTGTGGCAGCGACCGCCGCAACCCAGGTATTGACCTGAAATACGCCGATAAGTGTCAGAAATTCACCAATGAAGCCAGACGTGCCCGGAAGACCCACATTCGCCATGGTGAAGAACAGAAAGATCAGCGCATAGCTGGGCATCCGGTTCACCAGCCCGCCATAGGCATCAATATCCCGCGTATGCATCCGATCATAGATCACGCCGACGCAGAGGAAGAGCGCCGCCGACACAAAGCCGTGGCTCAGCATCTGGAAGATCGCCCCATCAACACCCTGCTGATTTGCGGAGAATATTCCCATCGTTACATATCCCATATGGGCGACGGACGAATAGGCGATCAGCTTTTTCATATCCTGCTGTGCCAGCGCGACGAGCGACGTATAGACGATGGCAATCGCCGAAACCCAGAGGATCAGCGGCGTCAGAACTTCGGCCCCGATCGGGAACATCGGCAAGCTGAAGCGCAGGAAACCGTAGCCACCCATCTTCAGCAGGATTGCGGCCAGAACCACGGAGCCGGCGGTAGGCGCCTGAACGTGCGCGTCGGGCAGCCAAGTATGCACGGGCCACATCGGCAACTTTACCGCGAAACTCGCGAGGAAGGCGAGGAACAGCAGAGTTTGCATGCCGCCCAGAACAGTGAACCCAAGGACCGAGAGGGTCTGGTTGTCAAAGCTATGGCGCATGAGGGAGGGAATATCGGTTGTCCCCGCGTCCGAGAACATCACGACCATCGCAACCAGCATCAGAACAGATCCGAGGAACGTGTAGAGGAAGAATTTGAAGGAGGCATAGATCCGCTCCTTGCCACCCCAGATGCCGATGATCAGGAACATCGGAATCAGCCCCGCCTCGAAGAAAAGGTAGAACAGCACCAGATCCAGTGCCATGAATACGCCCAGCATCAGCGTCTCAAGAATGAGGAATGCGATCATGTATTCCTTGACCCGCGCCTTGATTCCCCAGGAGGCTGCAATGGTCAGCGGCATCATGAAGGTTGTCAGCAGCACGAAAAGCACGCTGATTCCATCGACGCCCATCTTGTATTTCAGGCCCAGCAGCCACTCGCGCTCTTCCACAAACTGGAACCCGGTATTGCCCGGCTCGAAGTCGAAGAGGATGAATAGCGATACCAGGAACGTCACAACCGTGGCCGCCATGGCAACCCATTTGGCGTTGCGCTGCGCCGCCTCATCCTCGCCCCGCAGGAAGATCGCCAGAATTGCAGCCGCGATGAGGGGGATGAACGTCGTGATCGACAGAACGTTTTCCATCAGTTTGCCCCTCCGGTAAACGTCATCCATGTCACCAGGATCACAATCCCGATTACCATGGCGAAGGCATAGGTAAAGATGTAGCCGGACTGCGCGCGCCCCGCGAGCCGGGTGAAGAATGGCACGATGCCCATGGCCACGCCATTGATCGTGCCGTCAATCACGCTTCCGTCTCCGCGCTTCCACAGCAGGCCACCAAAACGCTTGGCAGCGCCGACGACGAAGAAGTCATAGATTTCATCGAAATACCACTTGTTCAACAGGAAGTTGTAAAGCGGGCGCTGCGCCTCCATGAACTTGCGCGGGGTGGACGGGCTCCAGACATAAAACCAAAGCGCGGTCAGAAGACCCAGAGCCATGGCAATGAACGGGCTGACCTTGACCCAGATCGGCGCGTGGTGCGCGTCATCGATGACGGTATTTTCCGCGCCCATGTAGATGGCACCCACAGGCGCGATAGCAGGGACAACAGCGGGCGCGGCAGCCTCGGCATGCGCTTCGCCCGCCCCGGTGGGGTCCGTGCCGTCAACGTCCTTGGTGACAGCATCCGCAGCCGCGGCGACATCGCCCTCTGCCAGATCCGTGCCTGCGGCAACTACGCCTTCGGCCGGTGCGCTGGCTTCGGCGTGATGGGCCGGGATACCAAAGAAACGGTTCATTTGAGCATGATCGCCAAAGAAGCTGCCATACCAGACCATCCCCGCCAGGATCGAGCCTATAGCCAACACCCCAAGCGGCAGCAGCATCACCATCGGCGATTCATGCGCGTTCTGATGCGTCTGTTTGGTACCGCGCGCGCGGCCAAAGAAGGTCAGGAACATCAGGCGCCAGCTGTAGAAACTGGTCAAGGCGGCGGAAATCACCAGCAACCAGAAGGCGTAACCACCTGCCGAGCCTGCCCAGGCGCTCTCGATCACAGCGTCCTTGCTGAGAAATCCGGCAAAACCGATATGGGTCAGCGGTATGCCGACGCCAGTGATAGCCATGGTGCCGATCATCATCGCCCAGAACGTGTAGGGGAGTTTCTTGCGCAGGCCACCGTAATTCCGCATGTCCTGTTCGTGATGCATCCCGTGAATGACGGAGCCCGCGCCTAGAAAAAGCATCGCCTTGAAGAAGGCATGGGTCAGAAGATGGAACATCGCGACGGAGTAGGCGCCGACACCTGCGGCAACGAACATGTACCCCAGCTGCGACATGGTGGAATAGGCAATGACGCGCTTGATGTCATTCTGCACAAGTCCGATCGTCGCGGCAACGAACGCGGTGGTCGCGCCGATGAATGTGACGAACATCAGCGCCTCGGGCGCATATTCCATCAGCGGCGACATGCGGCAGACAAGGAACACGCCCGCGGTGACCATCGTGGCTGCGTGGATCAGTGCCGACACCGGGGTCGGACCCTCCATCGCGTCGGGCAGCCAAGTGTGCAGACCCAGCTGCGCGGATT
This sequence comes from Rhodobacterales bacterium, assembly GCA_030540655.1. Lineage (GTDB taxonomy): Bacteria > Pseudomonadota > Alphaproteobacteria > Rhodobacterales > Rhodobacteraceae > Roseovarius. The sequence continues at coordinate 15,374 of JAUNVT010000039.1, forward strand.
TTCCCATCGCGCCGATGAACAGAAGAATGGCGATGAGGTTAGCCGCATTCCAGTCCGCCCACAGGAACCGTACCTGCGTTTCCGCCAGCGACGGACCCGCGGCAAAGATGTCGTCGAACAGGATGCTATCCGTCAAGAAGAAGATTGCCAGAATACCCAGCAGAAATCCGAAATCGCCCACGCGGTTGACAACGAAAGCCTTGATGGCCGCGGCATTGGCCGACGGTTTGCGGTAGTAAAAACCGATCAGCAGATAGGACGCAAGGCCCACGCCTTCCCAGCCAAAGAACATCTGCAACAGGTTGTCCGCCGTGACCAGCATCAGCATCGCAAAGGTGAAAAGCGACAGATAGGCGAAGAACCGGGGGCGGTAGGACACACCCTCTGCGAAGTTGTGGTCATGCGCCATGTAACCTATCGAGTAAAGATGAACGAGCGCCGACACCGTGGTGACCACGATCAGCATGATCGCCGTCAGGCGGTCCATACGGATCGACCAGCTCGAATCCAGAACACCCGATTGAACCCATTCAAGAATGTGAATCTGCTGCAGCGTCCCATCATGCCCGATGAACACGATCCAGGACAGTACACAGGACAGGAACAGCAGCGCCGTGGTAACCAGTTGCGCGCCCTTGTCGCCGATGATGCGCCAGCCAAAGCCCGCGATGATCGCACCCACGAGCGGCGCAAAAAGGATGATCTTTTCCATGGTGTCAGCCCTTCATCACGTTGACGTCTTCAACCGCGATCGTGCCGCGGTTACGGAAGAAACAGACCAGAATGGCAAGACCTATCGCAGCCTCGGCGGCGGCGACAGTCAGCACAAGCAGGGTAAATATCTGTCCGGCCAGATCGCCGGCAAAGCTGGAGAAGGCGACAAGGTTGATGTTCACCGCCAGAAGCATCAGCTCGATCGACATGAGCAGAATGATGATATTCTTGCGGTTCAGGAATAGCCCGAAGATGCCGATGACGAACAGCGTCGCCGCCACCGTCAGGTAATGTTCAATTCCGATCATGTCTGTCCCTCAGTCTTTTTATTTCGCGCGGGCCTCCCCGCCGGGCATCCTGCCTTGGCGGATCAGCGCAATACCGTATAACCGCCGAAAAGGATGATCAGCACGACCACAAGCACGACGATGGTATTTCTGGACATACATTCCGTTCCTTTGAAAATGGTCGCGCATGTGGGCGCGCCATCAATGTTATCGGGCGGCGCCGCCTAGAGCCCCTGCCCGGGTTTGACGTCTTTCAGTTCCATCGCCTTTGCGGGATCGCGCCACATCTGGTGAAGCACGTTCTGACGCTTCACATCTGTGCGATGCCGCAGAGACAGCACGATGGCGCCGATCATGGCCACCAGGAGGATCAGGCCTGCCAGCTGGAAGAGCAGAAAATACTTGTCATAGAGCAGCAAGCCCAAGGCCGTGGTATTCTGAATATCGAGTGGCGTAGGTGCGACACGCGCAGCTTCGGCGCCGCCGGATACTTCCCATGCGCCATAGGCGATACCGAACTGCATCAGGAGGATCAGCCCGATCAGAAGCGCAAGCGGCATGTATCTGGCCATTTCGGCCTTCAGCTCGGCAAAATCTACATCCAGCATCATCACGACGAACAGGAACAGAACCGCCACCGCTCCGACATAGACAATGACCAGAAGCATCGCCACAAATTCAGCGCCAAGCAGTACGAACAGCCCCGCCGCGCTGATGAAGGAAAGGATCAGCCATAGCACCGAATGCACCGGATTACGGCTGATGACAGTGAAGAGGCCACCAACCACCACCGAAGCAGCAAACAGATAAAAGGCAAATGCCATTGCTGTCATGTGTCTTTTCCTTCCCCGGACTTCGCATCCATGACTTCGCGCGCCAAGTCCATCGCCCGATTCATCGCCGGAACTCCGGCGAACATCGCCATGGTTGCGATCGTCTCGGCAATCTCGGCCTTGGTGGCGCCGACCTCCAGCAGGTGACGCACGGTCATGCGAACACCTGTATCGGCCTGAGCGCCCTGCATGGTCAGACCAGCGAGCGTCAGCAGAAGCCGCGTCTTGGCATCAAGCCCGTCAGGGTTCAAGCCCTTGCCGAAGGTCATCTCCATGATGTCTTTCGGCATCGTGCCCCAAAATGCTTCGAAACCTTTTGGTGAAAAGGATTCCAGCGCCGGGTTCATGGATTTCGCCATCTCCTGCGCTTGCCGCATCAACTGTTCAAAAGGGTTCATGGAATCGGTCATCGGTATGGTGCATCCAGTTCTAGATTGCGGGCAATTTCGGCCTCCCAGCGGTCGCCGTTTTCCAGCAGCTTGGCCTTGTCATAGAACAATTCTTCGCGCGTTTCGGTGGAAAACTCGAAATTCGGACCTTCCACAATTGCATCGACCGGGCACGCCTCCTGGCAAAAACCGCAATAAATGCATTTCGTCATGTCGATGTCATAACGGGTCGTGCGGCGGCTGCCGTCGTCCCGCGGCTCCGCATCGATGGTGATGGCCTGAGCGGGGCAAATCGCCTCGCACAGCTTGCAGGCGATGCAGCGCTCTTCGCCATTGGGATACCGGCGCAATGCATGTTCACCGCGAAAGCGCGGGGAAAGCGGTCCCTTCTCATGCGGGTAATTGATCGTCGCCTTCGGCCCGAAGAAGTATTTGAACCCCAGCCTGAGCCCCAGCCACGTATCGCCCAAGAGGAAATACCATGTCGCGCGGCCATAATCGATATTCGCCATTGTATCAGCTCCTTGCAATCATGGTGGCGCGGTGCCCCGTCGCCTGAGTCTGTGCAGCTTGCCGCGTCATACCTGCATTGGCCGCGCCATGCCAGCAGGTCGCACCGGCAGCTTTCGTGCAGCCCTGCGAACAAGCAGAGATCGCGGCGCGGCGCCAGAGGATTTGCTGGGCCCCCACCGACCGTCGCTGGATCAAGTAGCGCCCGGACATGTCAGCCCCCCATGGTGAACCGGGCCCAGAAGGCGCCCAGCACTTCAAATTTGGCAAGAAAGGCAATGATCACGACCCAAGCAAGGCTGAGCGGCAGGAAGACTTTCCAGCCGATGCGCATCAGTTGGTCATATCGGTACCGCGGCGTGATCGCCTTGATCATGGCAAACATGAAGAAGAAGAACGCCATCTTGCCGATCATCCACAGTACACCGTCCGGCAGGCCCGGAATGGGCGACAGCCACCCACCGAAGAACAGCAGCGACGTGAGCGCGCACATCAGGAAGATCGCGATGTATTCGCCCGCCATGAACAGCAGGAACGCGGTAGCGGAATATTCGACCTGATACCCGGCCACCAATTCGGACTCTGCCTCGGGCAGGTCGAAAGGCGGACGGTTGGTCTCGGCAAGGCAGGAGATGAAGAAGAGGAAAACCATCGGAAAATGTGGTAGCCAATACCAGCCGAAAAACCCGTATTTCGTATCCTGCGCCCAGACAATATCGCCGAAATTCAGGCTGCCGGTGGAAATGATCACGCCGATGATGATCAGGCCAAGGCTGACCTCGTAGGAGATCATCTGCGCGGCAGACCGCAAACTGCCCAGAAAAGGATATTTGGAGTTCGACGCCCAGCCGCCCATGATGACGCCGTAGACTTCCAGCGAAGAAACAGCGAAAATATAAAGCACCGCGACGTTTATGTCCGACAGAGCCCAGCCTTCCGACATCGGAATGACGGACCAGGCAATGACCGCCAGAACGAAGCTGACGAGGGGTGCCAGAAGAAACACGGTCTTGTCCGCGCCGGCGGGGATCACGATCTCCTTCACCACATATTTCAGCGCGTCTGCGACTGATTGCAGCAAACCAAAGGCGCCCACCACATTGGGGCCGCGACGTATCTGGACTGCAGCCCAGACCTTGCGGTCGCCGTAGACCAGGAACAGCAGCGAAACCATTACAAAACCCAGCATCGCAAGACACTGCGCAAAGATAATCACAACGGTCCCGAACGGGGTTGCAAAGAATTCGGCCATCAGATCCTCATACCATCGGTAGTCCATTTTCCGCGCAGCCCGCGGCGACGATTACGGCGTCAGATTCATTCCGTCTGTTCGACAGGTCACACAGGGTCTGTATTAACCGCATCGCGCCTCAAGATACCACCCTCATCCGCAGTATTACTGCCTGCGCTGCTCCGGTCGCGCCCGGCAATTGCAAGTAACGCATCGGCCCTATGACGTGTGATCACACCTGATATGCGCGGGCACGGCAGGTTGGCAGCTATCTCATCTCCACGCATCACTGACATCCCGGCGCAGGTTTGCGCTGTCCGGTCACGATCCAGTCTTCCCCACGGGGGGTGCCGATAAGCGTATAGCGGCAAGAGGTGATAAAAGGCTCGTAAGATGTTCCAACCGTTGTCACATTGCCCCAGCCACCACCGCCAACTCCGATACCGACGCCAATCACCGGGCGCGGGGACGGGCGAATTCCGTATTTTTCAACCTGCCATTGGAACGCGCGCTGTCCTTCGGCAAGGTCGAAAACCTCATCCGGCTTTCCAAAATCCAGCATCGGATCGACGATGGAGCGCCCCATGTATTTATCCAGCACCGGCTGCGCACAGCCGGTCAGTGCAGCGACGGCCGCAAATACCGTCAGGATATGGGGTGCGCGCCGCATGGCCCGTCACTCCGCCGCAAGTTTCGGCGCGTGGCGCACCTTGGCGTTGGCGCTCAGCTCAGCCATCAGCTGGCTGGCGCGGGCAATCGGGTTGGTCAGATAATGGTCTCTGATCGCATGGCGGAAACTGGCCTGACCGGGCGCGCGCAGATCCAGCTTGCGCCATTCATTCTCCGGCACCTCATTGATCGCCGCCAGATGCGGCACTTCGGCAACCAGTGCCTGTCTTAATTGCGGCAGGCTGTCATAAGGCAGCACCGCGCCCAGCTCGCCCGAAAGCGCGCGAAGGATGGCCCAGTTTTCCTTGGCCTCCCCCGGCGCGAAATTGGCCCGCAGCGCCAGTTGCGGGCGCCCTTCGGTATTGACGAACAGCGCCTGTTCCTCGGTATAGCAGGCGCCGGGCAGGATCACGTCGGCACGATGCGCGCCCCGGTCGCCATGGCTGCCCTGATAGATGACGAACGGACCGTCCTTGATGGTGCCCTCGTCCGCACCAAGGTTGTAGATCACCTCCGCGCCCTCGACAGCGGCCTCCATGCCACCCTCGGTCACGGCTCCCACATCCATCGCGCCAACCCGGCCTGCGGCGGTATGAAGCACCAGCATCCGCGCTCCCGCAGCCTCGGCATAGGCCATGGCCTGGCTCAGCACCGCTTCGCCATCGGCCTCCATCAGCGCGCCCTGACCGACGATGACGATGCAATCGTCCTCTGCCTCTGCCTTGCTCACCAGATCTGTCAGCGCGGCGCGGTTATCGCCGAAATGACGGACGTCATATGTCAGATCGACGTCAGGGCCAATCACACCCACCTTGGCACCCGCCAGCCACGCCTTGCGGATACGCGCGTTCAGAACGGGCGCCTCGTCGCGCGGGTTCGTGCCGATCAGCAAGATCGTCTTGGCAGTATCGATATCCTCGATCCGCGCGGTCCCGACATAGGCCGACCGGTTGCCGATGGGCAGCATCGCCCCATCGGTGCGGCACTCCACATGGCCGCCCTGCCTTTCGATCAACTGCTTCAGCGCAAAGGCCGCCTCGACCGGAACCAGATCACCCACCAGCCCTGCCAGCTTCCGGCCCTTCATAGCCGTCGCGGCAGCGCTCAGAGCCTCGGGCCACGTGGCAGCCCGCAACTTGCCGTTCTCGCGGATGTAGGGCCTGTCCAGCCGCTGGCGGCGCAGACCGTCCCAGACAAAACGCGTCTTGTCCGATATCCATTCCTCGTTCACACCATCATGGTTGCGCGGCAGCATGCGCATGACCTCGCGACCTTTCGCATCGACGCGGATACTACTGCCAAGCGCATCCATCACGTCGATGGTTTCGGTCTTGGTCAACTCCCAGGGCCGCGCGGTAAATGCATAAGGCTTGCTGACCAACGCTCCTACCGGACACAGATCGGTAATGCAGCCCTGCATGTTCGAGATGAGGCTGGAGCGTAACGAGGCGCTGATCGCGTCCTCCTCTACGGGCGCAGTCTCATTGCCATAGGTGACGATCCGCATGTCTTCGCCGCGCCCAACCGCGCCCATTTCGGGCACACCGGCCACCTCTGTCATGAACCGCACGCAGCGGGTGCAGTGGATGCAGCGCGTCATGTGTGTTTCAACGAGCGGTCCCAGATCAAGATCGATGACCGCGCGCTTGGGCTCGCGGAAGCGGGAGAAATCCACACCATAGGCCATCGCCTGATCCTGAAGATCACATTCCCCACCCTGATCGCAGATCGGGCAATCCAGCGGGTGGTTGATCAGCAGGAACTCCATCACCCCCTCACGGGCCTTCTTGACCATGGGCGAGTTGGTCTTGACCATCGGTGCCTCGCCATCCTTGCCGGGGCGCAGGTCGCGCACCTGCATGGCGCAGCTGGCGGCGGGTTTGGGCGGCCCTCCAACAACCTCGACCAGGCACATGCGGCAGTTGCCCGCAATTGACAGACGCTCGTGATAGCAAAACCGCGGAATTTCCACGCCCGCCAGTTCGCAAGCCTGGATCAGGGTCATTGCCCCGTCCACTTCGATCTCGAATCCGTCGATGTTCACTTTGCGAAGGTCGGTCATGGTGTTCACTTTACTTTCAGGAATGAGCCGATGAGGCTGCGGTTCTTGATTTCGTCCCGGCCAAGGCGGCACAGGCTGGCGGCATCCAGATTACTGGCGCCTTTGGATTTGAAATAGGCATTGCGCCGCTCGCGCATCTTCGCTTTCCCGGCGCTGTCGTTCACATAGGTTTCAATTTCCTCATCGCTATAGCCCCGCTGGGAGGCCATGCTCTTCAACTGGGTCGCATAAGCGCGCCCGGTCAGGAAACGGCCGGATATCTGGCTGCATTCGCGGCGAATCTTGTCGGCGACCGAAATTGCGAGAAGGCCGCTATTGATATCCTGCTCATCCGCCAGATCGGCCCGGGCCGCGCCTGCGGCTCCGCCAAGGCCAACCGCCAGAATGGTGATCAGGATAAGACTCATCATATGACTCCTGTCATGCACATGACCGGGCAGACGGCCGGTCCTGTCCTTTGTGACACGGGAAGCGCCTTGGCTGTCACCCGATAACCTTGGCCGCTTGCTGCTGTCATCAAGGGGAACCTCACCATATTGCACAGCTTCCTCGCAGGATCAGTATCCCGTTTTCGGTGATGGCGTGGCTATCCCGTGGACCATATCCGGGTTGCCACGTTATATCGCTGTCGCCGAACGTGTTCACGCAATAGGTCGTCGCCTCAAAATTGCCTGCCTCGCGCGCGCCCGCGACCCCCTGGACCACGTCGCCGACGGTTACTGTGAACACCTCCGGCCGGTCGCCGGTCTTTTTCAACTTGGTCGGGTAGTAATGCCCTTCGAACATCGCCCTTTTTCCGGGTGCGCCGCAAGCGGCCAAGGCAAGAACGGACGCCAAGGCGGTCAGTGTCATGCTTCGCATCATCGCAGGCCCCCTTCCCACTGCGGTTCTATTCCGCCGCGACCGAGCGCGTCAGGGCGCTGCGCTTGTGTTTGATCCGGTCCTCGATCTCGTCCCGGAAGTTGCGGATAAGGCCCTGAACCGGCCAGGCGGCGGCATCCCCCAGCGCGCAGATCGTGTGTCCCTCGACCTGTTTTGTCACATCCAGCAGCATGTCGATCTCGTCCACCTCGGCATCGCCGCGCACCAGACGGTCCATCACCCGCATCATCCAGCCCGTGCCCTCGCGGCAGGGGGTGCACTGGCCGCAGGATTCGTGCTTGTAGAATTTGGACAGCCGCCAGATGGCCTTGATGATGTCGGTTGACTGATCCATCACGATGACAGCCGCAGTGCCGAGGCCGCTGCGCTGATCGCGCAGGTAATCAAAGTCCATGATCGCCTCGCGCATATTCTCGCCCCGGATAAGCGGGACGGAACTGCCGCCGGGAATCACCGCCTTGAGGTTATCCCAGCCGCCGCGAATACCGCCGCAATGCTTGTCGATCAGTTCCTCGAACGTGATGCTCATCGCCTCTTCGACGACACAAGGATTGTTGACGTGACCCGATATGGCAAAGAGCTTGGTGCCCGCGTTGTTGGGGCGGCCAAAACTGGAAAACCAGCCCGGCCCCCGCCGCAGAATTGTAGGGACGACGGCAATCGATTCGACGTTGTTCACCGTGGTCGGGCAGCCATAGAGCCCCGCCCCCGCGGGAAATGGCGGCTTCATCCGCGGCATTCCCTTCTTGCCCTCAAGCGATTCCAATAGCGCCGTTTCCTCGCCGCAAATATACGCGCCGGCGCCATGCGTCAGATATACATCGAAATCATAGCCGGAATTGCACGCGTTACGGCCCACCAGCCCCGCGTCGTAGCATTCGTCAATCGCAGCCTGAAGCGCTTCCTTCTCGCGGATATATTCGCCGCGGATATAGATATAACATGCATTCGCGTTCATCGCGTAGCTGGCGATCAGACAGCCCTCGATCAGGGTATGCGGATCATGGCGCATGATCTCGCGGTCCTTGCAGGTGCCGGGCTCGGATTCGTCGGC
>JAUNVT010000040.1 GCA_030540655.1 Rhodobacterales bacterium
TAGAGAGAAATCTGGGCTTAGTTGTCGGCGGAGAGTTGGATTTAACGGATGCAGCTCTTGTTAGCGAGTGCACATCCGGCGGGTATATTCTCGTATCTGATGATGGCGATTTTGAATCGGCTGATATCAAGTTTGTCACGGGAAATCAGAGCGTTCTGCGTAGGGTGACTGCGAAAAAGACACCCTCTCGGTAACACTTAAAAAGAGCTCTGCCCGCTGTTCCTATCTTTTCTCTCAAATACCCCCATCATCTTTCAGCGCATTCTGGTGTTCTGAAATGCATTTTGTATTAGTTCGAACTTAACCGCCATGAGTGCCCGCTTTCTTCAAGTTGCCCAATTTAGTTTGCGGGCGCAGCAAAGATCCGCAATCCGCCCTTCAAAACTGGGACCGCCGACTTTGTTTCGGGCAGATTACTGGGAAGGTATGCATTTAGAGACGGCCTAAAGTGGACCGCTTGAGTGGCCCTGACAAGCCTCTGCCTGCCGCCGCAGAACGTGATAATCAGCCAGCATGCTCTCCAGCACAGCGCCGGGCGGCAGGGCTTCGATCTCTGCGGCAGCGCGAGCCTGCATTTCGGCTGGATAGGCAACCACCGGCGGGCAGGCCCTGTGATCAGAACCCACCCTTGCGCAGGCGCTCAACAAGGTCGTCACGGTCGCGAGGGCGATCAGCCCCGGCCTCAAGCATTCTTTGACGCGCATCATTTGTCCTCTCAGTGTTTTGAAGCCGCTCGACGGCGCGCCCGGCCTTTTCGCCACTGCGCCGCGCGCCGAGGATGAACAGCAGGATAGCAGCGGCCAGCGCCAGCCATGGCAAAGCCCGCCGCCACAGCGAGGCGATGATGGCGATCACCGCCGCCCCCGCTTCCAGTCGTCAAACCGGGCATAGATCGCTACGGTAATGCCGCCCAAAGCCAGCACGACGAACACCCAGCGCAGGCTGTCGAGATAGGGCATCACGGGCTGGATTGTGTTCTGGGCCTCGATCAGCGCGTTTTGAACAACCTCGACACCCGCTGCGCCGACCGTGCCGAGACCTGCGGCGCTGCCGCCCTTGAGCGTGCGGCTGTCAACGAGGTGTTCCCGAGCGGGCGCGGCATCCGGCGCAAAGCGTGATGCGCGCGCCGGGAACGGATCACCCCAGACCCGCGCGAGCCCGGTATCGATATGGATGAAGTTCGAGCGCGGATAGGTGCCGATCCCCCTGAACCCGGCTGCCCGCGCCGCCGTAATGAAGCTGGTGGGATCGTGGTTTGCCATCGAGATATCGAACGCTTTGCCCTCGAGGTGCATGGACTGCGCTGCACCGCCGACGCGTTTGTTATGCTCCGGGCTGCGATAGCCCGAGTTCACGATCATCGGCACCGCCAGCGCGGTGCGCAGAGCCTGCAGTTTGTTCAGCGCATCCTCATTGACCATCAGCTTACCGGTGCCACGGCAGGCGATCTCAACCGGTGAGAAATCGGGCCAGCGCCAGAGCCGTGCGGGGACGGTCTTCCAATTTTGATAAAAACTCATGGGTCTCTCCAATGCAAAAGCCCCGCGCAGAGGCGGGGCGGTGGGGTTGTCGTCAGATTGTGAGGGTTCAGTCGCGGGTGGGGCCGCCGCGCTCGAGCAGGCGTTTGATGTCGGCGCGCATTTCGCGCAGCATTTCGTTTTGTTCTTTGCGGGTCTCGGAGATTGCGCTGCGATCAGCCTCAAGCTGCTTTTCCAGCCGTGCGACCTCGCGCAGCGCTGTCTTGGAGGTGCCCTCAACGCGGACCAGCCAGACCCCGAAGCCAGTCGCGGCGATGATGGCGCCCCACCACTCCCGGATCATGTCCATGTCAGGCTGGTGCGGTGCAGGTCAGATAGTGAATGGCGATGCGCACAGCCCCGCCAGTGAAATTGCCGCCATTCGCGGTCAGGATGATCGGGGTATCCGCATAAAAGGCTTGCGGACCGACAACGCCGATATTCGTGCTGCCAGCGCCAATGCCGAGTGAGCCGCCGAATTTAGACGCCTCGCCTGCGATGCCGCAATCAAAGGAGGCGGCCCCCGTGATCGCGGTAACGATGCGGGCTGAAACCCCCAGAACAATGGCGCGGTCAGGGATCACAATGGTTGAAGCCCGACTGGCCCCGGACAGGCTTGATAGCGTTTCCTCGGCGACACCCACGCCGGTGGTGCCGTCATTGGCGCTGCGCGCAACCACCACGCTGGCCGACTGCGAAATGAAGCCCATGGCGTTTGCCATCGGGATCCACGCCGTGCCGCTCCAGATCACCGCCTGTGCCTCGCCCACCACCCATGCCAGCCAACCGGTGCTGGGCAGGATCTTCATCCATGCGCCGTCGATCCAGTAAGCGATGCTCTGATCCCAGCCCGCCCAATCGCCAGTGGCGCCGGTCGCCGGGATATAGCGATCGCCCTCGGACGGGCTGGCTGGCGGGTCAGTCAGATCGCGATTGAGGATGGCCAACTGCACGATTCCATCGAGCAGCCGCAGCGCCTCGTTCATGGTGACGTGTTTCTGGGCCTGCGAGGCCATGATGAAGGGCAGCGCGAGGTGCGCCGTAGTATCTGACATGGGTGTCTCCTGCTTTAGAACCAGAGGGTGGTGATGGGCGCGGCACCGAGGCCGAAGGCTTGCCCGATTTGGGCAATGCGAATGTCGAGGGATGCACCCGGCCCTAGCGGCGCGCCCCAATCGGCGCTCTGCTGGGCGGCGGTATAAACCGCGCTGGTGGTCGCAACTTGTAATGATCTCTTACCAGTTGCCCCGTCCATGATATCGACCTGCCATGCCTCGCTGGTCTCGGACATAGGGATTTCGACGGCGTTCCAGTTGTCGGCGGCAAGCGAGCGATCCCGCCGCGTCCAGCGGATAATCAGATCGCCAGGCGTCCGCGCATGCCGCCATGGCTGCTCAATATGGGCGGGCGCAAATGGGCGCAGGCCGATGGCGCGCGGCGTGAATTCCTGCGTCGCATAACTATCATTGCTGAGCGGACTGCTCGCTGGCCCGATACGCCAAATCCACGGCTGGCCCAATTCCGCCTCGCCGACCGGTAATTGTGCCAAAGCGCCATCCAAAACAACCACCTGCGCCCCCGCCTCGATCATTGATGCCATATCCGTCTCAGTGCCGCGCTGGCCGCGCAGCAAGCGCGACAGGCGATAGCGCCCCGGCGCGAGCAATTCAGCCGCGCTGAATTGCAGGATTTCCCATCGGCCACTGGGCTGCTCGACGGCCAGGCTATTTACGCCGCCGAACAGATGGGAATCGGTGACGCTTTCGAGCGACCCGGTCAGCAGATCGAGATAGACCGAATTGCCGTAATCAAACCGAGATGTCGGCCCGGAATATAGGTCAGCCGTCAGTGTGCCGAGGCGCGCGCGACTGCTGAAGGTGGTGAACAGATCAAAACCATCAAGATCGGGGCTGCGGAAAACTGCAATATCGCCCGGCCAAGGCTGCGCATGGGCGGCGATCAAGGGATAATGCGGGGCGTGATCCTCGCGAATCTGCGGCAAGTCCAAGATCACGGCCAGCGGCGGCCCGAACACCACCGGTCGCGCCACCATGGATGACCGGGAGCTGCCGGGCGGCAGGTCATAAACGTCGCGATCCTGTCGGATTACCTCGACGCTTCGGGCGTCGGCGTCAGATAGCGACAGAATCCGCAATTCGGTCAGGCGGCTGTCATGATCGAGGTGGAGAACATCGCCCGGATCAAGCGCCAGCATCGAGGGCGGCAGTTGGAAAGCTGCGGTCTCGCGCCCGACCCAAGCCTCCATCAGTGCCCGGCGGCAGCGACGATCCGCTTCTTCGGGCGGCACCGCCATCGGGAAGCTGTCCGAGCCGACGCGGGTGGCGTCCACAGTGATGCGGCGAGACTCAACTGTGATGCCGTCATAATCTTCATCAGCGCGTGCTACCTGCCACTTGAGAGCCTGTGGCAGTTCGGTTTCCTGCCCGCGCATCAGTTCCATCACCTCACCCTGACCGCCGACCATCGCGTCAGGGGCGATGGTGACAACCGGCGCGCGCCCCCGCATGGTGAAGCAGATCCGGCCCTCGCTCTCGAACGCATCAAAGCCAAAGTGCCGCGCCAGCATCGTGATTGAGGTGCGGGGCGATTCCAGTGCTGTGATTGTGTAGCCGTCGACCGCATCGGTTAGCCCGGAAACGTCAATCCATGCCTCCGGCAACCCTGCGCGCTGGCAAAGGTGGCGCACCATAGCGGCCAGCGAGACCGCGCCCAGCCGCCCGGTCAGCCAGTGGCCCAGGCGCCAGTTCGCCCCATCCGACCAGAGGTCGGAGAGTTCGGGAAAGAACGGGTAGGGGCGCGCACCCCATGTCCAAGCGGCGCACTCGGCGACGTTGACCATGCGCCCGGCATATCCGGTTGAATCCGGGTTATTGGCCGGGTCACGCCAGAACAGATAGGTCGCTTCTAGATAGGCGCGCTGGATCGCATCGTCGCGCCAGCCGCGCGAAAAATAAGGCACGAAGCTCTCGGATGATTTTGGGTCATAAAACACATTGGGCTGGTTGGTGCCTCGGTCGATGGCGGGGCAGCCGAGCTCGGTAAACCAGATTGGCTTTGATTGCGGCACCCATGCGGTCGGTGATCCGCCCTCAGTCCCGCCCGGACGATTGAAGTGCTGGTTCGCCCACCATGCGGAGATATCTTTGAGGCGAAACACCCACGGCTTCCCAGCCCCATCCGTGATGGGGTTTCGGACCTGATTGATCCGGTCGGCCTCGCTAGCATAAAACCAATCGAACCCCTCGCCGCCCGCGATATTGGATTGCAGATAGCCACGGTCATAGATCGACGGCCAGTTTTGCGCATCGATATGGTCCCAGCCATCACGCCAGTCCGACAGCGGCATGTAATTGTCGATGCCAATGAAATCGACATTCGGGTCAGCCCAGAGCGGATCAAGGTGAAAGAACACATCGCCAGAACCATCTTGCGGGTGGTGCCCGAAATACTCGGTCCAATCGGCCCCGTAGCTGATCTTTGTGGCCGGGCCGAGCATGGTGCGCACCTCTGCGGCCAGAGATTTCAGCGCCGCAACCGCCGGATAAGCCGCCGCCCCCGAGCAAATTTGCGTCAAGCCGCGCATTTCCGATCCGATCAAAAACGCATCAACACCGCCCGCTGCCACATAGAGCGCCGCATTGTGCAGGATAAAGCGGCGATAGCTCCACTCGATCGGGCCACTATAAGTGATCGGACTCCGCAGGGCCGGAGGGACGAACTGCGTCAGGTCAAAATAATCGTCCTTGTGCGCGCCGCTAACCGGCGGGTTAGACGGGCCGGGGTGACTTGGCCCCTGGGTGTCTATGGTGAAATCACTGGCGCGCGCAGTCCCAAAGAAGGCTGCGACTTGCGCGGCGGCGGCGGCGGTTTTATCGACGGTCCCCGCAAAACCGGCAGCGGGCGAGCAAGTGATGCGCCCGCGCCAGGGCAGGATCGGCTGGCCGAGGGTCGCAGCATTGTCGCTGTAGGGATCCGGTAGGGTGTTTCCGGCAGGAACATCCATCATGACGAAGGGGTAGAACGTCACCCGCAGACTGCGGGACTTCATCTCGCGGATCGCCTGCACGACCGAGAAGTCAGCCGGGGTGCCGCCATAGACCGGGCGGCCCTCTGCATCATAGCTGACCACCTGCGCCGCAGTTCGGAGCAGGTCACTGACCTCCCACGCCGGGGTTGTGGCCTTGTGCGCCATCTCGACCTTGGGCCGGATCGTGCAATTCCCCGCGCGCAGGTCACTGCCGAACCATGACACCACCAGCGAGGCACTTTTGACCGAGGGCACCATCGCTTCCAGCCGATCGAGCGACACCACCATATCTGCGGTCCCGGCCATCGCGTTGACGTTCTCGGCGGCACTATTGCCGTTTCCACCCTTGCGCACCGGCTCGGTCGCATAAGCAAATTCGCCCGAGGCGGGGATGATGGTCACGGCGGGGACCAGTCCTTCAGCGGTGTCAGCATCCTCCAGCGGGCGGAACACCTCAAAGGAAAACTGCGGGATGCGATTGCCAAAGCGCGAAAGCTCCAGCTCCTCAAACATGACATAGGCGGTGCCGCGATAGGCGGGCGTGGCACTTGCGCCCATTTTGGCGGCGATGAAGGGATCAGGTAGCTGGGACACGTCGCCCGCATACCAACGTGATGTGACACTGCTCATGTCCACGACCTCGCCGTCGGCCCAGATGCGCCCAATGCCGGTAATCGGGCCTTCGCAAAGCGCAACCGCGAAACTGGCGAAATAGGTGTGTTCTGTGGTGGTGACTTTTCCGCCCCCACCGCCCTTGCCGCCGCCTTGCCGACTGGTGGTGGTCTCCTCGCGGAAGTCCGTGGCCCAAATGATATTGCCGCCAATCCGCATGCGGCCATAAAGGCGCGGGATCACCACACCCTCGGTCGCCGAGGTCATGCGCAGGCTGTCCATGCGCGGCCCCTCGATGCGCTGGCCGGGCGTGAGCGATTACACAATCCAAGTGTCCACCATGGTGCCGACACCACTGCCAATCATGCCACCGATTACGCCACCAAGCGGGCCACCGACTGCGGTGCCGACTGCGGTGCCGACTGCGCCCAGAACGATTGTTGCCATGGATCAGGTCTTTTTCTTGCGCCGGGCAGGTGCCGGGCGAGGGAACAGGAAGGCGAAGGCGATGCGCCGCCGCCACGCGGTGGTCAGTGGTTCCTCAATCACGCCGAGGCGCTCATAGCTGTGAATAAAGCTGTCTGGGCCGGTCAGAATACCGACGTGCTTGGCGCTGGCCCCGCTGCGCATCCGAAACAGCACCAATGCACCGGCTCCGATCTCGGCGAGATCGATGGGGATCATCACCCGCGCCGCACTATTGGCCAGAAGTTCGCGGCTGCCCGCCTCGCCCCAATCGCGGCTGTAGGGCGGCACCGGCAGCGTCTCGATGCCCACGACCTCGCGCCAGATGCCGCGCGCCAGCCCAAGACAGTCGCAGCCCGTGCCCTTCACGCTGGCCTGATCGTGGTAGGGCGTGCCCAGCCAGCCTCGCGCGGCGACGACGACACGCGCAGGCGCGACGGGCCTCACAGCACGTCCCCCTTGTGCCCACCATCGCCAGTGGCGTAGCGGATCACTGTGTCTTGGCCGGGGATATGCGGGAAGCCGCGGAAGTTCAGCATGTTCCCGAATTTGGCCGCGCAGGTTTCAGGGCGCTTGTCGCAGCCTGCAAAGATCGCAAATGCATGGCCAGTCTCGATCGATCTCACCGGCGCTTCCAGCGGCGTGATGGTGGCGGTGCTAGAGGCCAGTTCGTGCAACAGCACTTCGGCCTGCCGACCAGTATTCGGCCCCGAGGTCCACTCCAAATAGCCAAATGAAAACCAGCCGGTGACAAAGCCGGTAAGGCCCGATGCGGTGAAGGCGCGGTCGCGGATGAGATCGACCACTGCGCCGGTGCCGCAATGCGCGGCGCTGTTTAGGTCGACGCAGCAGCGCCCATCCCCCAGCGCGGCATCACAACCACCCTGGAATACACGCCCGACCGTCTGGCCCAGAACATGCGCCATGCTGCGCACTTCAGCGACAAAAGCCATGCGGCCCCGGCGCAATTCGCCAATCGCCCCGCGCCGGATCAGGACGCGTTGGCCGGGGGCTTCCCAATTGACCCGCCAGACCTCGACCAGCGCGTTGTCCCAGCGCCCATCCACAATATCGGTTTCCGTGATCCGGTCCGAGGTCAGCGCGCCGGTCGCATCCTGAGAATCGACTGATAAGTCCGTTCCCGCGCGGATCTCGGATGGGGACAGACCGCTTTCGGCCTCGAAATCGGTGCCGCTGAACGACAGTGGCCTATCGTGATCAGTGAAGCCGAGAACCAGACCATCAGCGCGGGTGATCTTCCAGCACCACGCCAGCGTGGTCGTGCCGCTGTTAAGGTGGGATTGAAGAGCAGGGGAGAGGGATTTCATTCTTTACGTCCGCTGTGCAGTTGAAATGTAAAGCACATGTCTTTACATATGAGGGAGTTCATCGCAGGAGGATGCGAAATGGTCGCTATGACACCCAAGGAGGACGCCCAGCGTCGGTCGCTGATCAATCTTCGTGTGACCCCTCGGGACCGCGATCTGATCGACCGTGCCGCATCGGCACTCGGCAAGAACCGCTCGGAGTTTATGATGGAGGCCAGTCGGCAGGCCGCCGAGGATGCGCTGTTGGATCGTACCGCGTTTCGGCTGGATGCCGATCAATTCGGGGCCTTCATGACGCAGCTGGACGCGCCGCCCGCGCCAAGTGAACGCTTACGCAAGCTGCTGGCCACACCCGCTCCATGGGACAAATGACGCCCGGTGAGGAGGGTCCGCTGCGTGCACCGGAACCTCTGAACGATGCCCATCAGCTCGCTGCTTTCACTTCAGGCGGGCCGACCCTTGATGCGTGGTTAAAGCGCAAAGCGCAGGTCAATCAGGCGTCGGGCGCATCGCGAACCTATGTGCTCTGCCGAGGCGCGAGGGTTGTCGGTTTCTATGCCTTGGCGGCAGGGTCGGTGAGCCACGATTTGGTGCCGCGCAAGCTGAAGCAGAACATGCCTGATCCGATCCCGGTCATTGTGCTCGGTCGCTTGGCGATTGAGGCTGCCGAGCAAGGCAACGGGCTTGGCCGTGCACTTTTGCGCGATGCGGTGCTGCGGATCACAGCGGCGGCGCATGAGGTCGGCATCGCGGCCATTCTGGTTCACGCCCTGAATGACCGCGCGAAGGCCTTCTATCTGGAGGCTGGATTTGCCGAGACGGCAGCCGAGCCGATGACGCTGTTTCTGCGGATCAAGGACGCCAAGGCGCTGATCGGCGAGAGTTGAACTTCATCGCCGGATCTCCACCAGCGGGATCGAGGTGATTGAGCCGAGGCGCTCGATATCAAGGGTGACGTCCAGCGCATCGCTGTCAAAGCGCACCGGCACGTCAAATTCAAAGCCTGCGCGGACAGCCACGCCGCTGCCGGGGGCGGTCGTGAAAGTGATGATGCCGGTCGCGGTGTCGACCGCCCAGCCCGCCGGCTGCGAAACACCGCCAAGGGCAATGGTCATGCTACCTGCCACCGGCTTGGTTATGGTGCGGGTCCATGCGCGCGGGCCGGATGCGTAATGTTTCACAATCTGGAAATCGGTCTGGCTACCATCACCGGTGCCGATCAACTGGTCGAGCGGTGCGGGCGTCCCGGAGGGCTTGCAGGATTTGTAATCGCCCCAATCCTTGAACCGGAACCCAAACAAGCGCCCGTTGCGCGCCTCAAAGAATGTGACCACGGCAGCCAGATCATCAGCGCGGCGGATACCATAGGACACGTCGTAGCGGCGGCGGCTGTCAGCCCAGCTTGCGTTGCGCTCCTCATCCCCTGAGGCCAGTTCGACAATCTGGGTGCGCCGCTCGGGACCGCCGCGCGCCCCTCGGCTGATATTGTCAGGAAAGCGGATATCGTGAAACGCCATTACATGCCCCTCCGGCCCATTGCGACAGCCCGCGCGATATCGGCGCCGACCTGTGAGCGCGATTGCCGGAAGCTCTCGGCATCGCGGGTTTGAATGTTGACAGTGACGCCGCTGCCGTAACCGGACACCTCGCGACGCGAGAGCACCCGCTCGCCCTTTTGCAGGATCGCTGGCACCTCGTCCGAGCGCAGACCGGCCCAGCCGCCATTGTGCATGCGTGAGGCATTGGCAAAGGCCATCGCCGGAACCATGCGGCTGGGTGCAGAACCGCCGACCATGCCGCCCGCGTGAAAGATATTGGCTGAAAGCCCGCCGGCCCCAGCGAGGCCCGGCATCATGCCTGACAGCATCCCCGCCAGTGGGCCGAGCAGGAAGCGGCGCGCACCGAGCTTGGCCATATCGGCCAGCATTGAGGTCACGAGATCACGGAAGTTCACCTTGCCGGTTTTGACAAAATCCCCGACGGCATTTTCCGCGCTCTGAAAGCCGTTCACCAGCGCGCTACCGATATCGCCGCCGATATTGCGGGCCTTCTCGGCATAATCAGTAAGCGATTTGTCGACAGCATCCCAGCCTTGCAGTGCTTCCTTTGCGCCATCTTTGGTATCCTTGCTAGCTTTACGCCCGGCTTTACCAGCGCGGCCAGCGGCTTTGCCCGCGCCGTCCAGCGCAGTGCCAACGCCAGCAGCCGAAACGGCGGCATCATCCAGCGCATCCGCACCCTCTTTACCTGACGCTGCCACCGCGTCCTGCAGCGCCTGCCAGCTTTCCAGCGGCGCAACGGCTGCGGCAGCCAGTTCCTTGGCGGTGGCCAGATGCCCCTTCGCGGCGGCGGCAGCGCCCTCGGCCAGATCGCCGAACATTTCCGGGGCCTCAAAATATGTGGTATTGAACGCATCCGTGAAAGCGGTCGCGGCTGCGGAGCCGGCATCTGAGGCAGCGCCTTCAAACGGGTTATTGATCCGACCGATATTAATATCATCCAGCAGTCCGATCTGCGCACCACCTTCGCCAACCGCCCATTCCGGCAGGGCGGACAGCGCCCAATTGATTCCGCTGATGAATTTGTTGACACGACCGACCACCGCATTGAGCATCATCTCCACGCCGGAAACTAAGCCGTTTGCCGCCTTGAACGCGAAGTCTCCGATCATGCCGGGCAGGCCACCCCATATGGCTTTGATCGCGTCAAACGCCCCCTTATAGGTACCAATGTATTTATTCGCGCCCCAAACCACCGCGCCAAGGATCTTGTCCAGAACCGTGAACACCAGCGCGCGGTAGCCTTCCCAACCAGCCGCCAGAAATGAGAACGCCGATTTGGACGCGGTGACGATCCGCGTGCCAACCTCGAAACCCACCTTGCCCAGTAGCTTCAGGGCAGCCCCGATGCCGCCAACGCTCTTGGCGAATTTGGAAAACTGATAGATCAACTCGCCAGCCAGCACGATCAATGCGCCGATGCCGGTGCGGATGATGGCCCCGCGCAGAACGGTCAGTGCCCCCGAAAGGCTGAAGGTTGCCAACTTGGCGGCGACGAAGGACGCGACCCAACGCCCGGCCATGAAGGCCGCAAAGGCAATGCCGATCGAGGCCAGCCGCTCTAGGTTATCGGCGACAAAGATCAGCGCGTCGGCCACGGTAGAGGACGCGCCCATCATCTTGTCCCATGTGCCGACCAGTTGCAGCGCGGCGTTGCCGATCAGGGTGAAGGCATCACCGATGGTTGCGGGCATGCTGTCGGCCTCGTCGCGCAGCAGTTCCAGATTGCCGACCAGCGCGGTGCGGATCACATCGCCGGTGATTTTTCCCTGCGATCCCATCTGCCGAAGGCCAGAAACCGTGGTGCCGAGTTCTTCGGCCAGAAGTTCGGCAACGCGACCGCCTCTCTCGATTACGCTGTTCAGGTTGACGCCGGAAAGTTTGCCTAACGCCATGGCCTTCGACAGCGCGTTCTGAACCGAGGTTGCGCGCTCGGCCTTGTCGCCAGAAACCACCATCGCGTTATTCAGCGCCTCGGTGAAGTCAAGGCTTTCGGCGGTGGACATGCCGAGTTCGCGCAGGGCGGTGCTATTGGCAACCCAGCTTTCAGTGGTCTGCTCAAGGCTCGAATAGGTGCCCCGCGCCATATCCCCGAGCCGCTTCATGACCAGCGCGCCCTTCTCCTGACTGCCAGTCGCCAGATCGACGCGTGATTGCAGGTCGGTCCAAGTATCGGCATAGGCCACTACCTGCCGGATGCTGAGCGCGCCGACGGCAATCCCCGCCAGCCGCTTGAGCATGACGCCAGCATAATCGACTTCGCGGGACATGTTCTTGAAGCTGGCGGCCCCGGCATCACCGACACCTTTCAGCTCCGCCTTAACCTGCCGCCCGTTCTCGGCGACAAGCCGAACGGAAACCTTCTTCTCAGCCATCCTGGTTTCCTTCTCCGATCTTCTCGTTGGTTTTGCGGATCATCACCGTTTCAATCACCGGCAGCAGTTCGGCGATCACCAGCGGCTGAATGCCAAGAGCGCGGCCCATTTCCAGAGCCGCGCCCATATCCCATCCCAGCACCGCGCCGGGGATTGCCCTTGTCTGCCCGCCGATGCGTCCGGTCAGATCCCAGACTTGCCAGCCCTCAACGGTTTGCGGGGCGTTTTGCCGGTTGGGGCAATCTGGGCACTGTCCGATGCAGGATTCGCAGTATTGATCGCCCCCTCCGAAGTGTCATTCGGCGAGGGCGCTGAGACGTTTTTTTCCGCATCCAGCATCAAATGCGGCCCCAAGACCTGCTCTTGGAACGCCTCGAACACCGGCCAGATATCGAGCAGCGCGTCGATGCCGTCCGGGGTGACCTCGACCGGCTCGCCGGCGTCATCGCCGACGCCGTCCCAATCGGTGACAACGCGGCGGGCGACGGCCTTTGCCATGGCAACGGCCAGCACCTCTTTTGGAGCATCTGCGTCGAGCTCGTCCAGACTGGCGTCTGAACGGGCAGAGGCCATCACGGCGGTGGTGACAGGCGAGGCCAAGAGGCGAACACCGGGCAGAAGATCGATCCAGCGCGGATCTGTGGAGAGGTTAAGGCGGATCATGGATCAGTATTCCTCGACATTGTTGATAAGGGTGATTGTGGCCATGCGGGCGGGGGAAGCGCTCAGTGCCGCCTGCCAATCAAAAGTGACCTGCACACCCTGCGGCCCGCTGATCTCGACGCGGGGGCGGGGCAGATAGACCGCATGGGCGGTGACGGTCAGACTCTCGCCCGAGGCCAGCGTATAAGCGAACTCCAACTCGCAAGGCCCGCCGCCGATGGCTTGGTTCATCAGCACCATGTCGGCAAAGCGCACCTCGATCTGGCCGGTCAGCGCGGCGATTGTCGGGTCGGCGCCGTCGATCATGCCGTCGGCACGGATGGTCTCAATCCGATCAAGGTTGTTGGCATAGGTGATCTGTGCCGACACCACGTTGCCGAGCGCCACCCCATTGCGCTCAATCGAGCCGTTGAAATGCCCGAAGCGGATCAGGTCGAGGTCCGCAGGCGTTCCGGCATGCGTGGCGGCGGCGACGGTCTCGCCCTGTGCCACAAGCTGAACGCTGGCCGTCAGCAGGCCAGATCGCTGCATGGTCCACGACAGCTGGTTGATCATAACGCCGGAATACAGCGCAAAACGCGGCACCTCGGGCATGCCGGTCTCGATCGCGAGCGATGGCAAGGTCCAGTTCCCGGTTTGGAATTCATGGGTGTAAGGGGCGATGGCGCCGGTCGTGTTGGGGGCGCCGAAGGCGGCCTTCAGCCAGAAACCGAAGGCTTCGGCATCAAGCGGGATTGTGATGTCACCGTCTGAGGTGATCGCGTCCTTGATCGGCGCGAGCGGATCACGGCCATACCCCAGCAGCTCCGATGAGAGCAGCGGCTGCTCGGCGCTAAGGGTGGACGCGGCGAAAGGCATCCGCGTGAAGCCGCTTGCTGGCGCAGTGCCGTAGACAGTCTCGAACGCGATCGCGAGTTGCGATCGCTCACCTTGTGCACGTGCCATATTTGTTCATCCTTCTGGGGCAGCTTCGTCCAGTTCCTCGAGCATCTTCTTAATGTCCCGCATGACATGATCGTGGCGCTTTTCGCAAAGGTCCGAGATTTCGAGGCTGGTCATGGTGAGCGGGTCTTCAGCGATTGGCAGAAGGGCGATCTGGGTTTTAATCTGAGTGGACATGGCTGCTCCTAATGAATGATCCGAACCGTGAAAGCGGCTCGGCCCAGACAGGCACGAAGATAGGACCGGCGGCGCGGCGTGGACCGGCGTGCCGGGTGCCGAGGTTGCGCCGGTCCTGCTTCTGGTCACGTTCAGGCCAGCGAATCGGTGCTGGTGTAATGCAAGGTTATCATGAGGACGGCGGCCTTGATCGCAGCCGCGCCCTCGACCGCCAGGTCGACAGTTTCTGGGGCGTCAGCCTCGATCCAGTCGCAGAGCCCCCCCAGCGTCCTGTCGAGCGCGATAGTCTGACCGATGGCAGCGATAAGTATGTCAAATGTAAGTTCCAGCCCGGATGCTCCGCGAACGAACACCTCCAATTCTGCCCGGTGCTGCCAATGGTAGCGCAGCGGCGACAGTGTCACTTCCGCTTCGCCGGGATTACCGTCGCGCAGGATCACCAGACCAACCGGGGAAATGCGCTCTGGCAGCACTTCATTGCGCAGCACGGGAACGCTGCCCGGCATGCTTTGCAGCTCTGTGAAAAGCGCTGAAAGCACCTCTTCGCGTTTTGTGGTCACTTCATCCGCCCCCAGTTCGAGACAATTGCGCCGGGAATGGCGTTCAACGCCGCCTGCGCGGGCCTTGCGAGATCCAGTCGCTTGCGCAGCTTGACTTGCGGCACCATCAGGAAGATCGGCACCGATGTGAGGCCGCGTCCCGTCTTTGACCGCGACACCACAGCGCGCCCATGCTTGGTCAGGCGCGCCTCGGCAATTAGCAAGCTGGGGCCGGTGCGGCGGTAAATGAATATCAGGCGCAGGCCGGTGCGCGCCTCCCATTCCCCCGGCGTCGGGCGCTTGCCGCTGCGGCTCTTGCCTGCGGCTGCGGTTGGGATCGCCAGCCACCAGCCATCTTTCGAGCGGATCAGTGGGCCGGTATCATGGGCATCCACCAGCACCGGCGCGCGGGTCCAGACCTGTGAGGCCGCATTCATGCTGTGCTTGTGCTTTGGCCATGTATCTGACCGGATCGTGCGCGCCAGCCGCTGACCCATTCCCGCGCTGATGACCTGCGCACGCCAAGCGGTCTTAAGCGCGGCGCCAGCGTCCCGGATCCCGAAATGCACGGCCTTCTCTCCGGCCTTTATATCTTCTGCCATCAGCTTGGCGATATCGGTGATTGCCGCCGTCAGTTTCATGCTGGCCTCAGATCAAGCGTCCAGACCAGCCACTCGCGGTCGCGGATCGGCTCGCCTTGGATTTCAAAGGTCTCGCCGTCGATCACGACACGATCGCCAGGCGCTGGCTCAGCAACCTCGGCCACCATCACATCGATGCGGACAGTCTCGGACCAGATGCGCGCGCCGCCATAGCTGGTCAGATCGTCCGGGGCCTGGCGGATTGCGCGGACGGGGCTGCCGAGGGAGGTGCCCCCCGGCAGCCATGCCACGTCCACCGCCATATGCGGATCGGCAAAGATCCGGGTGACGGCGGCAGAAAAGGCGTTCACGTCGCGACCGCCACGCCAGCGCCGTTCAGGCGGACGCGTCCGACGGTTTCACCCGCTGTGCCGCCAACCGCGAGGACGGCAACACCAATTAGAGTATTCGTGCTGGCGACATTGGTGCAGGCGGCTGCGCTCCAATAAATCAGGGCGCCAGCGGTCCACGCTTGGTTGGCGACCTTCGGCAGGTCATAGACGCCGGTCACGTTGATGACGCCCTCGGCGCCGGTGGCGATATCGCCGGTCGCAACGCCGAACAGGCTGCCAAACAGAACGCCATCCCCTGACGCAATGTCGGCGGCAGCGGTGATGGTCAGGGCGTCGCCCGGTGCAATGTAGTTTTGCATGATCTTTCTCCGATCATCTGGGAGGGAAGGGGCCAACGCGGCCCCGCTTGTGCTTAGGCGGTCGCAGCGCCGGCATTCTTGTAGAGACCGCGGTGATCGATGGCTTTGGCCGCGAAGTCGTAGCGGGCCTTGATCTCGATCCCGTCGACCTCGAAACCCATGCGGGTCTCGGTGAACACGCCTTCCTGACCGTCGAGATAGGCAAACTCGACCGTATCGATCCGCGCCGGATCGGCGGCGAGGAACCACGGATCCTGTCCGGTGGTGGGGATCAGGCGCGGCTCCTCAATTACCTCTAGGCGACCCGAGAAGGTGTTGACGTCTGCGGTGCTGCTAGGCGTGGTTGCGGTGACCTGCTTGCGCGCTTCCAGCGAGCGGCTGCCGGGCGGCACCAAGATGAAGCGCGGCAAGATCGAGATCAGCCGGTCTTCAATGCCCTTCTGTTGGCCGAATGCCCGATAGGCGGCAGCAAGCGCCTTCTCAGAGACCACCGACGCCGTGCCAAGGTTGCCATGATCGGCATGAAAGAGCGCGGTGCCGTCGCCCATGTCAGGGTTTTGCATCAGGATCGAATAGACGATGTCCGATTCCAGATCGGCAGCCGAGGCCCCAAAAGCGGCGGGGATGCGGGTGAAAGCATCCAGATCATCATTGATCAGCACTTGCCGCGTGATCGCGATGATCCGGCCATAGGTGGCGAGCGCATAGACCTCTTTGCCCTCACCAATGGTGCCGTATTGGAACTCACCCGATTCCAGCACCTTTTGCAAATCAGGCGCGCCGCCAAGCTGGGTGCGGCTCACCGGCTTGAAGTCGGTAATGGTCGCACGGCGTGCCCAGGCTGCGAAGGTGCGCGGCGTCAAGGCATAGGCATCGCGCAGCGTTTTGCCGGCGACATTGGCAAGGATCGCCAGAAAATCGCTGGTGGTATGAAAGCCGCGCTGGCCAAGTGCCGCCCCAGCCAGTTCCATCTTCGACATGCCGCCAGTGCGCAGGCCGCTGCGCTCAAGCGAATGCCGGGCCAGTTCCATCAGGGACAGGCCGCGAAACTCGCGCGCGCCATCCGTGATCGACGAAGTGCCCGGGCTGGCGCGGTGCAGGAGCGACTCGGTCACTGCGTTGCGATAGGCCGCATCGCTGGCACCATCGCCGCGGGCTTGCGCCGGTGCCGGTTCTGCCGTGCGACCTGCGGAGTCACTGGAGGCCAGCGCATCAAGGACGGCAGCGCGGGCGTCATCAAGCGAGACGCCGCGCGCGATCAGATCGCCCGAGATGTCTGCGCCCAATCCGTGGCGGGCGCAGATCGTCATGATGGTGCTGACGCGGGCGCGCTCCTCAGTGCGGATCGCATCCGCATCGGGCGCAACCGGAGCTGAGACCGGCGCCGGGGTGGCGGCCTGCGAGGTGGGATCGGCGGTGCGGGTCTGCGCTGGAGGGGCGGTGCGGTGTTCATCCTCACCTACAGTGTCGGTGCCATTAGCCATGTCGTTTCCTTTCTGATCGGTTGCGGCGGGGGCCGCTGGTTCTGCCCGTGTGATGATGGTGCAGCGGTTGGACCGGGCAGTTTTAGGCCCGGAATCGGAGCGCATACCGGCGCCGGGATCGGCGCCAATGGCGACTGCAGAGATTTCGAGCGGTTCCCAATCGACCGCGCGATAAAGCGCGCGGGCGCCGCCATCGGTGCGCTCGGTCGATCCCACGCGCTCAAATTTATGGACGCGGTATCCGACCGAGACATTGCGGATGATGCCAGCCTTGATATCGCGCCAGATATCTTCAACGTCGTCGCGCTCGGACATGCGGATGCGCGCAAATGCTGAATTGCCCCCGATGCGGATCGAGTCCTCTTCGACCACGCCGAGAATGTCGCGCAGGCTCCATGAGCCATGCGAGTTAAGAAACGGCGCGCCAGCGTTCAGCCGATCAAGCCGCATCGCGTCGGTCGAGACGACGAGTTCCTCGTCAAACTCTTCATCCCGCATCCATGAATAGCGCCGCACCTGCGCGCCGGTGGTCCAGAGAACCTCAAATCTGCGGGCGGCTTCATCAACAGTTTGCAAGGTTCCGGCCCGCCCGATCACGGGCAGGTCGATAATGTCTTTCGCCATGGTGATCTCCGTCAGTTTTCGTCGCCGCCTGCGGGCGATCGTGGATCGGTGGTTTGCACGAGGCCGGCCTTGGTGACCTTGCGCGGGTCGCTGTCAAACACGAGACCAGCCGCATCGACCTTACTTGCGAAGTCGGCCCATTCGGCGAGCACCTCATCAAGGTCATAGCCGCGCCGGGCAATCTGCTGTGGCACGGTTGAGAACCCCGCGCGAACCTCGAGCAGATCGGCCTGCGTATCTTGCAGCGGGTTGACGCTCTCAAACTTCGGCGGTCCCCATTCCGCGAGGATTTCGCCTTCAGGCAGCAGCCCTTGCGTTTGGGCAATGGCAATAAACCAGCGCCAGATCGGTTCGCAGAACATCGGAATGACCGTGTGCCACTGGATCTGCTCGATCATGCGGCGAAACTCATTCAGCCCGGCGCGGGTGGACGAGAAGTTCGCCTGGCTGAGATCGCCGGTCATCAGCGCATAAGGCACCCGAAACCCTGCCGCGATGATGTGAAGCTGGGTGCGGTGCCATTCATAAACGCCCGCCGTCGAGGTGGGCTGGTTGAATTTGATATCCTTGCCGCCGCGCGCATAGGCGATCAGCCCCGGCTCGAATTGCTCGATGCGGTTGCCCGCGCCATCCTCAACCACCGGCGCGATCGATTGTTGATCTTCATCTGCGCCGAACACGATCCCGACCAGACAGGCTTCGGTTTTCTTGCGCACCAACTCGGCGGTCTGCCAATCGTCCACATCGCGGATCGCCCGCATCGCCGGGGTGCCCCAAGGAACGCCCCGGCTCTGGACGCGCTGGCGCTCGAACAGATGCGCGACCCTGTCTGCGGGGATGCGCACAGACTCGAGCCGCCGCCCGAAGATTGGGGAATTGTCGCCTGGATGATCGGGGAACATCCAATAGGCCGTGCGCTGCCCGTCGCGGTCAGTCTCAATGCCCTGACTGATCCTTGTGCCGTTATTGCGGCTATCAAAACGGGCAGAGTCCAGATGATCGGCCTCACGCAACTCGATCCGCAGCGGCAAGTCCCGCGCGTTTTCGCGCCGCCGCACCCGCGCGATTGCAAACACCTCACCGCCCTCGATCATTTCCCGCACCGCGAGGCCCAGAACCCCGTGAAAATCGGTGTGGCCATGCGCATCACAGCGCGCCGACCAGGCCTTCCAAAGAGCATCTACCCTCTTGTTCAGCGCTGGATCGGCGGACGCAGCGCGCGGACGGATGCCGGTGCCGACAATATTGTTGACCAGCACCTGCACCGCTTGGGCGGCTACGGGGTTGTTGCGCACCAGATCGCGCATACGGTCGCGCAGGGTGGCGCCAGCCGCTGCAATCTCGGCGTCAGCTCCCTTGCTTTCGGCCTTCCAGCCAGAGGTGCCCCGCCCGCGCGCCGCGGCCTCATAGCCGCGCCGCAGGTTCGAGATCGTCACGCGGGCAGTGTAACGCCGTGCGGCGGCGCGTGGGGCGACAAAGGACATGGCGGCGTCCATCATGCCCCAGCGCACAGTCGCCGGTGTGTTTTTCAGGTCTGCCATGATCACCCTCGCCGGAACGCCGCAAAACCAGCAACTGGCAGCGGACGTCCAGAAGCTGCCGCAATTTCGCCTTCAATCATGCGGATGCGGCTGAGCAGGTCGTTGGCCGAGCCATATTCGAGGGTTTTGCCGTCATAGCTGACGCGCAATGTGCCCGAAGCATAGGCCCGGCGCAGGGCCTCAAGTTCAGTCTGTGTCCAAGCCATATCAGAACCAATTTCCTTTACGCTCGCCAAACCAGCCGGATTGGCGGGGTGGCGGTGGTTTTAGCACCTGCGGATGCGGTTGCCCGGCAGGGCGTTCAGTGTCGCGACCGGCATTCACTTGCTCGCGCAATTGCTCCCAGCGGGTCGCGTCCCATCGGTCCATGCCCATCAGCCAGGCGGCGGCGCGGGCATAGACACGGCAGTCCAGCGCCTCGTTGCGGTCTCTGGTGTTTTTCCATTCCAGCCGCTGAAACCCCTGCCGGGTCTTGATCGTCATCAACTGCTCGGCGGTCAGCTGCTTGGTCCATTCCGCCGTGGTGCCCTTCGGGATGTGAACGTAGCCAGCAGGCCAGCCGACGCCGTCCGCGAGTTCCTCATCGGTTGGGCCAGCAAGGCGCAAGAACCGATAGGTTTCCGATTTGAACACTGCCCCCGCGACCTTCCACAGGCGCACGCCCCGGCGAACCTTGCGCCCGCCTTCGTTCACATCGACATAGGACGGCCCGTCGACCGGCGTGGAGCGATCAAACCCGCCGACGCCCTTGACCGCGATCACCTGACCGTGGCCCATCTTGCGGCACCATCCGTAGACCGCATCAGTGGTCGCGCCATCGCCGGTGTCGATCGCCATCCGGGCCAGCGCCATCCGCGCGCCACCGGCATGGCGCCATGTCTCGCCGAGGAAGTCGGTCAGATCGCCCCAGACCTCCTCGCGCGCGGTGTCGCCTTCCAAAACAACGTGATCGACCAGCCAGCTTTCGAGATTTGGCCCCCAGCCCCAGACGTCGATCTCGATCCGGTCGCGCTGCACATCCGCGCCCCCGGTCAGGATCAATGTGCCTTCCGGTGCTTCGCCAAGATGCCAATCCTCGCGGCGCTCATAGATGCGTTGCCAGTCCGGTGCCTCGCCGCGTTCCTGCCAAGTCTCGCCGAGGATCGTGTTCTTCATGGTTTTCAGCGCTGACTCATTGCCCTGCGCCAGTTCCCAGTTTCGCGCGATCTCGACCCAAGAGAGCCAGCCCAGCGGTGAATAGAGCCCGCTAATGTGATAGCCGACGATCCCCGACGCCTGTGCTTTTTGCAGCGTTTCCGGGTCGCCGGTCGCAATCCACTGCGCGCCGCTCTGCTCGTCCATCATGTCCGTCTTGTGGCGCTCATTGATCGGTTCTTCGCAATGCTCGCAGATATAGCGTGTCGTTTCTGGATGCCCGGGCTCCCAACGCAGCCGCTCGAACTGCAGCCATTGCAGGCATCCACAATGCGGGCAGGGCACGTGGTATCGCTGCTGATCCGACAACTCGTACTCCCTCTCGATCCGCGACAGCCCCTTCACCGTCGGCGTCGAGGCCAGAAAGACCTTGCTGCGATGGCCAAAGCTGATGGTGCGGGCCTCGGCCAAACCGATTGGGTCGCCCTCGCCATCAATGTCGCCTGGATAGGCATCCACCTCGTCGAGAAACACCCAGCGCGCTGGCATTGAGCGCAGACCGACCGCGCTGTTGGCGCCGGTCAGGATCAACTGGCCGCCGGGAAAGCGTTTGCCCAAGATCGTGTTGCCGCTGTCTTTGGATCGCGACGGCATCACCAGCGCCCGCAATTCCGGGCTTTCTTCGATCAGCGGATCGATCCGCTGTTGCGACAGTCGCTTGGCCAGATCGACGGTCGGCTGCACCGCAAGAAAGGGGCCGGGGGCGCGATGGATGCAAAACCCGATCCAGTTGTTGCCCGCCTCGGTCGCCCCGACCTGCGCGGCCTTCATGAAAATCACCCGCCGCGCCGGGTTGGCGGGTGAGAGCGCGTCCATGATCGCCCGCATGTAGGGCGTCCGGTCGGTTCGGTATGGCCCGGCCTCGGAGGCCGCCCGCGACGACAAGATCCGGTGGCGGTCGGACCATTCGCTGACCGTCAGGGCCGGATCAGGGGCGAGGCCGGTCAGCCAAGCGAGCCGAATGTCCTCGCTGCCCTCAAAGTCACCGAAGCTCAATGTTGACCTCGGCTATCTCCGCCAGATGGGCGCGCAGATATTTATCCAGCACCTGCTCCAGCGCGTGGGCCTCAATGCTGAGTTCGGCGGCCATGTTCGCGGCAATGCGCGGCGGCCAGTTCAGCCAAGCGTAGCGTTCGCGGCGGGCGAGATCAAAGACCGACGCGGTGGCTTTCGAGCGGTCGACCAATTCGCCCTTCATCTTCTCGAGCCTGACCCGCGCGGTTTGCGCTTTCAGCACCTCGTTTGCCATGCGCGCGCGCAAAAATGAAACCTCGCCGCTGCCCCCGCCTGGCGAAGCATCCGTACCGCTTTCGCCCAGCGCGGCGTTCACTGCGTCGATCGCTGATTTTGGCACTGGCTTTGTGGCAGCACGCGCGGTCCCTGCGGCGGACTGAGCCCCGAGGGCCTGCGCATGGGGTCCGCGCTGCTTGGCCGGGTCTGTTTGGCTGTCCCACTGCCGGTCGGCTGTGGCCGGATCGATAGTGCCGTCAGCCTCAACGGTGATCCTGCCGCTGGCGATGGCCTTGCGCACTGCCGTCTCGCTGACGCCCCGCATCATGGCATATTTGCGGCGCGAGACACCCATGGTTTTAACATCCTCCGACTACCAAGACCGGATGCGACACGGCCTAAGTCATTAAAAAGAAATATAACTGTTTGGATTTTAATTGACGGGTAACACTCAGTGAGCGACTGTAGGCATGCCCGAAAGGGAGCGACTGTGCCGTATCCAGCCACGGAGACGAATATGACCAGGATCACCAAGGCCCGCACGTTTGGCATTTGGCTGGCGCTGATGGTCGCATGGTGCTTCGCCTCCCCGATAGGTATGGCGCTGCGTAACTACCTCGGCCTCTGAGCGCCCCGCAGCCCCTCAAACATTCTGCGCAGCGCGAAAGAGCGCACCAGCGACACCC
Organism: Rhodobacterales bacterium; assembly: GCA_030540655.1. GTDB lineage: Bacteria > Pseudomonadota > Alphaproteobacteria > Rhodobacterales > Rhodobacteraceae > Roseovarius. The sequence continues at coordinate 22,278 of JAUNVT010000040.1, forward strand.
CGGTGAAGATCGAGGCGATGGCGAGCTGCTGGCGCATCTCAGCCTCAAAGCCGAACAGCGGGAACACTGTCGCCTGCGTCAGAATGGCCACGCCGAAGCCAACCGCGACATTCGCGCCCGACTCGATCAAAGACATGGCGCGCGATTGCTTCATGCTGCCTTTGCTTTCCGGTCCGCGACGATCTCGGCGAAGGGCCGCCCGTCGCCGTCAAGGATCGCGGTCTTGCCGGTCAGGTTCTGCCAACGCTCGACTCCGACATCGACATAGACCGGATTCAACTCGATCCCGAAGCAGACGCGGCCAGTTGTCTCGGCAGCGATCAGCGTGGTGCCAGATCCCATGAACGGCTCATAGATCGCCTGACCGGGGCTGGAATTATTGAGGATCGGGCGGCGCATGCATTCGACCGGCTTCTGTGTGCCATGAACGGTCTGGGCGTCCTGATCCTTGTTGGCGATGTGCCAAAGCGTGGTTTGCTTGCGATCGCCCGCCCAATGGCCCTTGCCGGTCTTTTTGACTGCATACCAGCACGGCTCGTGTTGCCAGTGATAATCGCCGCGGCTGAGCACCAGCCGGTCCTTAGCCCAGATGATCTGCGAGCGGACGTTGAAGCCGCAGTCGATCAGGCTGTCCGCCACCGTGGTCGCATGCAGCGCGCCGTGCCAGACATAGGCTACATCGCCAGGAAACAGCGCCCAAGCTTCGCGCCAATCGGCCCGATCGTCGTTCAGTACCTTGCCAGTGCGCCTGGTCGCGGATGCGCCGGTGGTGTTGCGCCAGCTTGGGTCGTAGTCCACGCCATAGGGCGGATCGGTGACCATCAGCATTGGCCTGACGCCGCCCAGCAGCCGCTCAACATCGCTCGCGACCGTAGAGTTGCCGCAGAGCAGTCGGTGGCCGTCGAGGATCCACATATCGCCAAGCAGCGAGACTGGATCGACCGGCGCGTCTGGCACCTCGTCCTCGCCATCCATCGCCCCAGCTTCGCCCTCGCCGTCAAAGTCGCCCAGCAGATCGTTCAGTTCTTCATCCGAGAAACCGACAAGGCTCAGATCAAACTCAAAATCTTGCAGCACCTCAAGTTCCGCGCGCAGCAGGTCTTCGTCCCATCCGGCATTCTCGGCGATCTTATTGTCGGCGATTACCAGCGCCCGGCGCTGCGCCTCGGACAAATGGTCGAGGACGATCACTGGCACCTTCTCAACGCCGAGCTGCTGCGCCGCCATCAATCGGCCATGCCCGGCGATGATCACGCTATCGCCGCCGACAAGGATCGGGTTGGTGAAGCCGAACTCCGAGATCGAGGCGGCGATCTGCGCGACTTGGCTCTCAGAGTGCGTTCGGGCGTTCTGGGCGTAGGGCACCAGCTTGCCGACGGGCGTCATGATGATTTTCAACTGCACGCTCCTGTGAATGCGTAGCCGGGGTTTCCCGTCGGCCTGTGGCGCGTGGGTTGAAGGGCAAAAGCCCAACCGCGCCACCTGAAACGAACTTGGTTATGAGAGGGCCGCGAACCCTGCGAACCCAAAGGTGCGAACCCAAGGCGCGAACCCAGAATATTTGTTTAACACTAGCGGCTTAGCGCGCCTCTGCCCCCCGCATAAGCGTTACGCTGCGGAGGAACCATGGCCGGGGGGGGCCTATTGGCTGGGGGGCATTGCTGCGATCTTATCCAGAATATGCCCTGTTTGGCTGGGTTTTGTCGCGCCCTA
>JAUNVT010000249.1 GCA_030540655.1 Rhodobacterales bacterium
CAGATCGAGGATATGATGCCGATCGGTATCGCGATCCCCTTGAAGACAAGGGGATGAAGCCTTGCATCCCGTCGCGCAAAGGACGCAAGACCCCAATCCCGCAGGATGAAACCCGCTACCGCAGTCGTCACGAAATAGAGAACAGCTTCGCCCGCCTCAAGGACTGGCGGCGCGTCGCCACTCGCTGCGACAGGTGCCCGAAGGTCTTCTTGCCGGCATGCGCCCTGGCTGCAGTCGTCTTGTTCTGGTTACAAAATTTGACCTTAGGCGCTGCTGGAAAGGCCAGCGCGCAGGCTGGGGCCGGAAAACACAGCGCGAGGCGGTCCTTTTTGGGCATGTCACCGCGGATACCCGCCGCAAGCCCTGTTTGCTTGATCAGCCGGGCAATGTGCTCGATCGCTTGGGTTTCGAGCGTTGTCCTGTCCTTCCAACAGGTGGGCGCGAAGACGGGTCCGAAGCTGTTCCTTACAAAACGCAGCCATTGCTCCAGCGTATGCACGGTGCAGGTTTGTGCGGTTGATCCCTTGCCAATCTCGACCTCGCGCCAGCCGGTCTTGGCGTTGAGAGTGAGCGGGCGCCGCCCGAAAAAATTTCGACCCAGCCGCCGCTGCCCCGCGTGTCATCCTCGTGAACGTCTAGGCAGACGATCTCCGAGCGGCGCAGGCATGGTCCAGAAGCAGGATCGCGCGTTCGGCATCAAAGCCAAAGATTGCCCTCATGGCAAGAATATCATCGCGCAGGAGCGCGTCCGTGCGCATCGGGGGACCGGGCGTGTTTGCGCTTGATACCGGCGAACGCGGCGGAAATGTAGCGGTCCTTGCGATTGAGACTGATGCCCTGCTGTTCAAGATTCCAAGCCAGCCCGGACAGCCGGCGCCGATCGAACCCGCACAGTGCCGTCCTGAAGGGTATGTCAGGTTCGCCATGGAGAACCCGATCATCCCGGGAGAGAGGGGCAGGGGAGCCGTTCCTTTCGTCCGGCACCAGCGCGTGAAGTGGACCCAGTCTTGAGCACAGGCCTTGAGAGTGTTCTCGGACGCTGCTTGTAGCACGTAGTCCTGCGTCGGCAGGACGAAGGCATCAGGTTCGTCTTGATCCGCCAAGGGGCATGACCTATACTCGTCTTATATACGTATATTCCACGAGGTCATGATGGCACGGGTAAAGGTAAATCTGACACTGAATGGCGACGTTGCCGAAAACGCCCGTGCGCTTGGTCTGAACATGTCGCGCCTTGCGGATGCGGCGATAGCGGAGGCGGTCAAAATCGAGCGAAACCGGTTGTGGCGCGCGGAAAATGGGGCCGCGATCGCAATATATGCCGAGGAGGTTGCCAAAGAGGGGTTGGCACTCACCCGGTTTCGAAGTTTCTAGGTCTTCGCTGTCATGGCACAGTTTGATCTTTATCGCCTGCGCGGTGGGCAGCTTGTTGTTGATCTGCAGACCGATCTGATCGGCATTGATGCGTCTCGCATCGTAGCTCCATTGCGCGAGGCAGGACGCTACGCCGCGTTTCCGGGACTGACACCCTCGGTGGAGGTGGGGGAAGCATCGTGGATCGTGCGTGTACAAGAACTGGCCGCTGTTCCCCGCACAGAACTGACTGATCGCATTGGCTCTCTTACCGAGCATCGCGACGCATTGAAGCGGGCTTTGGATATTCTGATCGACGGCGTTTAGCTTCTGGACGGCAGCATGAGAGGGGCCGTGAGTTTAACGAATGACGCGTCTTTCCTATTACCTAAATCTTGAAATGATGCCATTGTGGGGTCCGAGGACGATTTCCAAGCATTTTGCGTGAAACGCAAGCGTATTTTAATGTTTCCGATATTGCTACCCCATTAGGCATTATTCAGCTTCGTAGATTGAGGTGGTTGATCCGTTTTAATATAGAATGAAGCGCAGTTTGCGGATAGTATTCTTACATGAGGTTTACCTGCGACACCCTTCCCTGCGTTCCCGACTGCCTGCCAAGGATGCCGCCTTGGATCCCCCCGGCGCGGAGCTAAGTATTTGAAGACATGGCGTTTGCGTCGGGTGCGGCTTTGGCACTGCTGCAGGTTACCTTTAGCCAGAGTGCCCTGCTCCGCGACTGTCTGGCCCTGCACTGCGGCGCGGACCTGCGTGAGGCTCGACGGACGATCGGAAAGAGCGGATGAGTTGCGCGACGCCTGTCATCTCCTGCGGCCCGGCGACCGGCCGGGACCGGCGGGCGAGGTTCATCCGTGCTGGCGGCGCGCGGTGGAGAGCGGCCCACCTCGCGTAAGACCTGCGCTCGCGTCCTTCCAGCATTCAGTTCGGACAGGATCGCAGGCTGACTCGCGGCAGGCCAGGGCGCGCCCGTCACGCAAGCGGCGGCGGTACTGGATGCCATGCTCGAGGCGGCACGACGCCAAGAGGCTGCGGCCCTGATCCTGGCCGATGCCGCATTGGCGCAGGCTTTGGGATGGGATCATCTGGTGCCGCTCCTGGCCAGCGGGCAGAAGCCTGCGGATCTGCGCAAGCGCGGCGCGGGATTGCGGCTGGCCTGGAGGATACCTCTAGCGCAATAGTTTTCTTGGAGTCACCCGAAGGGTTGGTGGAAACGGGCATTTCCATGGCCGCTGAAATTACAATCCGTGGTTACACTGCGTTGGTGCTAAACGGCTCTGGCTGTCACTCAATCTGTGCGATCATGTGGATTGCGGGAGTGCGCCGATACATGTCTACCGATGCCGCAATCAGCGTGCATGCCGCCTATCGGATGAGAGACCAAGCGAACGGAGGAGTCGAAACCTCCGAATCTGGTACGGCAAACGCAGAAATAGGTGCATTCTTGAATGAGATTGGGCTCAGCGCTGACGCAATCCGCTATTTTACCTTCGCGGGTCCCAGTGAAGAACTCTTAAACAATACACCAGAAATCGCGCCAGCCTTAAGCATCGACGTCTATATTCAGAAGGGCACCTCGAAAAATTGTCCTGACCTTGCCACGGCGGTATGATGCCCGGGGTTTCCATGGCTTGAGGTATGACGATGGCACAGATGGGTTTCTTCGATCTTTCAGACCGCTGCGCGAGCCTGGACGCCAGGAAGGACCCGCTGGTCGCG
>JAUNVT010000041.1 GCA_030540655.1 Rhodobacterales bacterium
TCGCAGCTTTCTCAATATAATTCAGATGGATAAGAGTTATTCAGGGCGGACTAATATAATGTGTCCTACTTCAGAAGACCCGAAGGAAGAGACGGGATGGAAGCTTGAAAGAACAGGGCACCGGGGGCGTTCGATTGCGAGCGATAGCGAAAGCCCCGCCTCGGTATCCCTGATCTGAAACATGGGCTGTCCTTTCCTGCATGCGTTCCCGGTTTGTTTATACCAAGCCGGGAACCGTATGTCGATACATTTCGGACAGGATTTGCGGACATTTTCACGATGCCGCGAACCGGCCTCCGCGTCGGGCTGAGCGCAGAGCGCCAAGCAAGGCGATCAGGGCGCTGTCCCGGCGCGGTAGACGGCCAATGCAGCGTCAAAGGGCTGGCTGTTGAGGATGTTCGATCCCGGATGCTGGCGCTCTACGGCACAGATTGTCGCCTCGGGCTTGCCGCGATGCCGGACCTGATAGAGACGGCCATCGTCCGGATGCACGAACACCACGTTCGTGCGCAGCGCAGATCTGAGATGACGGGCAGCAAGCCAGTCATCCACAAGGGTGCCGCAATGGTGTTCGAGCCCGGTATCGAGGGCTTCGCCGTCAAAGCCGGTCCATTTGGGCAGGTTGGCGCGGCACCAGTCATCGGCCGCCCTGTATGCCGCGTGATCACCATGGAAGCGATCGCAGCCGCCACGGCCGTCATTGCTGACCGTGCCGATCTTACGGCCATTGACATGGAGGCTGGCGGAGTAGCAGTTCGTCTCCTCGGAAGAGAAGGCGGCATATTGGATGGATTTGAGGTCGATCTTCATGAGTTTGCTCCGTTCAGAACTGGATGGGGGGAATAGCAATTTCGCAGGCAAGGTCGCGCGCCAGGATGAACCGCTGGCCCGCGTCATTCTCGATCAGAACATCGGGCAGGGCCGGGTTGTCCTCGACAACCCGAAACACGCCGAAGTCCGGATGGCCCGGATAGAAGGTCACGCCCTCGGGACCGAGCGCGTACCAGTGGCCGAGGAGGGAGACGGGCGCGCTCATGCGCCCGCATCCGGGGTCGGGGGCGTAGCCTGCTTTGCTTCGCGATTGATCTGCGCCACCTCGCGGCGGAGCTGCGTGAGCGTCACCTCGCCCGGATCGAAGGGGCTGCCGTCCGGTAACGGCAGGACCCCGCGATAGCCGCGCATGTTGTAGTAAAACGGATCGCCCCAGGGCGATCCGTTCAGCAGCACCTGCCAGTGTTTGTAGGGATCGTGGAAATGCCGCGAGGGTTTCGATTGCAGTGTGATGCGAAAGCTCATGCCGCGACCCTCCGCCCGATCCGCTCGGCACTGGTCCACGGCGAGGTGCGCACGCGCAGCGGATAGCTCATCTGGAGCCGGTCAAAGAACACCTCTGCCCGATCGTCCACGAGGCTGCGCGCCAGCGCGTCTGTCTCGTAAAGATCGCTCCGCACGCCGAAGGTGATGTGGATGCGGCCATAGCTGTCGCCGGTGAGCCAGATTTCGTGCAGGCGGTTGCGCGCGATGATCCGGCTGGAGCGATCGCGCCACGCGCGCTCGACCGGTTCCCATGTCGCGGTGAGCTGGGCGCGGATAGTGGCAACCAGATCGTCATAAGCCCAATCGAGAAGATCACGGTCCTCCGGATCAAGACCCTTAAAGGGCTCGGCATAGGCGGTGCGGCCGTCGCGGCTGTGATAAAGACCTTCACCCATCGGAGCGCCCTCCGGTCTGTGTGGCAGGCGGGGTCCATGCACCACTGCGGACGGCGCGGCGCGGATCGCCGTAAGTGATCGCGAGTTGGTCGAACACCTGCGCGATGACCGCCTCCTCCCGGATCGCCATCTCGCATTTCGGGTAGTATCCACGATAAGAGCTGGTGAACTCGCGCGCGCTCATCTCTGCGACCGTGCGCCAGACCGACCCGGCAAGCGCCTTGGCTACCGCGCCTGATGTGATCTGCATCCGGCAAGCGATGCAGTCCAGAATTGTGGCGGCCAGCTTTGCCATGCCCGGCGCTTCCCCGCCCTCCAGCGGTGGGTGATATGTCGAAGGTGTCATGAGATCTTCCTTTCCGGTTGGTGTGGGATCGCAAAGGAAAGAGGGCGGCACCTTGCCGGTGCCGCCCTTTTGGATGCGCTGTGGGGGCGCAGAGTTGGAATAGATGGGCCGCGGCGGGGGAGAGATCCGCCACGGCCCGGCCGCTGCCGCCCGGGGGAAGTCAGGCAACCACGGCCATCTCGCCGCTTGCGTAAGGGACGATCTCGTAAAGACCGGGCGCAGCACCCTCGCGGTGCAGGCCGTTGGCACGGTGCTGCGTGCCGGTCGGGGAGGAAAACGCGATCGACAGGTAGGCGTTGCCGCTGCGCTCGGACATCGCTTTCCAGATCGACCCCATGCGAATTACCACGCCTGCCGGGCTGCGCGCCTCGATGTGGTAGTCGGGGTGGTTCGGATCGGCCTTCTCCGGCTTCTCGACCGCGACAAAATCCATGTCGAAGTCATAGGAGCCGATGAAGCCCGCGAGGTTGTCATCGTCCAGCGTCTCGATCTGGCCGGTGAGGGCGATGTTCTCGGTCTTGCCGCCGGTCATCGGGACGATCTGCCATGTGCCTTTCGGCGTCTCGTCGTTGCGGACGGCGTTCATGCGCCACGTCCGGCCCATCCGGTCGGTGATCGCCAAAGAGTAGTATTCCCGCCCGCTTTTCTCGCTGACGGCCTTCCACATCGAGCCGATCCGCATGGTGCGCCCGCGCGGCGTGCGGATCTCGAGCTGGTAGTCGGGATGGTGGTCGGCGGTCTTGTAGGTGTTCGGAGTCACGGCAATGCGCGTAATGTCGAACAGCATTGTCGAGATGGTTGCTGTGAAGGTCTTGGCGTTTGCGGTCTGGGTCAGGGTTCCGGTGATCATCGTGTCGCTCCTTGGTGTGGTGCATTTGTGATCCAAAATCAGATCAAAAAAAGGCGAAGCCGCCTTTCCCCTCTTTCCCCCGGCCGGACCCATATGCAGGGTCCGGCCGGGGATGCGCTCACGTGGCAGCAGTCCTGAACCGATCAGGCCGCACTCATCCTGCGCCCGGCCCGGATCGCGTCGATCACGTCGGTGGCTCCGTCCCCGACCGGCACGAATACCCGGAGCTGGTGGGCGATGATTTCCGAGAAGCATCCGGCTGCCTTCAGCGTGGGCACCTGCGCGGGCGTCCAGCCCTCCAGTTCCAGCCTCTTGGTGCCTGCAACCCGGCGGGCACGCATGGTCAGCCCCCGGCCGAGATCGACCGTGGCATCCGTCTCCATGACGGAAGCGACCAACTCGTCCGGTGCCGCATCGCCTCCGGTACGGAACCGGCCCTTCAGCACCAGCGCCTGATCTGGCGAGATGGCGCGGCCGATGCGGGAGTGTCCGTCCTCGGGCGTGACCCGCCAGATGCGCTCGTTATCGGACGGGATGGTATTCCAGATCGGCAAGAGCAGCCCGGTCAGCAGAACAACGGCTTCGGTCGCCACCTTCGGCAGAGCGCCCGCCTCCGCGTCCCATGCCGCAATGAACGCGCCTTGCGGCATCGGCTCCCAGTGCGATGCTGCATATTCGGCCTCCGCCGCGGTGCTGCGCCCGGTGGGGCGGCGCAGATACCGCACCTCCTCGAACACCTCGTCGTCATAGACCTGGTGCGGGCGGCGCGAGACAAGGGCGACCTTGCCCGACACCCCGTTGCGCATGGGCCGCATCTGGTCGGCATGATCGGACAGGATGCCCGCGCCGGAGGGCGTATGGAGCGCGGTTTCGGTTTCCAGCGTCACGGTGCGCGTGACCGAGCCGCTGCGCGGGCAGGTCCAGATGTCTTCCTCGCCCAGAACCGTGATCCGGTCGGCGCGCAGCGTCTCGATCCCGACATCGAGCGTGCCTGCCAGACGCGCCGCCTCAAGCTGCGCGTCGATCTTGGCAGCAAACGCAGCGAAGAGAGCGTTCTGCATCTGGATCGGCAATGCCAGAAGCCGGTTGAGATAGCGTTGGATCGGCGGCAGGTCCTCCAGAAGCACGCCGTCCTTGCAGGTCAGCGCAAGTGCCGTCCAGTCGGTGAATGTCTCGTAATCCATCGCCTCGCAGGTGCCGCTCGCCAGTTCCTTGTAATGCGAGATCAGCGCGCGCCGGGCAATCGGGCTTTCCAGATTGTCCGAGGCGCGAAAGAGGTTCTGCGATCCGGTCTGGCGCTGGCCCCGCGTCAGGGCGCCGAGCGTGTCCAGACGCCGCGCGATCGTCGAGGTGAACCGCTTCTCGCCATGCACGTCCGATGTGACCACGCGAAAGAACGGGGCCGAGACCTGCGCCGAGCGGTGCGTGCGCCCCAGACCCTGAATCGCCGCATCCGCGCGCCAGCCCGGCTCGACAAGGTAATGCCGCCGCCGCTTCTGGTTCGCCGCCTTTATCGCGGCATGATAGGAGCGCCCGGTGCCACCCGCATCGGAGAAGAGCAGGATGTCCTTCGTCCCGGCCATGAACGACGCACTCTCGGCCGAGTTCGCAGAGCCGGACCGGGGTGCGATCTTCAGCGCACCATTGGCGGTGCGGATCGTGCGTTTGGAGCGGCCTGTCACCTCGGCAACGCGGGTCTCGCCAAAGTGCCAGATGATCTGGTCGAGGAACGAGGGGATCGGCGCGATGGTGTAAAGCTCCATCAGGGCTGCGTCCCGCAGGGCTTCGGCTTCGCGCGAGACGACAGGGCGGCCATCCGCGTCCAGCAGCGGCTGGGAGACAATGGTGCCCTCGATCTCGACAAGCTCCTGCGCGTGGATCGGGAAGGCGGTATCGAGCCAGTGGACGATGACCTCTTTCGGCGTCAGATGGACTTCCGTCAGGTCGTCGCCCGCCTCCAGCCCGTCGATGGCCCGGTCCAGATGGCTCTCGCCGGTCGAGACAATCTGAAGAACCGGTGCCCAGCCCTCCGCAAGATCCGCCTCGATGGCGGCAATGACAGACTTCGCCTTGAAGCCGTTCAGCACATGCCCGAAGAACCGCTGTTTCATGCTCTCGAACCTGCTGAGCGCCGACGCCTTTGCCGCCGAGGCCGAGCGGCCGGACTCCGCGTCGGTGATGCCGGTCGCCTCAAGCGCCGCGCGTAAATTCCGGTGAATGACGCGGAACGCCGAGGCAAACGTGTCGTAGATCGTCCGTTCGGCCTCGGACAGCTTATGCTCGAGGATGTCGTATTCGACGCCCTCGAAGCTGAGCGCGCGCGCCGTGTAGAGGCCGAGCGCCTTCAGATCGCGCGCCACCACCTCCATCGCCGCCACGCCGCCCGCTTCCATCGCCGCCACGAAGTCTTCGCGCGACACGAAGGGATAGGCGTCCCCCGGCCCCCAGAGGCCAAGCCGTGTGGCATAGGCGAGATTGCCGACATTGGTGGCCCCTGTAGCCGAGATGTAGAGAACACGGGCGCGCGGCAGGCCCATCTGGAGCCGCAGGCCCGCAATGCCCTGCTGCGAGGGCGCGGTGCCACGCCCTTCGGACGAGCCGCCTGCGTTCTGCATGGCGTGGGCCTCATCGAAAGCCAGAATGCCGTCGAACTCTGCACCGGCCCATTCGATGATCTGTTCAAGCCGGGTCCGGCCGGTCTTGCCGACCGCGCGCAGCGTCGCATAGGTCAGAAACAGAATGCCGCGCTGGCAGGTGATCGGCTCATCGGGCTTCCAGCGGTCGATCGGCACGATGTCGGTCGGCGCGCCGCCCAGATCGGTCCAGTCGCGGATTGCATCCTCGATCAGCGTCTTGGTTTTGGACAGCCAGATCCCGCGCGTGCGATTTTCCAGCCAGCCTGCCATCATCAGACCGGCCGCTTGCCGCCCTTTGCCAGCGCCGGTCCCATCCCCCAGAAAATATCCCTGCCGGAACGCCACACCCTTGCCGTTCGGGGCAGGTTCGATTTCGGACAGATCTTCACTGACGGTGAACAAACCCGGCAGATCGTGGTTATAGGAGTCCTCCGCCATGATGATCGTCTCAAGCTGAGCGGCCGACAATTCGCCCCCGGTCACGAGGCGCGGTGGCAGACGCAGGTGCACATTCGGCATCGGTGGCAGGACCGCCGCCATCGCGACGCTTTCGACCAGCGCCGAAGGATGCGCGGCAGCCCCGGTAATCTCGATGCGCTGGGGCGCGTAGCGGGCGTAGATCTCCGACACGGCGACGTTCTGGCCGGGAACCGTCCGCTCCACATAAGCCAGCGGCGCGTCCACGGCTGCGCGCGCTGCGGCACGCGGGACGGACGCCATAGGGGCGGGCCGCCGCGCAGGCCGCAAGGCCGCAGGCGTGGCAGGGAGCGGCGCAGATGTCTCGCGGGCAGGCCGGACAGGAAGTTCCGCGCGCACCGCATCAAGCGCGTTTTGCAAGGACAGGGGCCGGAGCGCGATCGTGCTATCCCCCACGCCCTCGCCAGTTGCAGGCGCGTCCGCGACCAGAAGCGTCGTCTCCACATTCGTGCCCATCTTGCGGTAGACAATGCCGGGCAGGCCGAGATGCAGGCGGGGCGTGACGAGAGAGGTCAGGCGCGTCCAGAGCGCGGGTTGACGTGCCTCGCAGGCTGCCATCGGCAGGATCGCCACCAGCCGCCCACCGGGGGACAGCCGTTTGGCCGCAGACAAGGTGTGGCGCAGCGCAATCGTGGGATCGCTGCGCGACACCGAGGACGAGAAGGGCGGGTTCATCACCACCACATCGACGCGCTGCGCGCGGTCCAGCAGATCGTCGATATGCTCGCCGTCAAAGTTGCTGACGGGCAGATGGAACACCGCATCCAGCAGCGCGATCCGGAAAGGGTCGATCTCGTTGAGGACCAGCTTTGCGCCCATCCGCTGCACCATATGCGCCAGCGCGCCGGTGCCCGCCGACGGCTCAAGGGCCACGTCGCCGGGCCGGATCGCGGCGGCAAGGGCTGCGACATAGGCATAGGGCAGCGGAGTTGAAAATTGCTGGAGCCGGATTTGTGTCTCCGAACGCCGGGTTTCGGTGGGACGCTGCCGCGCCGCCGCCGTCAGGGCATTCAGGCGCGTGACGGGATCGCCGGGGAGGGGCGTGCCCCGGTCCGCGAGCAGTGCCGCTGCCTGCACCAGATCGTAGGCTTGACGCCATGTCCACGCGCCGTTTGCGTCCGATCCGCCGAGGGTCTGGGTCAGGAGCATAGCAACGCTTTTCGAGGTCAAGGTGCCGGTTGCGAGGTCGGAGACGAGGGATGGCAGGAGCTTGTCGAGGGTGGGGCGTTTCATTGGGGCGTGTCCTTTCGGGAAAACCATGGTCCCAAAGAAAAAAAGCCGCCCTTGCCCTTTCGGGGGCAGGACGGCTTCATCACGCAGGGCGCCGGATCAGGCGTCTTCGGCTTCTGTCTGGGTCTCATCACCCGTCTCGAAAGGGATTTCCTCATCCCAATCGCCCGCCTCCGCTGGCCCGTCTTCTTCCGGCGTGTCCTCTTCGCCTTCGCCCTCATCTTCGTCCGTGTCGGTGCCGCGCAAGCGATTATCACCCGGATAACCGGGACGTGCGCGCGGCGCGGGGATCTCCATGCCGGGCGGGCACCACGTCTCCACCGCCTCCCGCTGCTGGGGCGTCAGCGTGGCAAAGGGCGCGGCGAAGAGGCGCTCAAGAAAGTCCACGATTGCGGTCTTCTTTTCGGAGGCCAGCCGTGCGGCTTCTTCGGGTTGGTGCAGGTCGCGGGCGAGGATGCCGAGAAGGACGCTCTTCTTGAGACGGCCGAAGAATGCCTCGCCGGTCGGACGCCAGACCGCGCGCAGGTCCGGCACGATCTGCCGGGCGACGTGGCACATCAGCGCTTCGCCATAGTCCAGATCCGAGGGCTTGATCGCATCGGCCAGTGCCACCGCGACGATCCGGGACTTCATCAACGGCTCCAGAGCGCGGAACGCCTCAAACCGCTCGGGAATGGAGGCGTCATCGCTCCACCATGTCAGATCCAGCCCGGCAAAGAGATCCGCCTGTGCCTCGGCTGCCCGCCCGTCGATCCCGTCCGGCCTGCCGTGCGGGCGCTCGCCATGGCTTGCCGAGACGCCGAAGCTGTAGGCGATGCTGCCGCCCCGGCCGAGCAGATCCGCGACCGTCTTGAACAGCAAGAGGTCCTGCGCCAGATCCGGATCGGCGGCAAGCGCGGCGCCGATGACGCCCGCTCGCTCGGTTTTCAGATCGGCCTTGAGCGACTCCGCAAGCTCCAGCGTGTCCGCGCCACCGTCTTGCTCACCATCCGCCGCGCCGCCGCCCACCGTACCAGCCGTGCCGCTGGCCTCACCCCGGCGGTCAGTGCGGCGATCGGTGCGATCCTCGGGCCGGATCAGACCGGTCACGGTGGCGATCTGGCCCCGATCCCAATGCGCCAGCACACCGGCGCGGGCGAGGTCTTCGGGCGCCCATCCGGTTGTCAGATCGTCGTATTCGTCGCTCAGCGCCTCGTATTCTTCTTCGAGCGCATCGCCGTCGATATGTTCGCCCTGCTCCTCATCGTCATCGAAGGCCGCATCCCGCGCCGCATCGAGGGCCGCCAGCCGGTCCGCAATGGCCTCGCAGCGCGCGGCATCTTCGCCCACGGGGTCGATCATGCCCGGATAGACGCGGCCATACTCCTGAAGCAGCTTGTAATCCACGTCGCGCAGCGCCATCGACCACCCAAACCCCAGACGCGCGGCTTCCTCCGCCGCATGGTCTCCAAGTTTCTTCATCAACAGGCGGTCAACCAGGTCCTGATCGGTCAGGATCGAGTCCTCTTCGATCAGGTCCGCCGCGATCTCGCCCCCCGCCGCGCGATACTCCTCAGCCACGAGCTGCGCGATCTCGTCGCCCAGCTTCACGCCGCGGCTGCGCAGCTTGTCGCGGATCGTCCACGCCTGAAGATACTCGCCGCGCATCCCTTCATAGGTGGCGAGCTGCACCGATTGATCGGGATGCTCGGCAAATGCCTTCATCGCATCAAGGCTGATCTTCTTCGCGCGGGCATCAGCGCGGATCTCGGGGTGGACGCGCCCGTAGCGCAGGCGTTCCACGACGCGGCGGCGCTCGACGCCAAAGGTGCGGGCAATGCTGTCTGCGTCATGGCCTCCAACCTCCATCATCCGCGCGAATGCCTCGAACTCGTCCAGCGGGTCCATCGCCTTTTGCGTCACGTTCTCGGCCACGGTGATCGCGGTCGCCGCCGCCACGTCATCGCCGATCGCGCGGCAGGCGATCTTCGTGCCTTGCGTCCAGCCCTTCGCGGTCTTGTCCCCGGCCAGCAGACGCAAGGCGGCAAGGCGACGCCCGCCCGCCAGCACGCCCCATGTCTTGCCGGTCTTCTGCACGATCAGCGGGTTCAGCAGGCCAAGCGTGGCAATCGACGCGGCAAGCACGGCAATGTCATCGGCCTCGTAGGTTTCGGGCGCTCCCGCACGCGCGTTCAACTCATGCAGGCTCAGGTCTTTCAGGGCGATGGTCATCGGGCTCAGATCAGGTGTCATGGTGCAGTCTCCTCGGGGTTTCTCTCTGACCGGGATCGGTCACACCCAAAAAAGAGGCCCCCTTTCCCCTTTCAGGGAGCGGGAGCCTTGCCCCGTGCGGGACGGGGGTATGGGTGCGCGGCGCTACCAGTCGGACGGCAGCAAGATCGTCAGCACTCGCCAGGTTCGGGCAGGATCGTCCGGCGCGTCGGATCCAAACGCCATGTTCTCATCGTCATACGCATCAATTTTGAACCAGACGGCCGTGCCCTGCACCTCGACCGATCCAAAGTCGTGAAAGCCGTCCGGATCATTATCCTCCGGGAAGTGATCGAGACGTCCGATTGCATCGACGCAGGTCTGGACGAACTCACTGCCTTCGGCACTGACGCTGCGCGTCATCACCATCCGGCCCCGCAAAACCGGATCACCGGTCCCATAGGGGATGGCAAGGCAGGCATTGCGGCGGAAGGCATCGTTCTGGGCGGCAACCTTGGCGGGGTTTGGAGTGTAGGTCACAGCGGTCATGCGAAAACCTCCGCCGAACTGGCCTGCGGAACCTCGGTGCCGGTGAGGATCGCGCGGAGCTTTGCCATCGACGCGGTATCCCCGACGGCGCAAAGCGTGTGGATCGCCTCCGCATGGGTCTCGACACGGGCGCGCACCTCGCGCAGCGCCTTGGGGCGGTAGGTCGTGAGCGGCACGACGAGGATATACCCGACACCGGGCTGCTGCGATCGGGCCCCGATTGTCAGCGACCGCATGTTCGATCCGACCGGCTGTTCATAGACCGTGGAGGAAAAGTAGATGCCCTTCGGTTTTGTGCTGTAGTCCCAGTAATTCATCCCGCCTTTGTCATAATAGACATCAAGCTCGCGGATGTGCGTGTCGCTCATGCGGTGGCGGTGGACGAGTCTTTCGGTGGCCATGATCGGCTCCTTTCCAGTTGGGTTAAGTCCAAAAGGAAAAAAGGCCCCCTCTTCCCTCTAAGGGAGGACGGGGGCCGCTGGGTGGAGCATCGGGAGGGTGAGGATCAGGCCGCGATGGCCCGGGCCGCTGTGCCCTTGGCGGAGGCTTCGGTGAGCCAGTCCACCGCGCGCTGCGCATGGGCGGCGGCGGTGAACAGGAACCGCTTATCCCCTCGAAGCACCTTGATCCACGCCTCAATATAGGCCGCGTGGTTGTCGATGTGATCAGCGTGAAATCCCATGCGTTGACCCATCAATACTTGACTTACACAGGCCACAAGTTCTTCCTTCGCGTATGCCTCGTTGCCAAAACTCGATGCGCCGAAACTGCGGTCGAGCCGGTGCGCTAATTTTGTGGCGTGAGTTTGTTCATGGTGCCACGTTGAATAGAATTGACTGGCACTCTCGAATCTTGCCAATTCTGGCAACAGAATGTGGTCGCGCGAGGGAATGTAGCAGGCTTGGTCGCCGCCAAAGGTCACGCCAATGTCGATCGCCTCGTAAAATGCCTGCGCCTCGGGGATCGGCTCAGGCCTGGCGGCAGGATCGCCCTCGGGTTTTGGGTAGTAGGAGTCATCCAGCCCCTCGATCTGCGACGCGTTGAACACGCGGTAGTTTTTCAGGAAGCGGTAGGTGCCTCCGCCCTCGTCACTTTCGCCGCCGCCGGTCTCTTCGTTCGCGCCTTCGCCCTTCTTTCCGGCGGTGCCGTAATAGACCACGACGCTTGATTTGCTGCCCTTCTTCACGCAGGCATCGAGCGCCTTCGCCTGATTGAAGGTCATCCAGTAGGGCGAGCTGTAGCCTGCCATTGCGGAGCGCAGGCCGAGCAGGAAGGCGTTGATGCCGCGATAGCCCTCGCCGTTATGGCGCAGCGGCACACCGCCGCCCGCGATCTTCCACGGCCGCCGCCACGGCACGGTGCCCTTCTCCAGCAGGCCGATGATCTCGTCGGTGATTGCCTGTGCCGCGTCGAACTTCTCTGATGTGCGTGCCATCGGTGTCATCCTTTTCCCAGTGTAAATATCACCAGAAAAAAGGCCCCCTCTCCCTCTCAGGGACCGGGAGCCTTCGGATTAGCCGGACGGCGGCATATTGCCCGCGGGCGCCCGCTGCGCGCAGACGCATGACGCGGTTGACCAGCCCGATAATGATCGGGGTCTGCAAAGCCTCTCCCCGCGCGCCGCGATGCGGCCGGGCGAACCCGGTCCGATCGTGATGCGGCGGACCCTTCAAGACCGCGCAGACGTGTTCCAAAAGCGGCACGTCGAGTTCCACGTTGATCTGTTCATGCGGGAAAGCCCGTAGATGTCTGGTGCGTGCTGCATATTTGGCGGCTGACAAACGACGGCCTTCGATCACGGACGCCATGGCCAGCCAGTCCTCGATGGTCATCGGGAAACCTCCATTGTCGGTTGGCAAGGATATGGGAAATGCAGTAGAAATGCCGCAGCCTCCGCGACGGGGCTGCGGCGTGGGCTTCAGACGGCTCCGTGCTGGATGAGGAAGGCGCGGGCGATCTTTGCCGACAGGCCGCCCTTCCTCAGAAGCGCCCAGGCTTCAGGCAGGCGGGCGGCGATGTAATCATTGAAGGTCGTCATGGTGGTCCCCTTCTCCGGGTCGAGGAGCAGGGCGGGACCGGACGTATTGCCCGCTCCCTCCACCCCACATCATCATCCCGCAAAAAGCCTTCTTTCCTCTTTACGGCGGTGAGGGTGAGGCTGGGGGTGAGGCGGAGGGGGAGGCAGTTTTAGATTTTCCGGGGTCGGGTGTTAGTTAAAAATTACCGCTGCATCGCGGCAATATCGCCAATGTGGTAAACGTCTCCAGTCGCCAGTTTCACACCGATGTAGGCATCATCCGCTGACCCCCTCACTTTGAGTAAATCACGCTCGACAAGCACATCAATGTCGGAACGCGATACGATCACATGGACGATACTGGAGGGGAATTGATAGGGTCTGCTAAATTGGAGCGGGAGCGTTTGAGCCTCGCTCGCTGATGCAAAAGCGGCAACCGTGGCTTGCTGAATACCAGCATTGGCTTTTGTGTATGACTCTGCTGCGACGGCAGGCGTAGCCAGCAGTATTGTTGCTGCGAAAAATTTGATCACGTCGTATCCTCTCTGGATGTTAGTTGGAATTATGGGCGTTAGTTGGTCTGCTCGTATCTGACACCTGCCTCGCTGCCGAAATACTGCACGTAGCGTTTAAGCACGGCATCAAATTCGACGCGCACGCGCATCGCCTCTGCGTTCAGGCAGTTCAGGTAGGCTTCGGTATCGCGGATGTAGGTCTGGTAATCCTCGTCGATCATCTGGCGCAGCTCGGGATCGTCCTTGGGCGGCTCATAGGCGAAAGGCGTCTGGGGCGGCAGGCATCCGGCCTGACCGAAGGCCAGCGTCGGTGCCGCAGCCAGCGCCAGCATGAATGCCGCTTTTCGGATCACGGGCGGTAGCTGATGCTGGTAGATGGGTTGTTTCCAATGTCAGCCTCGAACCGCTGCCAGCCTTGCGAGAATGCGTCCGGCGTTCCCGGCTCGACGGTCAGGTTCACCTCGAAATCCATACGGGTTGGCCGTGTCACGTTCGTAAACCGCTGCTCTCCATCGGAGTAAGCGTAGGCTTTGTCATAGCAGAAGGTCTGGACTTGCGTGGTCTTGTCGTCACCGTTCCGCCAGGCCGTATGGTACAGGTTTTTGTCGGCAGCGCATTCCCATCCGCGCTTCGATGTTGCGGGAACCGTCCTGTGGTCGATGTCGTAGGCATCGTATTCTGTCCCGTCGCTCATCGCGCAGAACCCGATCGGCGACTTCCCGTTGCGCAGGCGGTTGACCATGTGCTTGTAGGCGTCCTGGCACACCGATGGAAAACCGGCAGGCAGGCAGAGGATCAGCTTGCAGTCGATGTCATAATCATCTGCCGCTGCGATGTTCGGAGCGAGGCTCGCGATCGTGGCTGCGGCTATGACCCTGGCAACCTTGCCGGATGACCAGCAGGTCCGGTGAGGATTGGTCATAAGGGTCTCCTGTGAGGTACGGCTGGCGGGTTCATGGATCATACCAAGGGGGAAACGAGGGGTGAATCCCTTAAATGCCAAAGCCGCCGCAGGGAGCGCCGCGCGGGCCGCGCAGTTTGCGCAGCTCAGACGTCAGGTTTTGTCGCCGCGCCAAGCATAGCCTCACCGCTTGCGCCAACGTAAATGATCTGGAACGTAGTCTGACCTTTGACGTGACAGCGACTGCACCGGGCGCGCTTGGCTGCGTCCCGAGCATCCATATCCCGCCCGAACACCCTTATCAGATCCGTCACCGCGACCATCCCAGTGTGGCCGCACAGATCGCAGGTTAAGGCGAGGTGGTTGTTGGTGATGCTCGCCAGTTGCGTCATTACGGCCAATCAGATCTATCTTCAGAAGAACAGCAGGGCCGCCGAAACATGACGCAGACTGGTTGCGAAGGCGAAAATGCCATACCCGCTGCTCTCACTTGATGCAGACGCTCAATCTGGACTGCGGATCGGCAGTTTCGTCCCTATCCGGATATCGCTGAAAAAGCCGAAAGCCAAGTCTGGGGTCCTTTGCGGGAGGGTGTGAAATCCTACGCTACGGCCAGGGCGGCTTGCTCAGGGATTGCTTACGGTGCCAGATCGGATGTCTTCCCGAACAACTGCTGCAGAAGCCTCCCGGATCTCTGCAACCCTTCGTCGGTGAAGGAGACGGACCGCGCCTTTCCCACCGGATCGGTAATCCATCCCTTTTTGTGCAACCGGTCCATGCTGTCCCAGTCAAACCCCTTCCAGGCGCGCCGACCGTCGTGGAGGGTCAGGCGCAGGAGCGCCAGTACGGCCTCGTCTATCTTGTCTTCGTCCAGGTCCATGTCGTCCATATCTCCCCGAAGAACGTTGAGCGTCACACGCCGAACAGCCGCTTCGCGTTCTCGCGCAAGTTTCCGGCGGGATCTCCATATCGTAAAGAGTTACTGGGGCAATCTTTAGTGCCTTGCACATCTCGGAGTCCGAAGATCGCGGTTCGCCATGGCAGCTTGCGCCATCCGCACCTGAGCCTTGGTCAGCGCGAACTTTCGTCCCCCTTCTCGCCATTGCCTCTTTTCGTTAACCGACATCGCCATCAAGAATACGCAACAGGATAATTGAAAGCAAAAGAAACGTGCCCCACCGGACCATCCTGGCGCCGAAGCGACGGGAGGTCCTGTCCGGCCTTCCCGCAGCCGAACCAGGGTCGCTGAGGCACCACACGCTACCGGACGAGGAGCTTGAGTATGGCCGGCCTGCGGCGTCGTGCGGGAAACCGGCTTGGCGGTGCCTTGCAGTTCTGCGCGCTGCGCTATTCTGGACGCGCTTTTTCTGGTGTGCAGAAGTGCTGTCCGTGATAGAATACAGCTACCTGGTGTTCGACCGGCGTATGATTTGGTCGGGTGGCCCCTAACCTGTTTGTGCGCGGAGGATTTCCAATGGTAAAGCCAATCAGGACAATCGGAAACCCCGGATCCTGGCTACTAAAAGTATTTGGCGACGCTTCACATTATGCCAAGGACGCGGCTCATGAAATTGGTGGCAATGCGCTCGCGCACCCCACGGTAAGACAGATTGGCATCGAGGATATCAAAGTCGCGCTCCGAAAGGGCGCTAGTGATTTTTTGGCCCTTCGAACAGATGTGCTGTTCATCGTTATAATCTATCCGATCTTGGGGCTGTGCCTGACGGCAATTGTCTTCCAGCGCGATTTATTGCCCCTCTTGTTCCCGCTCATGTCGGGTTTTGTCCTGCTGGGGCCCATCGCGGCCGTCGGTCTCTACGAGATGAGCCGTCGTCGTGAAAAAGGTGATCCGGCAGGCTATCGCGCGGCGCTCGGTGTCTTGGAATCGCCGACCATCGGGGCGGTTCTTGCAATCGGCTTGGGTCTGGTCTTGATATTTGTCGCCTGGATGTTGACGGCCTATCTTATCTTCACGCTGACACTGGGTCCCGAGCCGCCGCTCTCGGTGACGTCGTTCCTGAGAGATGTCTTCACGACAGGTGCTGGCTGGGCGATGCTGATTATCGGCTGCGCGGTGGGATTGGTGTTCGCAGCCGCAACACTTGCAATGACGATCATTTCGATACCGCTGCTATTGGACCAGCATGTCGGCGTGCGTGTCGCGATAGCGACCTCGTTGGAACTGACGAGAAAGAACCCGGTGACGGTGGCCGCATGGGGACTTATCGTGGCCACATTATTGATTGTCGGGATGGTCCCGCTCTTTATCGGATTGATATTGGCGTTTCCGATCCTCGGACATGGGACGTGGCACCTTTACCGCAGAGCAGTGAAGTGACGGACGGACCGCCCAAGAGCCCCGAGATTCGACCCTCGCGGGCTCCACACCCAACCTTCCCATGCGGAGGTTTGGAAGAACCTTTGCCTTGGTGAGGCATGGTCGAAGTTTGTTTCTTGAGCCTTCCATCAGGCTGTTGCAGCGAAGAGTGTTCCGGCAAAGCCGAACGCGTCGGGCGCCGGGCTGAAGAAATTGAATTTGGCTTTTCTTGACAATCTGTGGACGAACGACTGGAGGAGTTGCAGTCCGAGACACGCTCGGTCCGCCAAAGCGAAATCACAACAGAGCTTCTGGATGTCATTGTCGGTTTCGAAGCGCTGAAGGCGCGTGACAAACGCAAACGTAGTCCGGCCCAACAGGAAATTGAACCTCCTACAGATGGAAGTAAGTGCAGCATGATTGGGAGATGGTAATCCGGCGGGTCCCAAGTCTGAATTGTCTGCGATCCGGCCCTATAGTTGTGCAACCGCAGCGTAACGCCAGCTAAATGTACAAACCGGATGAATGAACCGGGATGCCGGAAGCTCTACTTCAGCAGCAGTAAATTCGCAGCCTTGGGAGAGGCTGACCTGGATCAGTGCTGCGGCGCGGCGAAGACAATACGCTCTCGACAACGACGCGGAATTTCTGCGCCATTCCGCCAAGGAGCCCTCATGTCAGACCAAAAGAAGATGCATAAGTCAGAAGCGGATCAAACGATCCTGCACTTCAAAAAATCGAAAAGTGTTGATTTGGTCTCAACTCCGGAAATGGCCAACCCTGAGACACTTCATGACAGGCTCGACCGGATCGCACACGCGGGCGTTGCTTCAGCGACGTCAGGGCTTGCGCCGTCAGTCCTTGCCGAGGCATGGCTGGATTGGGCAACCCATCTGGCTGTCTCACCGGGCAAGCAGTTGCGCCTGATGGAACAGGCGCTGCAAAACACGCAGGCGTTTTGGGCCGCCAGCCTTGGTGCCGGTGCGTCAAACACGTCGCCCGATATGGCACCTGACCGCCGGTTCGCCAGCGAAGGATGGCAGAAATATCCTTTCAGTGTTTGGAGTCAGGCGCATCAGCAGTCCTGGCAATGGTGGCAGGATGCCATGACGGACGTACACGGTGTTACCCCGGAACATGAAAACCTGATGGCTTTCGTGGCAGGTTTGATCATCGACAAGAACGCACCCTCAAATTTCGCCCTGACCAATCCTGATGTGATCTCGGCCACCATTTCCGAAAGCGGCCAAAATCTTGTGCGCGGTGCAAAGAACCTGGCTGAAGATCTGATTGCCAAGACCGGTGCGGTACAGCAAAAAGGGCCACAGCCGTTCGAGGTCGGTGTCAATCTCGCGACAGCACCCGGTAAGGTCGTGTTCCGTAACGATCTGATCGAACTCATCCAGTATGCGCCGGTGACCGGCACCGTTCACCCAGAGCCGATCCTGATCGTGCCAGCCTGGATCATGAAATATTACATCCTTGACCTCTCCTCGCATAATTCACTTGTAAGGTTTCTGGTGTCCAAAGGCTTCACTGTCTTCATCGTGTCGTGGAAAAACCCTGATGCGGATGATCGCAACCTGGGAATGAAGGATTATCGCAAGCTTGGCGTGATGGACGCCATGGATGCAGCGCTTGCAATCACCAAATCGCCCAAGCTTCATGCCGTGGGATACTGTCTGGGCGGCACGCTGCTTTCGATTGCGGCGGCGGCCATGGCGCGCGATGGCGATGCGCGCCTTGCTTCCGCCACGTTCCTTGCCGCGCAGGTGGATTTTAGCGAAGCAGGGCCTTTGCGGCTGTTCATCAACGACAGTCAGGTCACGCTGATTGAGGACATGATGGCCGGCAAGGGATATCTTTCTTCTGATCAGATGGCCGGTGCCTTTGCTTTGCTTCGCTCGCGCGATCTGATCTGGGCACCTGCGATCCGCGACTATTTCCTGGGAGAACGCGGCGAGTCTTTCGACCTTATGGCCTGGAACGCCGATGCAACACGCATGCCGGCGCGGATGCACTCCGAGTATCTGCGCAAACTGTACCTTGACAATGATTTGGCCGCGGGGAGATACCGTGTTGACGAAAAGGCCATCGCGATATCCGATATCCGGGTGCCTATCTTTGCCGTGGGCACGGTGGATGACCATGTCGCCCCGTGGCAGTCAGTCTATAAATTGCATATTTTGACCGATACGGATGTGACCTTCGTGCTGACCAGCGGCGGGCATAATGCTGGTATCGTGTCGGAACCGGGCCATAAGGGGCGAGAGTTCCGCATCTCCGACACGGCAGCAGATGCAGCCTATGCCGATCCCGAGGACTGGCTTGCCAGAAACGCTGCGAAAAGCGGCTCTTGGTGGATTGACTTTGTCAGTTGGCTTGTCGCGCGATCAGGCGAGCTAGCAGCCCCACCGCAATTGGGAGCGCAGTCGGGTGCGTACAAGGCGTTGTGCGATGCGCCCGGCAGCTATGTGATGCAACAATGAAATTGCTGCAGGGCAAGGTTGCACTGGTGGTGGGGGTCGCAAACGCGGAATCCATCGCCGCCGGATGCGCGCAGGCGTTTGCTGACGCAGGCGCAGAGGTCATACTGACATATCATAACGAAAGGGCAAAACCCTATGTGATGCCAGTTGCGACGAGCGTGGGTGCCAGGCAGGTGCTGCCTCTCGACGTAGAGACGCCCGGTCAGATGGAGCAGGTGTTCGACGCGGTCAGAGATCAGTGGGGACGGCTCGACATTCTGGTGCATTCCATTGCCTTCTGCCCGGCTGAAGACTTGCATGGAAGGGTGGCGGACTGCTCTGCCTCGGGGTTCGCGCAGGCGATGGACGTCTCGGTTCACTCGCTGATCCGCATGGCGCGGCTCGCCGAGCCATTGATGGCGGGCGGTGGCACGATTCTGACCATGACCTACTATGGCGGAGAAAAGGTCGTCGATCACTATAACATCATGGGGCCCGTCAAGGCAGCGCTCGAAGGCACCATGCGTGCGCTGGCAGTCGAACTCGGGCCAAATCAGATTCGCGTCAATGCACTTTCTCCGGGGCCGCTTCAGACCCGGGCCGGATCAGGCATCGCAAATTTCGATGAACTGATCGCTGCGGCACGGCGGCGTGCTCCGCAACAGAGCCTGATCAGCAACAAGGACGTTGGTGATATGGCTGTGCTGCTGGCCAGTGACGGTGCCCGACGTGTGACGGGCGACATCATTTATGTGGATGGAGGTCTTCATGTCCGCGCTTGATCGATCTGAATCCACTGAGACGATGCGGTATATAGAGAACAAGACCTACGACGAGATTTCGGTTGGTGATAGCGCCGAACTGATCCGGACGCTCAAACTGCAGGACATCGAACTGTTCGCCGTCATGTCAGGTGACGTGAACCCGGCACATGTGGACGCTGAATATGCAAAGACCGACTTGTTCCAAGGCGTGATCGCGCACGGGATGTGGGGCGGCGCGCTGATTTCGGCGGTTCTGGGCACCGAGTTGCCCGGCCCCGGCACTATTTTCCTCAATCAGACCCTGAAATTCACGGCCCCGGTGGGGTTGGGCGATACCGTCAAGGTGCGGGTAGAGGTGACTGAAAAACAGGGAATGGATCGCTTGCTGCTTGCCTGCACGTGCGTCAATCAACACGGGAAGATGGTCATCGAAGGCGATGCACAGGTCATCGGCCCGCGTGTGAAGGTGCGCCGCCCGCGTATCGTCCTGCCCGAGGTGCATCTGCATACACAGGGCGCGCAATATGCTCGGCTGATTGCAGCAACCGAGACCTTAGAGCCGGTGCGCACCGCCGTCGTGCATCCATGCGACGCGCTATCTTTGACTGGCGCGCTCGATGCTGCGCATCGGGGCATGATCGTGCCGGTTCTGGTCGGCCCCAGAATGAGGATCGAAGATGCAGCCAAAGAGGCCGGGTGCAGTCTTGACGGATTTGAAATCATCGATGCGCCACACAGTCACGCCGCCGCGGCGCAAGCCGTGGCACTTGTCCGCGCAGGCAAGGTGGCGGCAGTGATGAAGGGAGCGCTGCACACTGACGAGTTGATGGAGGCCCTGGTCCATACGACTTTGGGATTGCGCACCGAGCGCCGGATGAGCCATGTCTATGTGCTGGACGTGCCGACCTACCCCAAACCACTGCTGATCACCGACGCCGCGATCAACATATACCCTGATCTGTCAATCAAACGCGACATTGTCCAGAACGCCATTGATCTGGCACATGCGCTGGGAACCAGCCTGCCAAAGGTCGCGATCCTCTCAGCGGTGGAAACCGTAAATCCGCGGATCGCTTCGACGCTGGACGCGGCGGCGCTTTGCAAGATGGCCGACCGCGGGCAAATCACCGGCGGGCTACTTGATGGGCCCCTGGCCTTTGACAACGCCATCTCTCCGGTGGCGGCAGCAGCCAAGGGCATCGTCTCCGATGTGGCAGGCATCGCCGATATTCTTGTCGCCCCTGATCTGGAGGCAGCTAACATGATGGCCAAGCAACTGATCTATCTTGCCGGAGCGGACGCAGCGGGCATCGTACTGGGCGCGCGGGTCCCGATCATACTTACCAGCAGAGCCGACAGCACAGTCTCGC
This sequence comes from Rhodobacterales bacterium, assembly GCA_030540655.1. Taxonomy (GTDB): domain Bacteria; phylum Pseudomonadota; class Alphaproteobacteria; order Rhodobacterales; family Rhodobacteraceae; genus Roseovarius. Next base: position 20,343 of record JAUNVT010000041.1, read on the forward strand.
GCCTCGCCTCCTGTGCTTTGGCGCAGCTTTTCATCAGCCATCAGGCGGGGTCGCTGACATGATTGACGCGATCCTGGTTCTGAACGTTGGCTCTTCCAGCCTCAAGTTCGCTGTTTATCCGCAGACGAGCGCCACCCACGCCGCGTTACTGCGTGGCAAGATTGCGGAGATCGGCAGCAACCCCGTTTTTTCGGCACATGACGCAGCGAGCATAGCGGTGCCAGAAAACCGCTTTCCTCCACTTAATCGCGCCATGATACTGGATGACGTTGTTCCCAAGCTTCTTGATTGGCTAAAAACCTATCATGGCGGCTTCACCATTGTAGCGGCCGGGCATCGCGTGGTGCATGGCGGCCGTCATCACGGCGGACCGGCGCGGGTTACCGACGCGCTAATGGCTGAACTGGATGCGCTGGTGCCATTGGCGCCGATGCACCAGCCGCACAGTCTGAAAGCGATCCGTTGTATCGCTGTACAAACACCTGAAATGCCTCAGGTTGCCTGCTTTGATACCAGTTTTCACCGGACCCAGGATCGGCTTGCACAACTCTTTGCCTTGCCTCGCGCGCTTTCCGATGAAGGCATACTGCGCTATGGATTTCATGGGCTGTCTTACGAATATATCGCCAGTGTCCTATCTGCGCATCTCGGTGATCGGGCCGCGGGGCGCGTGATCGTTGCGCATCTTGGAAATGGTGCCAGCATGTGCGCCATGAAGGAGCGGCGCAGCGTCGCGAACAGCATGGGCTTTACCGCGTTGGACGGGCTGATGATGGGCCGGCGCTGCGGCACGCTTGATGCGGGTGTTATCCTCTATCTTTTAGAGGAAAAGGGTCTGACCACACAGGAAGTCACAACGCTGCTCTACAGAAGTTCTGGCCTATTGGGTGTGTCTGGCATCAGCAATGACATGGGGGTTCTAGAAGCCAGCGAAGCGCCCGAAGCGCAGGAAGCGATTGATTTGTACTGTTATCGCGCTGCCGGGGAACTGGCGGCCCTCGCCACTGCAATCGGCGGGCTCGACGCCCTCGTGTTCACGGCAGGCGTCGGCGAAAATTCCGCACTGATCCGTAAGCGCATTTGTGATCGGCTCCTGTGGATGGGGGTGGTGCTCAACTCGGTCGAAAACGACGGAAATGCCTCCCGCATAAGCTCAGTCTATTCTGCCATTGATGTGCTTGTCATCCCGACTGATGAGGAAGCCATCATCGCGCGGGCAACGCAATTGCTGACCATTGCTGCGGCCGTTGCCTGAATGCAGGGCCATCCCCCGAAATTCTTATCTCGAAAGGCTACCGATATGACCGACGATGCTAAAATCTGGGATATGGAAGAACGGTTCTGGACACTTGGTGCCGACAGCGCCCGACACATGAGCGCAAAAGATGCTGTGTTTGTCTTCCCATACCCAGTCGGAATTCTGCAGGGTGATGCGCTCTGGAAAGAGGCTGAAGTAGCGCAACGCTGGCGGTCTGTCGTGATGAGCGACCGCCAGATTTCCCGACAGGACAAAATCGTCGCTATAGCCTACCGCGTCTCTGCCGAACGCGGGGACGCGCCGATCTTTGAAGCGTTGTGTACGTCGACATACCTGAAAGACGAAGAAAAGTGGCTACGCCTGACGCACCAGCAAACGCCTGTCAACTGAGGGCGCTGCTAATCTCGATCAGCATGTCCCCGCTTCAGCCGTCGACTAAGGGTCTGAGGCGAAATAATCGATTCGGGATTTTGCGGCTGGACGCGTGGGAGGTGGTCTGATTCAGTAGCCGCATGAACTCGAGAGATCTGAATGATTGACAGGGCCGGGATCAGGGCGCGGTTCGAGACGCTGGCGCCGTATCTTGACGAGCGGGCCCGGCGGCTGTTCGCGGCAACCGAGGCACATGCTGCCGGTTGGGGTGGAGTAGCAGCGGTATCGGAGGCAACGGGGGTCGCGCGCAGCACGATCGGTCGCGGGCTGGCGGAATTACGGAGTACCGCGAGCCTGAAGCACCGCATACGTAGGCCGGGGGGCGGTCGCAAGCCAAAGACAGAAACTGAACCCGGCCTTCTGGCCGCGCTGGAAGAGCTTGTACAATCAGCGACCCGCGGCGATCCCGAGGCGGCATTACTTTGGGTGAGCCGAAGCCAGCGCCATCTCGCCGGAGCCTTGGCTGAACGTGGTTTCATGGTCAGCCAGAAACTGGTTGGCCGCCTGCTGCGCAAGCTTGGTTTCAGCCTTCAAGCCAACCGGAAAACCCTGGAGGGAAGCGCGCATTCCGATCGGGATGCCCAATTTGAGCACATCAATCGGAAGATCAAACAGTTCCAGGCTGCGGGACAAGCGGCGATCTCGGTCGATACCAAGAAAAAGGAACTGGTCGGCGACTTCAAGAATGGCGGGAGGGAACTCCGGCCCAAAGGCAATCCCGAGCCTGTGCGGGTACACGACTTCAAGATACCCGCGCTCGGCAAGGTCGCTCCTTACGGTGTTTATGACATTACGAACAACTCAGGCTGGGTAAATGTTGGCATTGATCACGATACCGCAGCCTTCGCGGTCGAGAGCATTCGGCGTTGGTGGAATGCGTTGGGAAGGAAACGTTATCCGGGTATGGCTTGCCTGCTCATCACCGCCGATTGCGGTGGCAGCAATGGGGCTCGCGTCCGGCTATGGAAGCATGAACTCCAGGGCTTCGCCAACGAAACCGGCCTGGCCATTACGGTTGCCCACCACCCGCCCGGGACCAGCAAATGGAACCGCATAGAGCACCGGCTTTTCGCATTCATCACGCAGAACTGGCGTGGCAAGCCGCTCGTAAGCCACGAGGTCATCGTCCAACTCATTGGAGCCACGACGACGGCCAGTGGGCTTGATGTGCAATGCCACCTGGACGAGAACAGTTATCCCAAGGCCATCAGGATCTCCGATGCGCAGATGAGTGCGATCAACATCGATCGTGATCCTTTCCATGGAGAATGGAACTATACGATCTCGCCAAACCTGCTCCGTCCAATGACGGTCATCGAAAACGACAAGCGGCAATGATAGACACCCCTGATAAAGCCGACCGACTTATGGCGGAAATAGAAGCCTCACTTCCATTGGAAACCAGGCTGTCGCCGAACGTCAGGAAAACTCTTGCGCGACAGTCGCCTGAGACTACGCTTTCAGACCGGTGCATGGTGACAACAATCTTCTACATGGGAGACGAAGGTGGGATTGTTTGCAGTCTGGATATCGGCGGACCGGACACCCAAACCCCATTCATCGTGTCCATAACACATCTCATCTTCGACAGGCGATGTCCTGTATTCCGCCAAATCGAGACCTATCAGCGGCATCGCGTCAAGAAACTCAGGCAGCAGACCGGACGCGGTTACTAACGCCCGCACGATCGCTGACACATCCTATCCGAAGCGGTTATTTCGCCTCAGGCCCTAAGTTGAGTGTACGTATTGCCGCACCCTTTAATGTTCCGAATGATCATGTTGTTGCATTAACCGAATGCTCCCGGAGAGGTACATTTTCATCGATCATTTCTGACGGTTCCTGATGACCTCTGATGCGCGAAACTTCGAGATTGCGGAGCGCCTCAGAGGTGTCATCAGCGGTTGTGTGTGTGGATTGGTTCCAAACACCAGCG
>JAUNVT010000250.1 GCA_030540655.1 Rhodobacterales bacterium
CCAGGCCATGGTGATCTCAGTTCCGTCTCGCAAAACGAACAGAATAACAGGTCGCGGATTTCACCCAACTCTTTTCGGATCAGACACTAAGGTGGCCAACGGCGACGCTTTGTGAGTCTATTGTCATCATGTGGAAACAACCTGCGACAGCAAGACGGCACCAGCTGTTCATAAATATGTATGTCGGCGCACTAAATTATTCAAATTGAGTCACGTTGTGATCGCCGCTCTCGCTCGCAAGCTCTGCGATATGCTGGAGCATATTGGGGCGAGCAGGACCGGCTTGTGTAAGGATGGAGGTATGGATTAGGCTGGTGAATGGTTTTTCTTTGGCTCAAACGTTACATGCCGCGCAGTCTCTACGGGCGCGCCTTTCTGATCCTGCTACTGCCGGTGACATCCCTGCTGCTTGTGGTATCGGTGGTATCGGCGCAGCGTCTGTTTGAAGGGGTGACACGGCAGATGACCGTCTCGGCGGCGCGGGAAGTCCAGCTCTTGAGGGAGTCGCAGGATCCCGAACCGTTGGCCAGCGCGCTGTCCATTGCCGTGCGTGCCGTTCCACCCAAAGACGTGCCGGTTACGAACCATCGCCACTGGTATGATGCGACCGGCATTGTGATAATCTCCACACTGGAAGAGCATCTTCAGCATCTTCTGGCGGTCGATCTTTCACATCCCCAATATGTCGGACTCTACCTGCAGGGCGACGATGGGCCTCTCCGGCTCACTCTGGACCGGCGCAGGTTTTCCGTCTCCAACCTGCATCAGCTATTTGTGAACATGGTATTCTTCGGCGTGGTCATGACATTGATCGCATATCTTTATCTGCGCAATCAGCTCCGGCCAATTACACGGCTGGCTTCGGCGGCCGAGGCGTATGGTCGCGGGCGCACAGTGCCTTACCGCGCGGCGGGCGCGACCGAGGTGCGCGCGGCCGGCAATGCGTTTCTGGATATGCGGGCGCGGATTGATCGCCAGATCGAACAGCGCACTCTGATGCTGTCGGGCGTCAGCCACGATCTGCGCACACCGCTGACGCGGCTCAAGCTGAGCCTTGCGATGCTGGACAGTGACGAGGATCGTGATCCGATGCTGCGCGATGTGCGCGACATGGAGCGGCTGCTGGATGCGTTTCTCGATTTTGCCCGCGGGGCGTCCGAGGGTGAGGCCGAGCCGGTCGACCCTGCCGCCTTACTGCGCCGCATTGTCGAAGATTGCACGCGAAGCAACGTTCCCGTGACGCTTCACGAAGTGACAGGAACGGGCACGGTGATGCTGCGCAAGTTGGCGATCCGGCGCGCGATCGACAACCTGATCGGTAACGCGGTGCGCTATGGCACCCATGCCGAACTGTCGATGGTGCTGACCGACCGCACCCTGCGTATCCGTGTCGAGGATGACGGGCCCGGCATACCCGAAGAGCGTATCGACGAGGCCCTGCGCCCGTTCACTCGTCTGGAGGCATCGCGCAATCAGGACAAGGGGCCGGGCGTCGGGCTGGGGCTTTCCATTGCGCTCGATATCGCGCGCGCCCATGGAGGCAGCCTGCGGCTGGGCCCCTCGCAACGGCTGGGCGGCTTATGCGCAGATCTGGTTATTGCGCGGTAGGCCGGGCGCTTCAGGCGCCGTCTGCTTTTGTCAGCGATCGGTTGAAGGCCATATAGGACAATGGCAACGACGCGAGATAGAGAAGGTTGGCGACAATCAGCGTGAGCCAGGGGTAGACCAGCAGGCACACCACTAGCACAACCGCGCCAACGATGACAAAGGGGAGATGGGTCCGCTTGATCGTCGCATGCTTGATAGAATATGTCGGAATCGTGCTGATGGCCAAGAGCCCTACCCCGGCAATATATGCCGAGCGCAGGATTGGCAGATCGACATTCTGCCACCCGCTCAGTTGCAAGAAGACAGGCATCAAGGCCAGGCATGCGAGAGCGGGTGCGGGAACCCCGACGAAAAACCCGTCCTGCTTGAGCGTCACGTCCGGGCGGCGCGTCGACAGGTTGAACCGTGCCAGACGGAGCGCGCAGCATACCGCAAGGATCAGCACTGCGAGCCAGCCAAGGCTGGCCTGTGGACGGCCAAGGTACAGGGTGTTGTAAATCACCAGCCCCGGCGCGATTCCGAAGTTGAAGAAATCTGCCAGACTGTCCAGTTCCGCACCGAACGGGCTGGCAGAATCGAGAAACCGGGCCAGCTTGCCGTCCGCCGCATCCAGAAACACAGCCAGAAGGATGAAGTACAGGCTGGCCTGCAGATGCCCCTCCAGGCTCATCCGAACCGAGCTGAGCCCGGCACAGATCGCAAAAACGGTCACAATGCTGGGAACGATATGGCGGATCTTGACCCGTTGCGGCGCGTTCATACCTCTACCCCCACCCATCTGACATCCGGAGCGTTAAGATCAGCCAGAACCGTCTCACCGCCCACGGCGGTCTGTCCGACGGCAACCATGGGCGCCACTCCGGCCGGCAGATAGACATCCAGCCGACTGCCAAAGCGTATGAGCCCAAAACGATGCCCGATCTCTACACGCTGGCCTACGGACACAAAACAGACGATCCGCCGCGCCACGAGCCCCGCGATCTGAACGACGCCGATCCGCTGCCCCGCCGGCGTTTCGATCATCAGCGAATTGCGCTCGTTCAGATCGCTTGCCTTGTCGAAGGACGCATTCAGGAACTGCCCCTTGTGGTAGCTGATCCGGCGCACGATGCCGGTGACAGGCGCGCGGTTCACATGGCAGTTGAATACGTTCATGAAAACGGAAACACGCGTGACGGGTGCATCCCCCAGCTCCAGCTCACTTGGTGGTACGACGTACTGGATCAGAGACACCACACCATCGGCCGGTGAAAGGACCAGACCCTGTCGCTGAGGGATGACGCGGACCGGATTGCGAAAGAAGTAGTAGCACCATACAGTCGCCACCACGCCCAGCCAGAACAGCGGCTCCCAGACGAAGGCCAGAGCGACAGAAATGGCGGCAAAGATCGCCACAAATTTGCGCCCTTCGGGATGCATGGGGACGGCGACAATCTTGAGCATGTTCATGGCTGGGCTTTCATAAACTGGGCT
>JAUNVT010000251.1 GCA_030540655.1 Rhodobacterales bacterium
CGAGAGTGTCCGATCTTCTGTATAACTGTGCTTTGGTCCATGCCTCCTGAGAGGAGCAAGGACGATGACGATTTCCAAGGAATTACCGGACGAACTGCTGAGAGGCTGCGATCTGCCTGGCGATGCTGGGCTGATGAAAGAGCTCAAGATCAGGCTGATGGAGCGGATGCCCGGGGCTGAGCTGACCGCACATCCGGGCTATGAGGACGGCAAGAATGCGCCCCCGGGCCAAGCCAACCGGCGCAATGGCGCGGCCAACAAGCGGCTGAAGGGCCACGACGGCGAAGTGCCGATTTCGGTGCCCCGCGACCGGGACGGCAGTTTCCAGCCGGAACTGGTCAAGAAGGGCCAGACCCGGATCGACGGCATGGATGACAAGATCATCGGTCTTTACGCTGCCGGTCTCACGGTCCGTGATATCCGCGCCCCTCTTGAGGATGTCCATGGGCTGCAGGTCTGGCCCGGCCTTCCTCTCGTGCATTACTGCGCAATACCCTGCCGGGCAGCGGATCAGCCGCGTCACCGACGCCGTGCCGGACGTGGTCCCAGAGTGGCAGTCCCGGGCGCCGGACCGCATGTATCCAATCGTGATCTTCGACGCCCTGCGCGTGAAGATAAGGGATGCCGACAGCCGCATGGTCGAGAACAAGGCGGCCTATGGGGCCCTTGGGCGTCTCCCGGGACGCTGTTTGCTAGAGTCAGGACCCCAGGATCGAACGGTTCTTTGGATGCCTGAAAGCTTCGTTCAGGATCGCAACACGCTATGAAAAAACGGCACGCAACTTTCTGGCCATGATCAACCGGCATCCGTGCGCCTGTCGATCGGGTATTAAGGAGCGCCGCGGCGAGGGAAAGCATCTGTCTTGAAAGCAAGAGCTGTCGTTCGTGCTGCGCGCAGCAAGAGTCCGGTTCAAGCCCAAAACAAGCACTTACATAACCCGTTTCAGAAACCACCGATATCGGTGAAAAACTCGGGCCGCCAGATGTTATGGTTTGACGGTTTGCGCGTTTCTTGCCCCGCCTGAATGGCGGCTTTGCGGGCGGTTGTGATATCTCGGATATCCTTATGTCGGCACAAGCTTTACGAGGCGTTTGAGGTTTTGGGCAGTGGCCGCGAGGAGGAAGTCTTCTTTGGCTCCTGATAACCCTCGAAGCCGGAGGCGGGTCAGTTTCTGCCATCGTTTGAGGTGGGCAAACAGCATTTCAATTTTCTTGCGCCGGGTGCGGGCGACTTGGAACGCTTCTGCATCGGCCAGGTTCCGAACGGTCTGTCGGGCCTCTTCGTCCATCAGCCGCATGACGGCGCGCGATGGGGCATCTGTGCATTGGCCTTTGAGCGGACAGCCTCGGCATTGCGACGGCGCCGCCTTGTATCGTTTCACGCGCGTGTCTTCGTCGATGCTCTTGAGGGGCAACTGATGGCCCTGCGGGCAGACATAGTGATCGTTCGCCGCATCATACACGAAGGCATCGCGGGTGAATTTGCCGAAGGTTTGCGCCTTGCGGTCAAGGACCGGAATGAAGGGCGTGATCTTGCGCGCCAACAGCCACGACAGAAATGGACCCGTGCCATAGCTTTTATCAGCTGCGATTGTCTTGGGATCATAGCCCGCCACCTGCCGTTCCAGCATGGTTTTGGCAGCGACGATCTCTTGGCTCAATCGTGCCAGGGTTCCCTCTACGTCAACAATGATAGCGTGCTTGTCATCGGCCAGATAATTGACCTCATAGCTGAAACGGCCCGGACCATCCTTCAACGACCACGCCGACTGTGGGTCTGTCTCGGACAGGTATTTTGGTGGCTTGTGTTTGGGGCCGGGCACCGGTGTCGCGTTGTCTTCAAGGTTATCCAGATAATCCTGAACCGGGCGCGAGACGCCGTTGCTTGCCGCCCAAGTTGCTTCAACGTCCTTGGGTGCGGTCTTTCTCGCCCGATTGGCATCGGCGTGAACGGTGCTTCCGTCGATCAACGCTCCAGTGCCACCAATCAGGCCGTTGTCTGCGCAGACACCGACCACCAGATCAAAGACACGCCGCGTGACATCTCCATCAGCGAAACGCCCGTGTCGGTTCTTTGAAAAAGTCGAGCGTTCAGGCACCGCTCCTTCAAGACCGATACGGCAAAACCAGCGATAGGCGAGGTTCAAATGCACTTCCTTGCAAAGCCGGGTCTCGAACCGGATGCCGTAAAGATAGCCGACAAGCAGCATCCGGATCATCAGCTTGGGGTCAATCGAAGGGCGGCCTGTATGGCTGTAAAGGGCGGCGAGTTCGGTGCGAAGGGCTGAAAAGTCCACAAACTGGTCCACGCGGCGCAGCAGGTGATCCTCAGGAATGTAATCTTCCAACCGAAGCCGGTAGAAAAGCTGCTCCTGGCGCTCAACCTGACCCACCATCGCGCTGCCCTCCGTATCAATTTTTCAATATATCAATATAAATCAGATAGATGTCTGGCAATCAACAGTATTCTACGGCAACAAACACAACATCTGGCGGCCCGAGTTTTTCACCGATATCTACTGTTTTTGATTAATAAGCGGTAATAGGAAGTGGTGCCCAACAAACCGGGGATATTAGGCTGGATGCCCAAATCAGGCCGAACGGGTGCGTAGCTTGCCGACCATGCGAAATCCCCCGCGCATGTTCAGGCTCAGCAGCGTGATATTTACCGCGCCGGCGATCAGTTCGACCGCCCGCACAGCGTAGAAGGCCGTGTCGAACGCGCCCGCATGCGCCTTGAAGGACAGATAGAGCGCCGAGGAGATCAGGATCAAGATGCCGTTTGCCGCGATGAAGGGCATCCGCTTCTTCTTGCGCTCGACGAGCGGGCCGCGCCGTCTTCGGGACGGGCGCATGCCAGAAATGCCGACCGCCATCAGTGCCGGGACAAGGATGATGAAGCCCTAGGGGATCAGCGTTTTGACCGTCACGATGGCCGCCGTGCTCAGGAAAAGCGTTAAGTGTCCGATTCGAAACTCTTGGCCATGTCTGAAAACCGTGTTGGTCAAGCGGCCATCAGTCGATCCCACGCATCTTCGACGCGCTCCGGCTCGGTGCGAACCGAGCGCGCGATGAACC
>JAUNVT010000042.1:0-13441 GCA_030540655.1 Rhodobacterales bacterium
CATATCGGGCTGCGCCGTATCGGGCTGCGCGGTCGGGGAATCTGCGGGAGTGTCCTCCGCCGGCGACTCTACAGCACTATCTGGCGCTGCGCTGCTATCGCTGTCGTCCGTTACCGCGTCGCCTGTCTGATCGGGCTCAGCCTCCCCTGCGGGCTCCGTCGGCTGGGGTTCTTCTGCTGCTTCGGGCTGCGCTGTTTCGGGTTCCACTGCCTGGGGTTCCGGCGCGACGCCGCTCCCGGCGTCCGGTTCCACTTCCTCGGCGGGCACAGCCGGATCCGCTGCGGCCGGCTCTTCAGAAGGTTGCTCCGCCTCATCGCGGGCCGATGCAGCGGCATCTTCCGCTGCCTTTGCGGCATCCTCGGCGGCGTTGCGTGCGGCCTCGGCCTCGTCCGCCGCTGCGTCTGCTGCATCCGCCCCCGGATCTGCCCCGCTATCTCCAAGGTCAATCTCCACCTCTTCCGGTATGACCTCCTCATCGTTCTGCGCGAGACGCATGACATGCGGTGCAGGAGCAGAGCGCTGCTCGGACGACGTGCCGAGCGCGCTGCCCGGGATCGGCACAGCAGCGTTCAGAACCAGTGCCAGTGCCGTGGTGGATGTCAACCAATTGCGACGCATATTATTTCTCCTGTTATAAACAATCAAAAGGCGCGGCGCCTCCCGGACAGTCGCGCGTCCTCAATATTACTGCGGCTCCAACGCCGCGATATATCGGAATGTTCCCTGAGCACCGCTTTGGCGGCTATTGTTCAGCGTGCCCCGGGAAAGCGGGATTTCTGATCCAACTGTTTCGGAGCGGCAAAGCTGGCAGCCAGATCCTCGATCGAGGCAACCGAATGACAGGCCAGCAGGCTGTCGACATGTGGCAGCATCGCCGCGATGCCTTGCGCACGCGGAGTGAAGCCGTACCAGCGCAGCAGCGGGTTGAGCCAGATCAGCCGCCGCGCGCTCAGATGCAGCCGCTGCGTCTGAGCGGCGAGAAAATCGGGCGCGCCCCGGTCCAGCCCGTCGGTGATCAGCAACACCACGGCCCCCTGCCCCAGCACCCGGCGCGACCAATCACGGTTGAACCCGGCAAGGCAATCCCCGATTCGCGTGCCTCCTTCCCAATCCTGCACCTCGCGCCCCGCCGCAGCCAGCGCGGCATCAACATCGCGGGTCTCCAGATGGCGGGTGATATTGCTCAGCCGTGTTCCGAAGGTAAAGGCATGGACCCTGCTCCAGCCGCCGCTGCGATCCGCGCCCCGATTATTGGCGACCGCGTGGACGAAATGCAGGATCATGCGGCTATAGTGGCTCATCGAGCCAGAGATGTCGCACAGCACCACCAGATCAGGTACGCGTGTGCGTGGCGAGCGACGCGCCAGTTGTGTGATTTCGCCGCCCCGGCGCATGGCAAGCCGCATGGTGCGCCGCGCATCGATCAGCCTGCCACGCGCATCAGGGCTCATGCGACGCGACAGCATTGGCGGCACGGGAAGCGTCAGGCGCGCCAGCATCCGTTTGGCCTCTGCAATTTCATCCGTTCCCATTTGTTCAAAATCAAGGCTGCGCAGACGCTCGCGCGCCGAACTGGTCGCGCTGGCATCAACTTCAAGCAGATTTTCCTCGCTCTGATGCTGCGGCGGGTCCGGCACGGGCGCCTGCGCACCGTCCAGCAGCGCCTCGGCCGCGCGCTTTTCGGCCGGTTTCGCGGGTGGGCTTTCATTCAGCCCGCGCATGGCGGGCAGAAGGGTCGCCATCATATGTTCCAAAAACCGTGGATCGCGCCAGTAAAGGCGAAAGATCTGATCGAACACCGCACGATGCTCGGGGCGCGTGACGCAGAGCGCGTGCAGCGTCCAGTAAAAATCCCGCCGCGAGGAAAATCCCACATCGGCCACCGCGCGCACCGCATCTATGACACGTCCGGGGCCCGCAGGCAGACCTGCCCGGCGCAAGGCCCGGATGAAATGCGCGATGTTCAGCGCCAGCCTCGGGTTCTCCGGCGAAGCAAGAACGGGGTATTGCGTCATGCGGCAGGAAGCGCGCTCCGGGCACGCTCCAGTATCCGGGCCGCCTCGCTTCCTTGCATCCTGGCGATGTCATCCTGGTATTTCAGCAGCGCGCCCAGCGTATCGGCCACGACCTGCGGGCTGAGCGCCACCGTATCCAGCGCCAGCAGGCATTTCGCCCAGTCGATGGTTTCGGCGACACCCGGTTTCTTGAACAGATCTTCGGTGCGCAGGGCCTGCACGAAGGCCACCACCTCGCGGCTGAGCGTCTGCGCGATTCCGGGGGCGCGGGCGGTCAGTATTTCGGCCTCGCGATCAAAATCGGGATAATCGACCCAGGCATAGAGGCAACGTCGCTTCAGCGCGTCATGCACCTCACGCGTACGGTTGGAGGTCAGGATGACGATCGGCGGCTGCGGTGCCTTGATCGTGCCAAGCTCGGGGATCGTGACCTGAAAATCGCTGAGCGCCTCCAGAAGGAACGCCTCGAACGGGGCATCGGTACGGTCCACCTCATCGATCAACAGAACGGGCGGTCCACCGGGCTGGGGACGCATCGCCTGAAGCAGGGGCCGCGCGATCAGGAACTGCTCGGTGAAAAGGTGATCCGTCAGGGCGGTAGCATTGGCATTGCCGCCAGCCTCTGCGGCGCGCAGGGCGATCATCTGCGCGGCAAAGTTCCACTCATAGACGGCGCTGGACGCATCCAGCCCTTCGTAACATTGCAGGCGGATCAGGCGGCGCCCGAGCGCGGTCGCCAAGGCTTTGGCGATTTCCGTCTTGCCGGTGCCGGGCTCGCCCTCCAGAAACAGCGGCCTGCCAAGGCGCAGGGACAAGAACAGCGCGGTGGCGAGCGCGCGTCCGCAAACATATCCCTCCTGCGCCAGCATATGCTGGATGTCGTCGATACTGCCTGGCTCCGTCATGAAACTGCCTCGCTTGACTGGTAGAGGTCATCCTGTGACGCATCACCCGGCCTGTCCAGCATTCGCGTGGATATTGTCATCTCCCTACGGAGGTCAAGACCGTCAACTACGCCCGAGCAGCTCCTCAAACTCCCGCCACTCACCCTTGCTCATCCCCGAATTATCCTGCGCCACAGCCTCGCCCTTCAGCATCCGGCGCACGCAATCGAGCGCGGTCGAGGAAAGCTGCGCACCCCCCACGCGATAATCGTCAAAAGCGCGGTAGGCGAAGGGCACCCAATCAGCAACCAGATTGCAGATCGCTTCCGCATAGACGCGGATCTCATATTGCGCATGGGCATCGGCACGCAGTCGCAGAAAATGCAGAAGGTTATGCAGATCCACCTTCCAATACCATTGCGTATAGATATTCGCGGGCAGGTTCATACGCGCGAGCTCGCGGGCAAGACCCTGCTGCCCTTCGTCCGAGATCATTTCCTCATAATGATCATAAGCACGCATCGCGTCGTCGGTCAGGTACTTCAGTACGCGCTGCGCTTCCTCACCTTCAAGCAGATCGCCCCGGCCCTGATTGTTGACCTGGCTCTGCGCGTTCAGCGCGTCGGGCGCAGGGATATAGAACTCACGGTCCAGAATCGAATATCGGGCGGAGTATTCGTTCACGTTGGCAGTCCGGTGGCGAATCCACTGCCGTGCTACAAACACCGGCAGTTTGACGTGCAGCTTGATCTCGCACATCTCGAACGGCGTCGAATGCCAGTGACGCATCAGATAGCGGATCAGCCCCTCGTCATTCTGGACCGATTTTGTGCCCTTGCCATAGCTGACCCGCGCCGCCTGACAGATTGCGGCATCATCGCCCATGTAATCGACGACGCGGACGAATCCGTGGTCCAGAACCGGATAGGCAGTATAAAGATGCCGTTCCATCCCTGGAGAAGTTGCGCGCAAGGTCGTCTGCTGTTGCGCGCGCTGGGCGTCGATTTCGGCAGTCTGTTCGGGGGTCAAGGGCATGGGCTGGTCCTTCGCGCGGCAATGGGGCGGTGAATCTTTGGATAACTGGCTTTTTGGAAAGAGAGGCCGCGCAGCACGCGTGATCAGCAGCCCCACGCGGCGGTCCCTTCCGCGAACGAAGGATGGCGCAGTTGTGTGCCAGCGTCTATCCCCATCCGCGCCGCCAGCCCGCCGTTGATCTCCAGAACAGCCTTGATATCCGCCCCGCCCATGATCGGTGTCAGATCGCCCGGCACCGCGTTTGCGTGAACGCGCACCACCGTGCCCGTCTCGTCCAGAAATATCATGTCCAGCGGGATCAGCGTGTTCTTCATCCAGAAACCCACTTCACGGGGTTCGTCATAGACAAACAGCATGCCAGCGCTCTGAGGCAGTACTTCGCGGTTCATCAACCCCTTGGCGCGCTCCGTCTCATCATCCGCGAGTTCAATGCTGAATCGTGCCTGACCCCAGTCTCCGCGCAACTGGACCTGATCCTCGCGGCAGGCGGGATCAGATGATGCAGCGACAGATACATTCGCAATACCGAAACCGGCAGCCCCAACCGCCAATGCCCATAGTGTACCTTGCAACTTCATTTGATGGCTGTCTCCCACGCGCTCACCTCGGTTGCCATACGGCCGCGCTTGCCCTCGATCACGCGAATGGCGAGCGCCTCACCGGCCTGCAGATCGGCGAGACCGCATCGGCGCAGCACCTCGATATGCAGGAATACGTCGCCCGGATCGCCGAACGTATTGGCAAATCCAAATCCCTTCGCCTTGTCAAACCATTTGATACGCGCCGGCACCAATGGCGCATTGCGCAGCACCTCGGGATCAATATCCTCGAAGTCCGCCAGCCCCGGCGTATCCGTGCCCTCCGGCGGGCGTATCTCGTGAATGAGAACTGCCTGAACGCCACGCTCCGTCTGCTGGATCTCCAGATCGATAAAGGCGCCTTCGACAACGGAACTCTGACCGAAATTGCGCAGAACATTGGCATGAAGCAATACATCACTGCCGCCCTCGTCGCAAAGAACGAACCCGAACCCCTTGTTGAGGTCGAACCATTTTACGCGTCCACGCACCCGGTCTGTCATCACATCCCTGCAATCGAAAATAAAGCGAGCGAATTCGATCGCTGAATAAGAAATTAGTCCTTTATGGCGATATCGTCCATGCACCAACTCGTAATTGTGATCTATCTAAACGGGTAAATACAAACACAATTGCAAGTTACGCAAGGTCAACCCGGTAATGTAGAATATTAATTCGGCTGTCACGGATTTAAGCGAATGATTTCCCAAGGTGCATCCGGGCCGCTCCGGCGCCATACAAAGCGGTCGTGCAGGCGAAAATCCCCGTCGCCCCAGAACTCGATCTCGACCGGTGAAATTTTGAATCCGCCCCAAAAAGGCGGCCGCGCAGGATTGAGACCATGACGGGCCGAAACCTTGGCCACCTCTGCCAGCAGGGCAGCGCGGCTGCTGAGCGGGCGCGACTGCATCGAGGCCCAGGCGCCCAGCCTGCTTTTCAACGAGCGCGAGGCATAATACGCGTCTGCTTCGGGGCCATCCTGCCGCGTCACGGTGCCCCGGACGCGGATCTGGCGGCGCAGACTTTTCCAATGCATCACGAAACCGGCCTTGCCGCTGGCCGCCAGCTCCTGCCCCTTCGCGCTTTCGTAATTGGTATAAAAGACAAAGCCGTCATCGGCAATTTCCTTCAGCAGAACCATCCGCACATTGGGCAAACCACTCGGATCGACCGTCGCCAGCGCGATCGCATTCGGATCGTTCGGCTCGGTCCTTTCAGCCTCGGCCAGCCAGCCGCGCGCAATATCAAAGGGATTGTCTCCGGCGAATTTTCCGGTTCTGTCGTTCATGTTTCCAGCCCTTTCAATGATGCGTTACGCATAATGTGGTCCGGCGCGCGTCTGCGTGCAACGCCGTATCCGCGTTACCTGCCGGAATGACGCCAACCCTTGATGCACCGGGGTCAATCGCATAAAGGTCGGGGACATATCGGATTTACGTTGGGAAATGGACATGTCAAACACGTTGATGGCGGGCAAGCGCGGTCTGATCATGGGCCTGGCCAATGACAAATCCATTGCCTGGGGAATTGCGCAGGCCTGCGCGGATGCGGGGGCGGAACTGGCCTTTACGTATATGGGCGATGCGTTCAAGAAACGGGTGGAGCCGCTGGCAAAATCGCTCGGATCTGAAGTCATGATTGATTGCAACGTATCCGATCCCGCATCGATCGAGGCTGCATTTGCGCAGATCGAAAAGGTGTGGGGCAAGATTGATTTTCTGGTTCACGCAATAGGTTTTTCGGACAAGAATGAATTGCGCGGCCGATATATCGATACCAGCCGCGATAATTTCCTGAATACGCTGGATGTAAGTTGCTACAGCTTTACTGCCGTCGCAAAGCGGGCCGAAACGATGATGCGCGACGGTGGATCCATGCTGACGCTGACCTATTACGGCGCCGAGCAGGTGATGCCGCATTACAACGTGATGGGCATCGCCAAGGCGGCGCTGGAGGCTTCGGTGAAATATCTGGCGGAGGATCTTGGCCGTGATGGTATTCGCGTCAACGCGATCTCGGCCGGGCCGATCAAGACGCTGGCCGCCAGTGGCATCGGCGATTTCCGCTACATCCTCAAATGGAACGAGTTGAACTCTCCGCTGCGCCGGAATGTGACTATCGACGATGTCGGCAAGGCGGCGCTGTTCCTGCTCAGCGACCTGGGAAGCGGCACCACCGGCGAGAACCTGCATGTCGATGCGGGCTATCATGTGGTCGGAATGAAGGCGGTCGACGCGCCTGACATCGACGCCAGCTAGGGCGGCCCGCGATGGATCCGGTCTCGCCTCTGCTTTGCAATGCCGCCATCCCCGGCGCATTTGCCAGTTCCCGCAGGGCCGCCCGCATCGCCATTTGACAGGAGCCGTCATGCAAGAGCCTTTGCCGCACGAAAAGGGGTTCCACGTCAGTTGGGACCAACTGCACCGCGACGCGCGGGCACTGGCATGGAGGCTCGACGGCGATGGCCCGGATAACGGTGCGTGGCGCGCCGTCGTCGCCATCACGCGCGGCGGCATGGCCCCCGCAATGATCGTCGCCCGTGAACTGGATATACGCATCGTCGATACGATCAGTGTCAAAAGCTACGATCATCAGACCCAAGGTGCAGCACATATCCTGAAATCTCCCGATATGAGTGTGATAGGTGACGGGACCGGCATTCTGGTCATCGACGATCTGGTCGATACCGGCCGCACCCTGGACGTTGTGCGCGCGCATATGCCAAAGGCGCATATCGCCACCATCTATGCAAAACCCATGGCCAAGGACCGTGTAGACAGCTTTGTAACCGAAGTCAGTCAGGACACCTGGATCTTCTTCCCTTGGGATCTGGCGCTGCAATACGTGCAACCCTATCGCGGCAAGTGAAAGATAGGTATGGCGCGCACCTCCCACAGTTTTGTACCTCCCATCATGGAGGCGCGCGGCTGGCTCGACGGCGTTCAGTTCAGCGCAGACCGCCCTTTGCTGAACCTGAGCCAAGCCGCCCCAACCGGTGCTCCACCCACAGGACTGCGCGCCGCCATCGCGGACGCTGCGATGCATCAGACCGCCGCGCATCTGTACGGCGCTGTCCTGGGCCGCGCTGATCTGCGCGCCGAAGTCGCCGCGCAATGGAGCAATGCGTATGGCGGGCAGATTTCGGCGCAGAATGTCGCCATCACCTCTGGCTGCAATCAGGCATTTTGCGCCGCTCTGGCCACCCTCTGCGGTGAGGGGGACGAGGTAATCTTGCCAACCCCCTGGTATTTCAACCACAAGATGTGGTGCGATATGAATGGCATCCGGGCCGTGCCCCTGCCGACCGAGCCCGATCTGCTGCCCGATCCCGACCGTGCCGCAACAGTGATTACGCCGGGCACCCGCGCCATCGTTCTGGTCACGCCGAACAATCCCGGCGGCGTGGAATATCCCGCAGAACTGGTGCGCGCGTTCCATGATCTTGCGCGCCGAAACGGCATTGCGCTGATTGTTGATGAAACCTACCGCGATTTCGATTCGCGCCCGGATGCGCCCCACGATCTGTTCACTGACCCGGACTGGGATGATACGCTGATCCAGCTTTACTCTTTCTCCAAGGCCTACCGGCTGACCGGACACCGGGTTGGCGCCATGGTGGCTTCTCCAGCCCGGCTGGCAGAGGCCGAGAAATTTCTCGATTGCGCCCCGATCTGCCCCAATCAATTGGGCCAGATCGGGGCGCTGTGGGGGATGCAGAACCTTTCTCAATGGCTCGCGGGCGAGCGGTCCGAGATCCTGAGCCGCCGCTCCGCGATCGAACACGGCATGCCGCGCCTGGCAAAGCGCGGGTGGGAATTGAAAGGGGTTGGCGCCTATTTTGCCTATATCGCGCACCCCTACGCGGAGGCTTCGGATATTCTCGCGCCAAGGCTCGTGCAGGATGCGGGTGTGCTGCTGCTTCCCGGAACGATGTTTACTCCGCGGGGTGATGCGACAGGTGCGCGGCATTTCCGCGTGGCTTTCGCCAACGTGGACGGCGCCGGAATTGACAGTTTGTTCGACAGGCTGGAGGTGCTGGATGGACCGGGCTGGCCCCTTGCTCCCAAGGGTCCAAGCGCATAGACATCTGCAAAGCCACTCTTTCCCAAGCCCGAAGGCCCCCGACCATGCGATCTAGCAGCATTTCCAAATCCGCGATGTGGATCCTGATGGGCCTTCTGGTCCTTGGGCTTGCGGGGTTCAGCGTCACCAATTTCAGCGGCGGTATCAGCCGGATCGGCAGTGTCGGCAACACCGACATCGAGACCGCCGATTATGCCCGCGCCCTGCGCGCCGAGGTGAATGCCGCCACTGCCGAGGCGGGCGCCCCGGTCACCTTTGCACAGGCCGAGGCGATGGGCCTGCCCCAGAACGTGCTCTCGCGTCTGGTCGCGCAGGCCGCACTGGAGGATGAAACCGCCCGTATCGGCATTTCCGTCGGCGATGAGACACTGCTGCACCAGATCACGCAGATCCCGGGTTTTCAGGGGCTGGATGGCGATTTCGACCGCGCCGGATACCGCTATGCGCTGGACCGCGCCGGGTTCAGCGAGGCAGAATTCGAGCAGAATGTGCGTAACGAGACAGCCGGCACACTGTTGCAGGGTGCTGTCATTTCGGGCATCAGCACGCCGGACGCCTATACCGACACGCTGCTGACCTATATCGGCGAGGAGAGGAGCATCACTTACGCCACCCTCGCCCGCGCCGATCTGGCTGAACCCATCCCGGCGCCCAGCGACGAGGATCTGAGGTCCTTCTATCAGGCCAACCTGCCCAGCTTCACCACACCGCTGGTCAAGCGGATTACCTATGCCTGGCTGACGCCCGAAATGATCATCGATGACGTCGAGGTGCCGCAGGACGCCCTGCATGAGGCTTATGAAAGCCGCAGCGAGGAATTTCAGCAACCGGAACGGCGGCTGGTCGAGCGTTTGGTCTTTCCCGATACGGACGCTGCCACAGCCGCGCGCGCGCAGATTGATGCAGGTGAATCCAGCTTCGACGATCTGGTCGAGTCGCGAGGGCTCAGCCTGCAGGACGTGGATCTGGGCGATGTGGAGCGCGCTGATCTGAACGGTGCCGGAGATGCCGTCTTCGGGGCCTCGGCCGGGGATGTGGTGGGCCCGCTGGACAGCGATCTGGGCCCGGCGCTGTTTCGGGTGAATGCGGTGTTGCAGGCGCAGGAAATCAGCTTCGAGGAGGCAGAGCCGCAACTGCGCGACGAGCTGGCAGGTGACCGCGCCGCGCGCGTCATCGAAACCGCCGGAGAGGATATCGACGATCTTCTGGCCGGTGGCGCGACGCTTGAAAACCTTGCCGACGAAACGCAGATGCAGGTCGATAAGATAGACTGGCATCCGGGGTTGAGCGAGGGGATCGCGGCCTATGAGGAATTCCGCACCGCAGCAGAAGAAGCGGAAGAAGGCGATTTTCCCTCCGTGATCCGTCTGGAGGATGGCGGTATATTCGCATTGCGTCTGGATGAGGTGGTGGAGCCGACGGTACAGCCGTTTGAAGATGTTGCCGAGAAGGTTCAGGCGGCATGGACAAAGGATGCGGTCATCGCCGCATTGCGGGCTCAGGCCGATACTGCAATTGCCGCAATCCGTGGCGGTGCCTCTTTCGAGGATGAGGGCCTGAACCCCAAGACGGCAACAGGGCTGACACGGCAGGGTTTTCAGGAAAACACTCCACCCGGTTTCATCCCGGCGGTTTTCGATATGGCCGAAGGCGACGTGACCGCAATCTCCGGCACTGCCAGCCTGATCATTGTGCGGCTGGATGCGATCACTCCACCCGACGCAGACCCGGACGCAGCCGATGGCGGGCTGGTGCAGATGCGCCAGAGCCTGCGGGATTCGGCGGCGAACGATATCGCACAGGATATGTATCAGGCTCTTGCCGCCGACATTCGCGCGCGCGCCGGGATCACGCTGGATCAGTCGGCGATCAATGCCGTTCATGCCAACTTTCAATAGGAACCGTACACTGTGGACCTGATTCCGTCCTTCGAAGAGTTCGCCCCCGGACATGAAGCTGGCGCGAGCCAGATCGTCTATACACGTCTTGCCGCTGATCTGGACACTCCTGTGTCCTTGATGATGAAACTGACGGGCGCCGCCACTGATGCCTTCATGCTGGAATCAGTGACGGGCGGCGAAGTGCGGGGACGCTATTCCATCATCGGCATGAAGCCCGACCTGATCTGGCAGTGCCATGGCACCAGCAGCCGCATCAACAGGGCTGCACGGTTCGATCCGGAGGCGTGGGAGGATCAGGCGGGCAACCCGCTGGACAATCTGCGCAGCCTGATCGGCGAAAGCCGCATTGATCTGCCCAAGGATCTGCCTGCCGCCAGCGCGGGCCTGTTCGGATATCTTGGCTATGACATGATCCGGCTGGTCGAACATCTGCCAAATGTGAAGCCCGATCCTCTGGGCCTGCCGGACGCGCTGATGCTGCGCCCTTCTGTGATCGCCGTTCTGGATGGGGTCAAGGGTGAGGTGATCGTGGTCGCTCCTGCCTGGGCGCAGGCGGGGCAGTCGGCGCGTGCCGCCTATGCGCAGGCGGCCGAACGGGTCATGGACGCGGTGCGCGATCTGGAGCGCGCCCTGCCACAGGCCGGGCGCGGGTTGGGTGCGGCGGCCGATGAATGTGACGTTTCATCCAATTTCAGCTATTCAGCGTATATCGCGGCTGTGGAGAAGGCGCGCGATTATATCCGCGCGGGCGATATTTTTCAGGTGGTGCCCAGCCAGCGCTGGTCGCAGCCGTTTTCTCAGCCGCCCTTCGCGCTCTACCGCAGCCTGCGGCGCACCAACCCCTCCCCCTTCATGTTCTACTTCAATTTTGGCGGGTTTCAGGTAATCGGCGCCAGCCCCGAGATTCTGGTCCGCGTCTTTGGCGATGAGGTAACGATTCGTCCCATCGCCGGCACCCGCCCCCGTGGCGCAACGCCGGAACAGGACCGCGCAAATGAGGCAGATCTTATGTCGGATGCCAAGGAGTTGGCCGAACATCTCATGCTGCTGGATCTGGGCCGCAACGACATCGGCCGGGTGTGCAAGGTGGGTACCGTGCGCCCCACCGAGGAATTCATCGTCGAACGCTACAGTCACGTGATGCATATCGTCAGCAACGTTGTGGGCGAACTTGCCGAAGGTCAGGATGCGCTCAGCGCGCTTCTGGCAGGTTTGCCCGCGGGCACCGTATCCGGTGCGCCCAAAGTCCGCGCGATGGAGATCATCGACGAGCTGGAGCCGGAGAAGCGCGGCGTTTATGGGGGCGGCGTCGGGTATTTCAGCGCGGGCGGCGACATGGATATCTGCATTGCGCTGCGCACCGCTGTGGTCAAAGATGAGAAGCTCTACATCCAGGCGGGGGGCGGTGTGGTCTATGACAGCGATCCGGATGCAGAATATATGGAAACCGTCCACAAATCGCGCGCCATCCGCCGGGCCGCCGCCGACGCCGCGCGATTCAACGGCGACGGGAACAGCTGATGCAATCCGATTTCTCAGGTAAAATCATGTTCAGGATACGCGGGTGCAGGCGCCCTGACAAACGATGGCGCGACTGATCCTCTTCAACAAGCCGCATGGCGTGCTGTCGCAGTTCAGTGACGAAGGTAGCGGCCGCCCCACCCTGGCGAATTATATTGACGTTCAAAACGTCTACCCGGCCGGGCGCCTTGACCGCGACAGCGAGGGGCTTTTAGTGCTGACGGATAATGGCAGGCTTCAGGCGCGCATATCCGATCCCAAATATAAAAAGCCGAAAACTTATCTGGTTCAGGTCGAGGGGTTGCCGGATGAAAGCGCCCTGATGGCGCTGCGAAACGGTATCACCATGAAGGACGGCCCAACCCTGCCCGCAGAGGTCCGCCGTATTGATCCGCCTGACATCTGGCCGCGAGTGCCGCCGATCCGGTATCGTAAATCCATCCCGGATTGCTGGATCGAACTGACGATAACTGAGGGCCGGAACCGGCAGGTGCGGCGGATGACTGCTCATGTCGGGCACCCGACACTGCGGCTCGTGCGCTGGCGGATGGGCGAATGGTCGCTGGATGGAATTGCACCCGGAGAGTGGCGCGACGTTTAGCTGCTGCCATCAAACCAATCCGCAAACGACGACGGTCAGTCTTCATAGCCAGAACATGACGGCGGCGGCCAGCGCGCATACGGACAGCAATACCTTCGGGCGTCTGTTGTAGCGTATCGGGACGCGGCGGCAGTCCTTCAGCCCTATAAAGCTGTTCTCGATCCAGTAACGCTTGCGGACATCTGCAGGGGGGGGCGGCCAACGGCATTCGGACGGCACCCGCCTGCCACTTATCCCGCCTCTGGTCCGGCCGGTCAAGCGGCCGCGCGCCCCATTTCGGCCGAAGCCGGAAGCCGTGGATGCGTCCTGAGATGGGATCAGCGCGTCGGTTGGGGCGCCTTCGCTAGCCAGCTCGAGCAGCATTCGGGCGAAGACCCCCATCTAACTTCAGCGCTTCCGAGTCTGAAAAAGGTCTTCTGCGAGCCGTATTCGCGTCACGTCACCTCAAGACGGTGCGATTAAAAAAGATAATCCCGCTCATGACGCGCTTGTCGCCGACGCACGGCTTGCCATGGAGATCGGGGAGATATGGCTTGAGCCCGTCTATCTGCGCGTCGCTCAGCCAGCATGGATCGCTCATGTCACCGCTCCCTATTGGAAGCGGTGAATCAGACAAGAACTCTGAAATCAATGCACCCCGGCTTCAGAGGTTTAAGCGTCCGTCCTTGATTCCTATCGCGCCCGGTGTACCGGCACCGCAAAGGCGGACAAGGCGCAAACGGGCCGACATTTCGACAATGCGCAAAAGGTTAATCTGCGGCAGGCTGCGGGGGATGGTTTGTGCTCGTGTCTGTTACCCCTCTTTCGGAACGGCTCTGATCAG
>JAUNVT010000042.1:13541-23872 GCA_030540655.1 Rhodobacterales bacterium
GGCGACGTCAAATCTGTTTGCGGCGCACTGATTTCGGGGCGGCGGGCGGGGGCCGTACCTTTTCCGGTAACCTTGCTCAGATCATCAGGCGGCGCGGCGCCGACCGGCGCTGTTCCGAAGGCTGGTTTCTGCACCGTATCGGATTGCGGTAAACGCGCGGTCGTATCATCCCGCGCTTGACTGAAGCCAGACCCGACAGGCACTTCCACCTCACCAGGCTGCGGGCCGGGCGCGGGAGCGTCGCCCGATGACAGAACCGAAATTGCCGCCAATATCAGACCGGACACAACTGCACCCGCTGCCAGTCCTGACAGAAACCTGCTTACCATGTTGCGCCTTCTCCTTCTGCATGTGCCAGGACGCGGTGTTTCCTGTCACCGGCCTCTTGACCCTTGGGGCCAAGCCTGAACAAGTATATCGCGACCGGCCCACCGTCCTCCACCCCAAATAACGGGATGGGGCAACTCAGGGGCTTTGCCATAACGGACGGACCAGGATGCTGCTGCTGATAGATAATTATGACAGTTTCACCTATAATCTGGTGCATTATATCGGAGAATTGGGTGCCGAGGTAACGGTGCGCCGCAATGATGCGCTGGATGTAGCGGGCGCTCTTGCGCTCAAGCCGTCAGCACTCCTGCTCTCGCCCGGCCCGTGCGATCCTGATCAGGCGGGCATCTGTCTGGATCTGACATTGGCGGCGGCCGAGGCAAAGATTCCTCTGTTAGGAGTATGTCTGGGCCATCAGACCATCGGTCAGGCATTTGGCGGCCGCGTCATACGACATTCGGAAATAGTGCATGGCAAAATGGGCCAGATGCACCATGAGGGCAAAGGGGTCTTCGCCGGCCTGCCTTCGCCTTTCGAGGCAACGCGCTATCACAGTCTGGTAGTCGAGCGCGACAGCCTGCCCGACTGTCTGGAGGTGACGGCGCATCTGGCCGACGGGACGATCATGGGACTGCGCCACCGCGCGTTGCCGATTGAAGGGGTTCAGTTTCATCCTGAATCGATCGCCTCGCAGCATGGCCACGCCCTCCTGAAGAATTTCCTCGACATGATGAAGACCACCGCATGAGCGATGCGCTGAAACCACTGATCGATGTTGCCGCCGACCGCCCCCTCAGCCGATCCGAGGCGGAAGCGGCCTTTGCCATCCTGTTCGAGGGAGAAGCGACGCCCAGCCAGATCGGCGGATTTCTGATGGCTCTGCGCACACGGGGCGAGACAGTGGATGAATATGCCGCCGCCGCGGCCGTGATGCGGGCGAAATGCCACAAGGTCCGCGCACCGAAAAATGCGATGGACATTGTCGGCACCGGCGGCGATGGCAAGGGAACGCTGAATATCTCGACTGCTGCGGCCTTTGTGGTTGCGGGTGCGGGCGTGTGCGTGGCCAAACATGGAAACCGCAACCTCAGCTCGAAATCGGGTGCGGCCGACGCGCTGACGCAAATGGGCATCAACGTCATGATCGGTCCGGAACGCGTTGAAATAGCTTTAAAAGATATCGGCATCGCATTCATGATGGCGCCTATGCACCATCCCGCCATGGCGCATGTAGGACCGGCGCGATCCGAGCTTGGAACGCGGACGATCTTCAACATCCTTGGCCCTCTTACCAATCCTGCCGGTGTCAAACGGCAATTGACGGGCGCTTATCGCCGCGATCTGATCCGTCCAATGGCGGAAACGCTCATGCAATTGGGATCGACACGCGCCTGGCTCGTGCATGGCAGCGATGGCACGGATGAGCTGGCCATCAGCGGGCACTCCTGGGTCGCCGCGCTGGACGAGGATGGCAACATCAGCGAGTTTGAGATAAATCCCGAGGATGCCGGCCTGCCCCGGCACCCTTTCGAGCACATTCTTGGCGGCACCCCTCAGGAAAACGCGGCGGCCTTGCGAGAGCTTCTGAATGGGGAGCCGGGCGCGTATCGCGACGCGGTCCTGCTTAATTCGGCTGCTGCACTGGTTGTTGCGGGCATCGCGTCCGACCTGCGCGAGGGCGCGCAGATCGCCAGCCACAGCATCGACAGCGGAGCCGCCTCCATGCGGCTTGAACGGCTGGCAAAAATTACATCGGAGTTATCATGAGCATCCCTACGATCCTGGACAAGATCAAAGCCTACAAGCTGGAAGAGATCGAAGCCGCGAAAGCCGGAAAATCGCTTGAGACGATGGGCGACATGGCTCGCGCGGCGCCTCAAGTCCGCCCTTTCAAGGATTCGCTCCTCCAAGCATCACTCCAGGGCTACGGGCTTATCGCTGAGATCAAGAAGGCCAGTCCCTCCAAGGGCCTCATCCGGGCGGAATTCGACCCCGAGGCGCTCGCCGTTGCCTATGCGGCTGGCGGCGCGACATGCCTTTCCGTATTGACCGATACCCCAAGCTTTCAAGGCGCGAAAGAGTATCTGGTCCAAGCACGCGCCGCATGTGATCTGCCCGTGTTGCGCAAGGAATTCATGTTCGACCCCTATCAGGTCGCCGAAGCCCGGGCGCTCGGGGCCGACTGCATTCTGATCATCATGGCGTGCGTCTCCGATGACGAAGCGGCCGCGCTTGAAAGTGCAGCCAGCGAGTGGGGCATGGACGCTATAATCGAGGTACATGACGAAGAGGAACTGCGACGGGCGGAGGCGCTTCAGTCGCGCCTTGTGGGGATAAATAACCGCAATCTCAAAACGTTCGAGACAGATCTTGACACATCCCGCACCCTCGCCCGCTATGTCCCCGAGGACCGCATCATCATCTGCGAAAGCGGGCTGGAGACGCGTGAGGATCTGGCGGATCTGGCAAGATACGGCGCGCGCTGCTTCCTGATCGGCGAAACCCTTATGCGTGCGGACGATGTGGCGTCTGCCACGCGCATGATCCTCAGCAACCCCTTAACTGCGGGAGGGCGCTGAAATGAACGGCCTTACACATTTCGACAGCAAGGGCGATGCTCATATGGTGGATGTGTCTGCCAAGGAGGTAACGGCCCGTGTCGCTACTGCCGAGTGTCACATCAGCATGGCCTCCGAAACATTTGATATCATATCGGAAGGTCGCGCGAGGAAGGGCGATGTTCTGTCAGTGGCGCGGCTTGCGGGGATAATGGGAGCCAAACGCACCGCTGATCTTGTTCCGCTGTGTCATCCTCTTGCTATTGCCAAAGTTGCGGTGGATCTGACGCTTGACCCGGATCTGCCCGGCATTCGCATCTCGGCGACGGTCAAGACGACAGGCCAAACCGGCGTCGAGATGGAGGCTTTGACTGCCGCGAGCGTGGCCGCGCTGACCGTCTACGACATGGCCAAGGCTGTTGACCGTGCGATGCAGATCGACGGCTTGCGGGTTGTTCTGAAAGAGGGCGGAAAATCAGGACGTTATGAAGCGCAGTGAAATCAATCAATGAGGCTCGTCCCGTCAGGTGACTGCCTGTAACAGAAGGCTGGTTTGTCATGATCTCAGTAGATGAAGCGCTGGCCCACCTCTTCGATCTGGTTGCGCCACTGGAATGTCAGCTGGTTCCGCTGCGCGCGGGGTCAGGCAGAATATTGGCAAAACCCGTGACGGCAATGCGGGATCAGCCACCGTTCGCAGCCTCGGCGATGGACGGTTATGCGGTACGCCGCAACGACGCGGGACCAGGCGCAAGGCTGACAGTGATAGGCGAGGCTGCCGCCGGCCATCGGTTTGACGGGAAGGTCGGCAAGGATCAGGCGGTGCGCATATTTACCGGCGCGCCGCTTCCCAAAGGTGCCGATCGGGTAATTATCCAGGAAGATGTTGAGAGGGATGGCTCTCAGATCATTCTGGGGGCGCGGATTGATGAAGGTCCGCATGTCAGGCCCGCCGCCGCAGATTTCAGTGCAGGCACCCGGATGGAGGCTCCGCGCCTCTTGGGTCCGCATGAGATCGCGCTTCTGGCGTCGATGAATATTGCGGAGTTGCCAGTCACAAGAATGCCGCAAATCGCCTTTATTGCGACAGGGGATGAACTGGTCATGCCAGGTGAGGATCCCGCCCCTGACCAGATCATTGCATCCAACGGCTTCGGCTTGGCGGCGCTGGTCGAAGCGCATGGCGCTCATGCCCGGCTTCTGCCGATTGCCCGCGACAGCACGGAATCACTGGAAATGGCTTTTGATCTGGCAAAGGGATCGGATCTGATTGTCACGATCGGTGGTGCATCCGTGGGGGACCACGATCTGGTCGGCCAGGTTGCGCAATCTCTTGGGATGCAGCGATCGTTTTACAAGATCGCAATGCGTCCCGGAAAACCGTTGATGGCGGGCAAGATAGGCGGCGTTCCCATGGTCGGGCTCCCCGGCAATCCCGTTTCGGCCATGGTTTGTGGTCATGTATTCATCCTTCCGATGATACGGGCGATGCTGGGACTTGGTGCTGCGCCAGCGCCGAGTTTTTCAGCGACGCTGGGCACCGATTTGCCAGCCAACGGTCCGCGCGCGCATTATATGCGTGCCACGTTATTGGATGGCGTCGCCACTCCTGCGACATCACAGGACAGTGCGCTGTTGGGAGTTCTGGCCCGCGCCGATATCCTGCTGATGCGGCCCCCATATGACGAGCCGAAAAAGGCGGGCGATCCGGTCACTTGCATGCGTCTATAGGGGCAAAAAGCAGGCCCATTGACACAAAACGAGAACATGGCTAGAACAAAGACGGTTGAAGAAATTTCGGAGGGACCGGCGGAATGCTCACCAAAAAGCAACTCGATTTGCTCGAATACATCAACAAACGTGTTCAGCGCGACGGTGTGCCGCCCAGCTTCGACGAGATGAAGGATGCTTTGGACTTGAGGTCCAAATCGGGCATTCATCGTCTGATTACCGCGCTGGAGGAGCGTGGGTTCATCCGGCGCCTGGCGCATCGGGCGCGGGCGCTCGAAATTATAAAGTTGCCTGAATCCCTCGGGGGCGCGGCGTCACACGGATTTGCGGCGCGCGTGATCGACGGGGATCGGCCGGATTCGCCCCCGCCTGCGAATGCGCAGCCGGTATCCACCGTTGACGCCATC
This sequence comes from Rhodobacterales bacterium, assembly GCA_030540655.1. GTDB lineage: Bacteria > Pseudomonadota > Alphaproteobacteria > Rhodobacterales > Rhodobacteraceae > Roseovarius. The sequence continues at coordinate 18,568 of JAUNVT010000042.1, forward strand.
GAACTTCCAATGATGGGCAGAATCGCTGCCGGCGTTCCGATCGAGGCGATCCAGCACGCTTCCCATAATGTTGCCGTTCCCGGCAGCATGGTCAGCGGGCCGGGGGAACATTACGCGCTTGAGGTCAAGGGCGATTCCATGATCGACGCGGGCATCAATGATGGCGATATCGTTGTCATTCGCGAAGCCTCCACAGCAGATAACGGCGACATCGTGGTGGCCCTTGTCGAAGATCAGGAGGCCACGCTGAAACGTTTTTTCCGGCGTGGGAATTCGATTGCTCTTGAGGCGGCCAATCCCGCGTATGAGGCGCGCATCCTGCCCCAGGATAAGGTCAAGGTTCAGGGTCGACTGGTGGGTCTCATCCGTACCTACTGATTGAGTGCGCCACGCACCGCAGCAACCGCCTTACGATTGCGGGGCGTGTTCCAAAGACGCACCCCACTTACTTCACGCGCCGTAACTACGCGTGGCTGCATATTCTTTCCGCGATCGTAAAGCGCCATCGCACCCGTCTCTCGCAGGGTTTCAGCGGTCAACATGACGCAGCCGGACGTCTTGATTACGGTGTCGGGGGGCGGGGCATCCATGATCACCCAATCGTTGTCGCGGCATTCAGTCAGGGTGGCGGCCTGACGTTTCCCGCGCAGGGCAATTATCGATATCCCGCCGGGCCCGGTGGGCTGCGACGTCCAGCGCTCGGCAGCATCCTGCTGTGTTGCGGGATCTCCGTCGTTTTCCAGCCAATTCAGAGCTGTGAAGCCTGACCCGCGATGCGTGTTGAGCGCGCGCCCCTGATCCGTCATGATTCCCACCAATCCGCCGGTATCTGCGATCAGCACGGATGGCCGTTCCGCCTCCATCCACAGCACGAATGCCGCGATCACTGGCAGCGCACCCAGAAGGCGGGCCCGTCCTTGCCAAAGGATCAAGCATAGCGCGCCAAGCGTCAGCAAGGGCAGCACCCACGCGCCCGGGCTGACGACCGTGCCGCGCGCTCCATCCAGCGCGGCGACCCATCGCGCCACTCCCAAGATCCACTCCAACCCGAGGCCCATGATCCACAGTCCGATCCAGTCCAGCCCCAAGGGAAGCAGGCATACCGACAGGACGGCCGCCGGCATGACCAGAACGCCCATCAAGGGAACGCTGAGCAGATTCGCGATGAGCCCGTAATGAGCAAACTGGTTGAAATGTGCCGCAGCATAAGGTGCCGTTGCCAGGCCCGCGATCAACGATGATGTCACTACGGCGATAACCGGCCGGAGAGGTCTGGGCCCCTTTGGCAACCTGGAGGTCTGGATCCAGCCAAAGACGGCAATGAGCGCCGCCGTCGCTGAAAAGGACATCTGGAAGCCGGGCCCCATCAATGCCTCCGGGCGCAAGGTCAGCACGATGAGCGCGGAAAGCGCGACCGCGCGCAGGCTCAGAGCCCGCCGTTTCAGCATGACGGCGACCAGCATGACTGCAACCATGATAAATGCCCGTTCGGTCGCGATGTTGCCGCCGGAAAGCCCCAGATAGAACGCCGCCACGACAAGCGCCAGCGCGGCAGCAACGGGTTTGACCGGCGCACGGAGCGCGAGCCATGGCACCAAAGCAAGCCCATAACGAAAGGCGCCGAACACAAATGCTGTCAAGAGCCCCATATGAAGCCCCGAGATGGCCAGAAGATGCGCCAGATTCGACACGCGCAGCGCGATCAAAGTATCCTGGCTCATGCCCGAGCGATCGCCTGTCATTATGGCTGCGGCGAATGCGCCGGGCTCCCCCGCGAGCGCGGACTGTACCTGTTTTGAAAGGGCCATGCGTATTGCGAACATGGTTTGCCCATCCTCGGCACGGGCCAAAGCAACCAGAGGTACGCGGGTATACCCGATGGCGCCAATGCCTTGAAACCAGGCGTGACGCTGGAAATCGAATCCTCCGGGTTCTGTAGGCCCGGAAGGAGGTGACAGATGGGCCGTAGCCCCCATGATCAGACCGGGCATGGGCTCCGCACCCGCTGTATTCGAATGGAGCGACAGGCGCACGCGCCGTGGGGTGCGGTTCGGTGCGACATTGCGCAGGTGCACCCGATCCAGCGTGACGCGGACGGCGTCGGACGACGACCGGTCGATGTCGACGACACGCCCCTCGACCGGGCCATAATAGCGCCAGCCCAGCACCGGCCCGCTTACAGTATGAGTGCGGGCGCCTGCCAGAATCACGCCGATTAAGATCAGTGCCACACCCGTAGCCAGCGGTGAAAACGTCGAACCCGTCCAGCGCGCGCATCCGAGGCAAAGTACAACCAGAACGGCCAGAAAGATGTAGATCCAGAGCGAGGGTTCAGTCTTCAACCCGAAATAAATCGCGATCCCTATCCCAAGGAACACCGGAGCCCAGCCGAACAGATGTCCCCTTTGCAAAAGCAGCGCGTGTGAAAGATGGCCCCAGACCGCCGCCACTTGTTTCCCCTCCGGTGGGCCGATAAACAGACCCTACCCTAGCCCAGTCATTGTTACCGAAAGGTTAATAGCGCCCCATGTCCCAACAGGTCGTGACCCGTTTTGCCCCTTCGCCTACCGGTTATCTGCATATCGGTGGCGCGCGCACGGCATTGTTCAACTGGCTGTTTGCGCGGGGCCGCGGGGGCAAGTTCCTGCTTCGCATCGAGGATACTGATCGCGCGCGGTCGACACCTGAAGCGACGCAGGCCATTCTTGAGGGCATGGCGTGGATGGGGCTCGACCATGACGGCGACATCGTCAGCCAGTTTGATCGCGCTGCCTGCCACGCCGAGGTTGCGCACAAGATGCTGGAGGCGGGTGCCGCGTATAAATGTTATGCCACTCAGGAGGAAATACAGCTCTACCGCGATACCGCCAAGGCCGAGGGACGCTCGACAATGTATCAGAGCCCCTGGCGCGAGGCGCCGCCGGACACACACCCTGACTTGCCTCACGTCATTCGCCTGAAAGCCCCGCGAGAGGGAGTAACTGTCATCAAGGATGCGGTTCAGGGCGATGTGACCATTCGCAATGATCAACTGGATGATATGGTCTTGCTGCGCTCGGATGGCAGCCCGGTCTACATGCTGGCTGTAGCGGTGGACGATCACGACATGGGCGTGACACATGTCATTCGCGGCGATGATCATCTGAACAATGCGGCGCGCCAGATGATGATCTATGATGCGATGGGCTGGCCCCTGCCCGTCTATGCCCATATACCCTTGATCCACGGCGCCGACGGCAAGAAACTGAGCAAGCGGCACGGCGCATTGGGCACAAATGAATATCGCCAGATGGGGTATCCTGCGGCGGGAATGCGCAACTATCTTGCCCGGCTGGGCTGGAGCCACGGTGATGATGAATTCTTCACCGATGCGCAGGCGCAGGCGTGGTTCGATCTGGACGGGATCGGAAAATCAGCAGCGCGGTTTGATTTCAAGAAGCTGGAAAACATTTGCGGTCGCCATATTGCTGCGACCCCCGATGCTGCGCTTCTGCAGGAACTGCTGGATTTCATGAGCTTCACCGGTATGCCAACACCGACTGATGAGCAACTGGAGAGGTTCCGGGAGGGAATGTTCTGCCTGAAGGAGCGCGCGCGGACTTTTCCGGAACTCCTTGAGAAAGCTCAGTTTATTACCGCATCCCGTCCGGTTCAACCTGATGAAAAGTCGGCAGTGCATCTGGATACTGTATCCCGTGGTATGCTGAATGAATTGACGCCGCAGTTGCAAAATGCTAACTGGAACCGCGAAAGCTTGGAGGTGTTAACCAATCAATTCGCTGAAGACCGGGGAACCAAGTTTGGCAAGCTGGCAGGTCCGCTCAGGGCCGCGCTGGCCGGCCGCAGCGCAACGCCCAGCGTATTCGACATGATGCTGGTGCTCGGAAAAGCCGAGACGGTGGGCCGACTGACGGATGCAGGCCAAGACTGCGCTTGACCGATCAGGCGGGCCGATGAATCATCCAGCCCAAGCGGCCTGACTGGCGCAAAGGCTGCAACAAGGAGACCGCCGCATGGCCGAAGACGATAAATCCGCCACATTGAAAGTGAACGGCAAAGAATACGACCTGTCGATTCGCTTTCCGACGATTGGTCCCGATGTGATCGACATCCGCAAGCTATACGCCGACGCAGATGTATTCACCTACGATCCCGGGTTTACATCGACAGCCAGCTGCGAAAGTACGATTACCTTCATCGACGGAGATAAGGGGGAATTGCTCCATCGTGGTTATCCGATCGAGCAACTTGCGAAAAAGTCTCATTATCTGGAGGTCTGCTACCTACTGCTGTATGGTGAACTGCCCAAGGCTGGTCAGCTTGAGGATTTTGAAAGCCGTGTGACCAAACACACGATGTTGCATGAACAGCTCCATTTTCTGTTCCGCGGATTTCGCCGGGATGCGCCGCCAATGGCCATCATGGTGGGAGTTGTCGGCGCGCTGAGCGCATTCTACCATGACAGCACCGATGTGACAGATCCGTGGCAGCGCGAAGTGGCATCGGTGCGAATGATCGCAAAGATGCCGACCATTGCCGCCATGGCGTATAAATATACGGTCGGTCAGCCCTTCGTCTATCCGCGGAACGAGTTGGATTATGCATCGAACTTTCTGCGCATGTGTTTCGCGGTGCCGTCCGAGGATTACCAGGTAAATCCCATCCTCAGCCGCGCCATGGACCGGATATTCACCTTGCACGCGGATCATGAGCAGAACGCCTCTACCTCGACGGTGCGTCTGGCGTCCTCTTCGGGTGCAAACCCGTTCGCCTGCATTGCAGCCGGAATTGCCTGCCTATGGGGTCCTGCCCATGGCGGCGCCAATCAGGCCTGTCTGGAAATGCTGCGCGAAATTGGAACGGTTGACCGCATTCCTGAGTTTATCGCGCGCGCCAAGGACAAGAACGATCCTTTCCGCCTGATGGGGTTCGGTCACCGCGTCTACAAGAATTTCGATCCCCGCGCGACCGTGATGAAACAATCGGCCGATGAGGTTCTGGACCTGATGGGGATCGAAGATAATCCGACGCTCCAGGTCGCGAAGGAGCTGGAAAAACAGGCGCTCGATGATCCTTATTTCACCGAGAAGAAGCTGTTCCCCAACGTTGATTTCTATTCCGGCATCATTCTGGAGGCGATGGGCTTCCCGACATCAATGTTCACTGCTATTTTTGCGGTATCGCGCACGGTGGGATGGATCTCGCAGTGGAAGGAAATGATCGCCGATCCACATCTCAAGATCGGACGGCCCCGCCAGCTTTATGTCGGCGCCCCAAAGCGGGATTACGTCGAGATCGAAGATCG